>JAGWBY010000128.1 GCA_021295675.1 Candidatus Latescibacterota bacterium | reverse complement strand
AGTGGTGACTTTTTACAGCGGTAAGGACATTCCTGTGTTTCTGCTGTCGATCTTCGCCAAGAGCGATAAAGCAAACCTGACCGACTCGGAAGTCAAAGTTTTGCGGACTGTGTTGCGCACGCTAGCAAACGAATACCGACGGAGGACCAAACCATGACTAAGGCCGGAGAGGAACTTATCAAGGCGGCAACGGAGGCTCTGGAAATCACGCGCGGCAAAGCGGACCCAGAAAGCTACCGCGTCCACCTCCCCAACGAAATCAACGCCCGCTTGATCCGCTCGCGACTGAACATGAGTCAGGGCGTATTTGCCAAGACCTTCGGCATCGACATCCGTACACTCCCCACCGGTCCAGCGCAAGCGCTTTTGAAAATCATCTATCGAGAGCCAGAGGCTGCTAAGAGTGCCATAGCGGCAACGGGGTAAGCAAAAGGTAGCGGCAGAGACCACCATTCTTCATTGCACAGATTGACCGCGACATCCGCCGAACTCCAATGCCGTAACGCCGAGCAAAGCCTCCGCGCCTTCATCCCCATATACGATGGTCCCGCCGACAACTGTGGTTCGCCTTCTGAGTTGGTTTTGCTGCTGCCTTCATCTCCGCGGCAATTCCCGCCTCGCCGACTTGAGCAGTATGCGCGAATTCGCTAGCATAGTATGCGCTGGCCGAACTACAAAGCAGAGGAGACAGAATCATGACGCCCGAACAAATTCTGCAACACCCGCCCAAGATCCTCACCCCAGAGCAGCGGCAATCCTATTTCGACAAGGGCTTCCTGTTGGTCGAAAATCTCATCGGACCGGAGTGGATTGAGCGCCTGTTAGCCGTCACCGACGAAATGGTCGAGCGCAGTCGCAGCCTGACCGAATCGGACGCTGTCTTCGATCTGGAGCCCGATCACACGGCCGACAACCCCCGCCTGCGGCGCCTCACCAGCCCGGTGGACCAGCACCCGGTCTATTGGGAGTTCGCCTCTCAGTCGGTCTTAGCTGACGTGGCTGCCGATTTGGTCGGCCCGGATGTCAAGTACCACCATTCCAAATTGAACTTCAAGTGGTCCGAAGGCGGCGAAGAAGTCAAGTGGCACCAAGACATTACATACTGGCCGCATACCAATTATAGCCCCTTGACCATCGGCACGTACCTCTACGACGTCGATGACGACCAAGGGCCTTTGGCCGGAGTCGCCGGCAGCCACAACGGGCCTTTGTTCGATCAGTACAATGCCTCTGAACAATGGGTCGGCTGTATCGCCGAGCAGGATCTGCCCCAAGTCAATCTCAGTCGCGTGGAGTATATGTCGGGACCGGCCGGGTCCATCACCATCCACAATTGCCGCACAGTGCATGGGTCTAAGAAAAATTTATCGCCCAAGGGGCGGCCCTTGTTGCTCAATATCTATTCGGCGGCCGACGCCTTCCCCTATACGGCTAATCCTTTGAACAGCCCGCAGTATTCGGGAGTTATTGTGCGGGGCAAAGAGGCGCGCTGGGCCTATCACGACCCGCGGCCTTGTCTCATTCCGCCGGATTGGTCGGGGGGATATACGTCTTTATATGCGTTGCAACAGCAAGAGGATTGGGAGGTATAAGAAAGTCGGCACTGGCATGGTCGCCAACGTCGGTCACATCCCCGCTTGGCTGGAGTTGGCCCCGGCGGTAGAAGTGGTCGGCGTGTTCAATCACACCTTGGCCAAGGCCCAACAAACCGCCGACCGCCACGGCATCCCTCGCGCGTACGACGTTTGTGGGCGCATGATGGACGAACTGCGCCCCGATATCGTCTCCGTCTGCACCCCCAATGTCTCGCATCGCGCGTACACCGAAGCCGCCCTCCAGGCCGGTGCCCACGTCTTTTGCGAAAAGCCCGTAGCCGCCAGCTACGCCGATGCAGTAGTCATGTACGCAGCGGCCGAGGCTACCGGACGCCATCTATTCGTCACCCAGACAGGCCGTTTCTCCGGTACCAATACTGCTGCCAAGCAACTGGCCGACAGCGGACACTTGGGCGAGATGTACTACGCCGAAACCTCGGCCTTCCGCCGCCGCGGCGTGCCCACTTGGGGCCGCTTTCACATGAAAGAAGCCTCGGGCGGCGGTCCGCTCTACGACATTGGCGTCCACGCGCTCGACGCCCTGCTGTGGATTATGGGCAATCCCAAAGTGGTGGCTGCCTCGGGTGCGACATACACCAAACTGGCCGACCAGCGCGAAGACGTGGTCACGTCGCTGGCCGACAGCGGCGCGCCAGAGGGCGTGTTCGCGCCCCGGGACTACGACCTCAGCGAATACGATGTCGAGGATATGGCCGCTGGCTTTTTGCGCTTGGAAAACGACGCCACCATCAGCATTAGGGCCAGTTGGGCGGCCAATTTGCCCGATGGCACCGGCGGCACCCTCATCATGGGCACCAAGGGCGGCCTCACGTTTAATCCGCTCACTTTTATCGGCACCTTGGGCCGCTATCAGGCCGATACCCGGCTCAATGTGCCGCCCGACCCCTCGGTGCCCTTCTCGGGCCATTGGAAAGCTGCGGCCCACTTCGTCGAGGTGCTTGAAGGCCGAGCCGAGTTGATGGTGAAAAAAGAGGAAGTGCTCAACGTCATGGCCGCCCTCGACGGCCTGTACCGCTCGGCCGCCGAGGGCCGGGAAGTGAGGATAAGCTGATGACCCACCTAAGCGATGCGGCCCTGCAGGATTTCATCGTCCAGGGATACCGCGTGGTGCAACCGACTGCGACCGCGGACCTACACGGCGAACTGTACCGCCAGGTCGAACGCGTACTCGCCGCAGGCAATCCGGGCAACGGCCTGATAGATCGCATTCCCCTATTGCACCAGTTGTTCGCCGACCCGGCGGTAGATGCGGCCTTGACCGGCATCTTAGGGCCTAAGTACGCCCTCTGCCGCCACTGCCACTGCCACGATCTCGCGCCGGACAATCAAGCCCAGAATTGGCACAAGGATTATCCCTTCGGCGGCAACGTGCGCTACCACCGCCCGCGCTATGTCCTGATGCTGTACTATCCGCACGAGGTAACGCCGGATATGGGGCCTACGGCGCTGGTGCCCGGGACGCAGTACTATATGGATGGTCCCGGCGATGAGGTCGAAGGGCTGGCCCTTACTTGCACGGCGGGCACTGTGGTCATCACCCACTACGAAATATGGCACCGAGCCACGGCCAATCGCTCGACCCAGACGCGCTACATGCTCAAGTTCCTCTTTACCCGCACCGAGGAGCGCGTGCCAGAACAGCGCAGCCGGTGGATGCCCACGGGACGCCATGCAGCTTTGTACCGCACGCTGTGGCGCTGGTACGGGGGACAGGCTCCCGCCTTGAAGCCGCGTCGATCGGTGGAAGCCTTGCAGGCGGCTTTGCGCGACCCCGATGAACGGGTGCGGATAGATGCCTATTACGACTTGGGGACGCTGGGAGCCGAAGGAGTGCCGGTATTGATGGCGGCGTTAAAAGACGAGTCTGCCCGGCGTTGGCAAGCCAATATCGAGCGCGGCGATTTTACCAATCCCAGCCAGTTGGAAAGCCCCTACGGGCTGGCCGCAGCCGGCGCTGTGGCGGTGCCCGCGCTCGTCGAGGCGTTGCAGGATGGGGATTGGTGGCTGCGCGCCGGAGCGGCCACGGCCTTGGGCTGTATGGGTGCCGAAGCTCAGGATGCGGCCCCGGCTCTTGCCGCAGCGTTGCAGGACGACAGCGAATGGGTCTGCCGCAATGCCGCCGATGCTTTGAGCAATATGGGCCAAGTGCCAGCGGCAGTACCGGCTTTGACACAGGCTCTAGACGATAGCCGCGCGATGACTCCTTGGTCTCTGTCAGATGCGCCGCTGCGCGAAAACGCGGCCATGACGCTGGCCAAATGGCGCGCGCCGACAGCAGCGGTATCAGCCTTGCAACGGGCGCGTCAGCAGGACAACGAATACGTGCGGTCTTGGGCCGAATGGGCGTTAGACCGCCGCTTTTAGGAAGAGAAGATCATGGAAGCCGAAAAGCACTTGCTCAGCGACGCCGAGATGCAGCAGTTCATCGCCCAGGGCTATGTTCAGGTACAGGCGAATTTCCCGGGCGATTTTCACGCCGAAGTGTGCCGCCAGATCGACGCGGTGTTGGAGGCCGAAGGCAACCCCGGCAACAACATCGCGCCGCGCATTCCCGCCATCGCCGAGGTCTTTGCACACCCTGCGGTGCGCGGGGCACTGACCAGCATTCTGGGCGCGGGCTATCTGATGCACCCGCACCGCTACTGCCACCTCAATTCCCCCGGCAGCGACGGCCAAAGCTGGCACAAGGACGACTATATCTTCGACCAGAATATCCGCTATCACCGCTGCCGTTGGGTCATGGCCTTTTACTATCCACAGGACGTCGCCCCGGATATGGGCCCCACCGGCGTGATGCCGGGGCGGCAGTGGTACAACGGCATCTCCAATGCCGATCCAGTGCGAGCTACCGAGACCGAATTGGGCTTGTGCGGTCCGGCCGGCACGGTGTCCATCGTCAACTTTGATAGCTGGCATCGGGCCACGGCCAATCGCTCGGACAAAAGGCGCTACATGCTCAAATACCAGTTCACTCGCATGGCAGAGCCAGAGGCACCGGCGTGGAATAATAAGGTACCTCATTGGCAGTCCCTCGACGGCGATCCACACCCAGAATTGTCGCGGCACGTGTGGGACTGGTTGTGTGGCCGGTCAGCAGCGAGTAACGGAAGCGCGCGCTGGGAGGATTTGGGTGCCGATTCGGAAACGGCTCGCCTGCAAGCAGCCTACAACTTGGGAGGGGACCAAGTAGAAGGGCTGATCGAGAACATGCAGAGCCAAGCCCAAGCTCAAGCCGAGACCAATCTGGCCCATTCGCCGACCAATCCCCAAGGCGGCAATCCGGGCGAATTGGGCCCGGTACACGCTTTGGCCGCCTTGGGTGTGGAGGCTTTGGATGGGTTGTTGGACGCGGCCCAGCAGGGGCCTTGGCCTGGTCGGGCGGCGGCGATGGGAGCCTTGGCGACCATGGGCAAGGAGGCGGCTGCGGCAGTACCGGTATTGCAAGCGGCCTTGAGCGATGACGCTATGTGGGTGCGGCGCAATGCCGCCGAGGCTTTGGGAATCATTGGGTCGGCGGCGGTATCAACGGCTCCGGACCTCGCCCGCGCTATGGGTGACGAGGTGGAGTTGGTGCGGCGCAATGCCGCCTTTGCCCTGAGCAAGATGGCACCCCCCGACGACGAGTTGGTACCGCTGGTGGCTCGCGCGCTGGCCGATCCAAATCGCTATACGCGCTACTGTGCCAGCACTGCTTTGCGCAAGATCGGGACCGCGCAAGCTCGCCGCGCTTTGATCGAAGCGCTAGAACCGGCCCGTTGGTGCGCCATTACTTCGTCGTCCACGAATTATTGAGGAGCTATTGATGAACGCGATTTTTGCTTTTAGCGAAGTAGCTCGGCTGCCCATGCCCGGGGACAATGTGGCTATTGCCACTCGGCGCTTGGAAGCAGGCACGGGTATAGACTACGAGGGACGGTCCTTCACGTTGTCCCACACGGTGATGGAGGGACATCGCTTTGCCGTCGAGCCGATTGAACCCGGCCAATTCCTACTGTCGTGGCAACTGCCTTTTGGCGTGGCCGAGCGCGCCCTGCAGCCGGGCGATTACGCCCATTGGGCATCCGGCAGTTGGACTTCGACCTGCCCGAGCAGGCCAATTTCGTCGATCGCATTGAGCCGTATCAACTGGATCCGGCGAATTTTCAGCCTGGGGTTGCGCTCGATCCGCATGAGGAGCGGCGGACCTTCTTAGGCTATGGTCGCGCTGGGGGACGAGGCGTGGGCACGCGCAATTATATCGTCGTCTTGGGCACGTCCTCGCGCACGGCTAGCTATGCCCGGCTGTTGGCCGAGCGCTGGAGCGGCCGGCCGGCTGGCGACGGCGTGGTGCCGATTGCCCATACCGAGGGTGGCGGTGGAGCCGATCCCAATAACCGCGAACTTTTATTGCGCACGCTGGCTGGCTTTGTCGTCCATCCCAACGTCGGCGCTGTGCTGGCGGTGGACTACGGCAGCGAAGCCGTGACCAACGAAATGCTGCGGAAATACATGGTGGCATGAGCTTGGACGGTTCCTTTGCGGCGCGTTTGGCAGAGGGCGAGCGGCAAGTGGCGGCTTGGGCCGAGGAAATGGCGGACGAGGAGCGGGGCAAGCACGACTTAAGCCATCTCAAAATCGCCTTGCAGTGCGGCGGTTCGGACGCCTTTTCGGGCATTTCGGGCAATCCACTGGCCGCCTGGGTGGCGCGCGAGTTGATTCGCTACGGCGGCGCGGCCAACCTCGCCGAGACCGACGAGCTGATCGGGGCCGAACCGTACGTGCTGCAAAACGTCAAGGATGTGGAGACTGCGCGCACTTTTTTGCACATGGTCGAGCACTTCAAGGAGCGGGTGTCGTGGCACGGTGCCTCAGCCGAGGGCAATCCCTCTGGGGGCAACAAATTTCGCGGTCTGTACAATATCGCGCTCAAGTCCATTGGCGCGGCGCGCAAGCGCGACCCAGACGTGCGCTTGGACTACGCCATTGAGTATGGCGAGCCGCTCAAAGGGACCGGTTTCTACTTTATGGATAGTCCGGGCAATGACTTGGAGAGCATTGCCGGGCAGGTGGCCAGCGGCTGTAATGCCATCTTCTTTGTCACGGGTAACGGTTCCATCACCAATTTTCCCTTTGTGCCGACAATCAAAATCGTCACCACCTCGGAGCGCTACCAACTGCTAGCCGCGGATCTCGATGTCAATGCCGGGGCCTACTTGGACGGCACGCCGATGGACGAGTTGGGCCAGGAGCTGTTCGAGCGCACCTTGCGGGTGGCCTCGGGCGAGCGCTCGCTGGGCGAGCGGGCCGGCCACGCCCAAGTGTCCATCTGGCGCAACTGGCAACAGACCGATATCAGCCGGTTAGAGAAACTGTTGGCCACTCCCGTGCCCGAGGGTCGGCCCGTACCGGTGCGGTCCGAGGTCGGCCCAGCCGTGTCGTTCCCCATGCTGGACGGGGCTATTGATCAGGTAGGGCTGGTATTGCCCACCAGCCTGTGCGCTGGCCAGATCGCCCGCATGTGCGCCGAGCGGCTCAATGCCCGACAAGTGGGTCGCGAGCAGGGTCTGTCGCGTTTTGTCGCCTTGGTCCACACCGAGGGCTGTGGGTTGTCGTCGAGTGGTGCCACCGAGCAAATGCACTTGCGCACCATGATGGGGTACGCCGCACATCCACTGGCGCGGCGCGTGTTGCTGCTGGAGCACGGCTGCGAAAAGACGCACAACGATTACATGCGCAACGGCCTTGAGGAATGGGGCTTGGACCCGGCTGTTTTTGGCTGGGCGTCGGTGCAGTTGGACGGCGGCATTGTCAAGGCCATGGACAGGGTCGAGGGGTGGTTCCGCCAAGCGCTGGCCGAGACGGAAACGCCCGTCGCTGTGGAAGGTGGCTTGGGTGCCTTGCGCTTGGGGATGCAGGCGACCGGTGAATTGGGGGAGGACGCGGCGCGGTCTTTTGCCCAGTTGACGCGCTGGATAGTGACCGGGGGCGGCACTGTGGTCGTGCCGCACAACGCGGCTCTGCTACAGGAACTGGCGTATCTGAACTCTGTGTTAGTCGAGCCGTCGGATGCCGCGACATTGCCCTATGGTCAAGCGGCCGTGGAACCGGGTTTTTACATCATGGAGACGCCCACCGACCACTGGGTGGAGACGGCTACCGGACTGGGTGCCACGGGCGTGGATATGATTTTGGCCCATACCGGTGAACATCCTTTACAGGGACATCCCTTGATGCCGGTGGTGCAGGTGAGTGCAGATCCGACGGTGGCGACGCTCTACGGCGAGGATATTGATTTGGCGCTGACGGGTGTGGCTGACGATTGGGCCGAGCAATTGGCTGGTTTGTTGGCTGAGGTGGCGCGGGGCAATCATATCCCCGGTGCCTTGCAGCAGCGCAACGTCGATTTTCAACTGACGCGGGGTTTGTTGGGGGTTTCGACCTGAGTGGGAGAATGGCCGGTAGGTGAGTGAATGTGGCGTTGATTTTCTGTCGTTCCTAACCTACATTCATTGATGGAGGCTCGGCCTCGTATGCGGCCTCACGCCAATAATGCGTGGGAGTGGCAGGCGGGGCGTTGCCTCCTTTTTTATGGGGTCGTTCGAGGTTGGTACGGATCGGGAACGTAAACGATTCCATAGGTATCGAAGACGTGACCATCTCTGTATCCGTGCTCGCGAAGCTGGAGGCTGGCCAACTCGGTCCCAAACATGCCAGCGATTTCTTCGCGGCGCTCTGCGTTCATGCCGCGTCTGGGCAGCCGAAACCCCCAGTTGACGCAATAGATGCACAAGTCCGCTGCTTGGACGGCATAGGTCATGTCGGACGAAACGAAGAGCGGAGTTGGCACGATCCATGCCGTCCTAGACCGGCCGATAGCGGTCTTCGTGAAGTACCTTTCCATCCTGGTGACAAACCTTCGGTCTCCGCGTTTCTCGGTTTCATCCATGACCAAGATGCCATGCTCTCGCTTGTTTTCTAGAAAATAGAAAAACCTCTCAAGCAGGAAGACAACGTCCTTCCTCAGATAATCATCGAATTTGTAGGCTGGCGGCTTGGCGACGCCTCGCGGTATGGCGGAAGCCAGCAATACGACTTCATACCTTTTCAGTAGGCCGAATATCCCCTGTGCCATGTGAAGACAGGCTTGGCCGTAGGCCGTGAATTCATCTCGGTGGGGCGCGACACTTGTCAGACCCTTCACCAGAAAAGATCGGCAGAGTTGCTGCCTATCACTGTCCTGGAATAGTTCGCTTTGTCTTGCAAATTTGAAACGCTTCCTGTCGATCAGTGTTGACCCTTTGAGCTCTTTCTTGTACTCGTGCAATTGGCAGCCGAAACTCTCGACTTCCAGCCGTTGCATGTCCTGCACGAAAGACCATAACTGACCGATGTGGATCGCGAATCCGCCGCGAACTTCGTAAGGCGTGGTCTTATGGTCGTGTCCACTCTCATCAATGAAGAATAACCAAGCCATGATTCACCTATCTCTGCCGAGCTACTGCTAAGAATCTGCCTCCAAGCAGAGAGTGGCCCAGTTCTGGAAGAAGGTCCGTCCGTTGGCGTGGAGGACGGGTAAGTGCTGGGCCGCGTCGGCTTTGATTTGCTCGCCGTCTAGCCCCTCCTCGCGCACCTCGTCGGCAAAAGCCCGGACCATATCGGCGATAATTTGCGTGGTAACTTCCATGTGGAAGAGGACGCCATACGCCGCTCGGCCATAAGAAAATGCTTGGTAGGCAGTGCGAGCAGAAGAGGCCAGTGCAGTAGCGCCCTTGGGCAGATCGAAGATGTCGCCGTGCCAGTGAAAGCCCATAAAGGATGGTTGTAGGCCGCCCATTAGCGGGTCTTCGCTGGCAGCGGGCTTCCGCTCAATAGGATACCAGCCGATTTCTTTCTGCGGACCGCGGGCGACCCGAGCACCAAGAGCCGTGGCCAAAAGCTGGCTGCCTAGACAGATGCCGAGTACGGGCTTGTCTTCTTTTAGAGCTTGGTCGATAAGGCGCGTGGCCGCGTCTATAAACGGGTAGCGGTCGTGTTCGTACACGCCCATCGGCCCGCCCAAGACCACTAGGCCGGCGGCCTCGTCCATATAGCGGGGGACCTCTTGGCCGGCAAAGGTATGTACGTAGGCGGGTTCGAGACCGCAGCCTTGGAAAACTTGGCCGGCGATCCCCAAGTTTTCCGGCTGAACGTTTTGTAGGACCCATATTTTATTCATGGTCGGGTCTCCTCCGCTATTTCTTTCGCATTGAGTTGCACAGATCACCGCTTCCGCGCCAACGTCAACCCATCGCCAATCGACAGCAGAGACGCGGTCACGCGTTCGTCGGCGTGGATTTTGGCGTTGAGCGCGCGGATCGCCACAGTGCTTTCGTCCTGCTCGTTGACATCGGCGGGCCGCCCGCCCCACAGCACGTTGTCGATTAGGATCAATCCGCCCGGGCGCAAGAGTTGCAGACAGCGCTCGTAATAGGCATCGTAATTTTCCTTATCCGCGTCGATAAAGGCCATGTCGAAGCAACCGGCTTCCCCGGCTGCGAGCATTTTGTCGAGAGTTGCTACCGCTGGTCCCAACCGCAATTCGATCCTGTCGGCCACGCCGGCCTCTTGCCAATAGCGCTGGGCAATGCGAGTAAACTCGTCGCTGACGTCGCAGGCGATTAGACGCCCGTCCGCTGGCAGGGCCAGCGCCATGGCGATGCTGCTGTAGCCAGTAAAAGTCCCCACCTCAACGATCCGCTTGGCGTCGATCAGTTCGACGAGCAGCCCCATAAACTGTCCCTGATCGGGCGAGATCTGCATTCCGCCCATGGGCATGGCTTGGGTCTCCTGCCGCAACCGCTTGAGCTCGTCTCGGTCGCGCAGCGAGTTGGCGAGGAGGTAGTCGTAAATATGCTTTTCGATAAAACCGTTGCGGGAACTCATGGGCCGACCTTTCGCAAAAGGGGATGCAGGAAGTTGCGTTTAAGTAACTGACGTTACGCACAGGCCTCGTAGGGATGAGATGCTTCGATTCCGCTTCGCTGCACTCAGCATGACAAGAAGGAAAGCATCAGCCCCTGTCATGCTG
>JAGWBY010000127.1 GCA_021295675.1 Candidatus Latescibacterota bacterium | reverse complement strand
GGGACGGCATCGTCAACACGGCGCGGTTGCTTTTGGCTTATTTGGAAAATCCAGTGGTGGACTAAAAGGCGCGCTGGACCAAAAAGTCCAGCATTTCTCTTAGCATATCGCGCGAAGGGTTGGCCGGAAGTTTCTCGAGGTGCGTCAAGCTCTCTTCGACCTTCTGCTGGCACACGCCCCCGACATAGCGGTCGCATTCGTAGTGCTCCACTAAGGCGATGACTCGCTCAATCTCGGCGGCCGTATTGAGATGCCGCTCCTGGTGCAAGATCGCCAGCACTTCTTCGCGCTCCGCAACCGTGCATTTGCCCAATAGATCGATGATAATCAAGGTCCGCTTCCCTTCCGCAATATCCCCGCCCCGCTCCTTGCCGTAGGCCCCGGAAGTAACCCCGGGCGCATAACCGGCGTCCTGTTCGGAAGAGCTCAAGTTCAGCAGGTCGTCGCGGAGTTGGAACGCAATGGCCATGGACTCGCCGAAGTCGCCAATGCGAGTTCGCAATTCCATCTCGGCCCCCGCGATAATCGCCCCGGCCGTACACGGCCCTCGACCCGTGTACCACCCCGTCTTTTTGCGCAACATGATCATGAACTCGTCTTCGCTGGGAATGTAGCGCTGGCGGATCCAGCCCACGTCGTATGCCTGCCCCTCAAACGTCTCGCACGAGCCGCGGATCATCTCGTCGATCAAATCGAGTGCGACCTCTGCCCCCAATGCCTCGCGGTTCGCACTGAGGATCTCAAAGACTTTGGAGTACAGGGCATCGCCAACGTTGATGGTCAATGGGACTCCGTGCAGCTTGTGTAAACCGTCTTCAATATCGTCGTGGACCACGGCAAACGACTGGAACATCTCAAAGGCCACCGCAGTCCGCATGGCTTTCTTCACGTCGCCGCCGCAGGCTTGGCAAGCCAACAGCACCAACACCGGGCGGAATCGCTTGCCGCCGCGCTCCGGGTAGTCGCGCATCAGCCGATATAGAAAGTCCTCGGGTTCGCGCACCGCGAGGAACGAGAACATCTCCTCTTCTAGGTCTGGAATGTAGCGATGCAAAAACTGGTGCAGGTCTCGGGGGACCGCAGACATGTTCAACCTTTCGTTGTGAGCACATCTACCACCTAGTGCGCTCCACTTGTACCCCGGGATGCGAGACAATTAAGTGCCATATAACGGCTTGGAAGGATTCCGTCAGTGGCGTGACTGCATCCGGCGCGACCGTCGGCACAATCGCGCAGGCATCGGCGACTTGGGCTGTAAAGCCGCCATCCTGGCTCCGACCTCTTTGGCGTACTCCAGGGCTACAACCAAGTTGACGCTTGTATTCAGCGGGCGATTGCCACCGCCGACAGACAAGACCAAGATCAGATCCTTTTTGTTCAAACGGCTGCCCTCTAGCCATTTGGCAAAGGCCGTATCCCAGCCCTCGTCGTTGATGCGCGCCGTCAGCTCCGAGACGTTGTCCGTGGGTGCGTAGGACTCAATACCAGCGATCTTGCGAAAGTCGTTGACCGCATGACTCGCATTGCCCGCGCTGCCCCCCACGCCGAGGACAAAAAGCCTCCCCCCACGCTGACGGGTCTCGACGACGAGCTGGACTATCGCTTCGATCGCATTGCGATCTAGCTGCTCAATGACTTGAGCCGCCGCTGCCAAGTACTGTTGGGTGTAACTCATCCGCCGCGCTTATAGGCTGTAGCCGGCGGCCGTGGCATCCGCGTAAAAGATCTGTACGGTCTCTAGCGAGAACTGTCCCATTTCCTTGCCCAAGGTCGGCAACTTTTTGATGATGTCGCTGGTGCAGGTGATGATGTGGCAACCGATATTGTCGGCTTGGACGACATTGTACACTTCGCGGGGGCTGGCCCAGATGAGTTCAGCTTGGGGGTTGGACGCGAGCAACTCGACCGATTCGACCATGACCGGCATGTAGTCTAGCCCGGCGTCGGCAATGCGACCGGCGAAAACCGACACGCAGCACGGTGCCCCGCCCTCAACCGCAGCCGCCACTTCCCGCACTTGGTCGAGTAGAAAGATCGCCGTGACATTGACCTTGACCCCGGCGTGAGACAGCCGATGGACCAAGTCGTAGCTGACCTCGCCCTTGGTGTTGCTGACGGGAATTTTGGCGTACACGTTTTCGCCCCAAGTGGCGATCTCGCGGGCTTGGCGCTCCATGTCGTCGAACTCGTCTGAAAAGACCTCAAAAGAAATGTGGCGGTCGGGAATGGCCGCGACGATGTCGTGAGCAAAGGTCCGGTAGTCAGTAACGCCCGCTTGGTGCATCAAGGTGGGATTGGTCGTAAACCCAGAGACTAGCGGATTGGCATAGCTCGCCAACATGCTCTCGCGGTCGGCTCCATCGGCAAATTTTTTCGTACGCCAGCACTTGTGAAGCGAGGGTGGTCATGGCATTGCTCCTTTAGATTCGCGATAGGCTTAAGTCTATTAATATTAAATATAAAACTCGCTACCGGAAAATTGCCGCAGCCGCGCGATGCGGTTGGCAATGGTAAAACGCGTATCGTATAATTACAAGCAACCGCTGCATCTCACTCGTCATCCAATTAAGTAAGGGCTTTGCGATGAAATACCAATGGGCACTAGTCGGTTTGCTAATCGCCACCACCTGCTCCACAGCCGAGGTTCTCTCGCTGCAAGAGTGCATCGACTTGGCCATGCAAAACAACTTGCAACACCAAATGGACCAACAGACCCTAGCCAACAACCGCGCCCAACTAACGATGGCACGTGCGCCCTTTGCCTTCAGCATGAACGCCGACGTCACCTCCCCTAGCTTTACTGGGCTGAGCGATACCCAAGAAAATATCGCCCTCGAAACCCGAGTCCGTGAAGAGAGTTCCGATGTCTTTTACAGGGGCAGCCTGCGCATGACCCAGCGCCTGCGCCACCTCGGCCAATTCACGCTGAACACTACGGCCCTGCGCCGCGATTTCTCGTCCAATCGCCGCGCCGACTTCCTCGACTATTCGGGTTCGACGCGCCTTTTCTACGAGCGCGATCTGCTTGGCCAGCCCAGCGAGGAAATCGCGCTCAAGCGCGCCGAGCATGGCCTGCAAAGCGCACGTCTCAACTTCGACCGCCAGCGGCTCCAACTGGAGGGCCAAGTCATCGACGATTACTACAGTTTAGTGCAAAGCGTCCGCGAACTCGAAATTGAGGAACAGCGCCTAGCGCAGTCGCGCGCTAACTTGGAACTGGCTCAGCGAAAATTTGAGGTCGGCCTCATCGCCGAAGTAGAAGCTCTGCGCTTGCAGGTAGAGATGCTGCAGCCCAAACCAATATCGAATCGCGCCGCGACATTCTCCGCGAAACCCTCGGACTCGATGTGTGGGCACCGCTCGAAATCGACACTGATGTCCAGTACGAGGTTCACCCCATCGACGCTCAACGCGCCCTTGAAATCGGCTTGGCGCACCGCACCGACATGAAACGAGCCGAGATTTTCGAGGAAATCCGCGCGTTGGAATTGGAAGACACCCGCCGCCGCACCGGCATTAACGCGACTTTCGGAGCCAATGTCAGCATGCGGGGGCACGGCAGTGAGATCGGCGACGTTAGCGATAATTTCGAGCGCAATCAATGGGGAGTTGACCTGCAGATAACCCTGCCGCTGATCGACAGCGGCCAACGACAGGCCAACGTCAGCCAAGCGCGCATCGCCTTGGAGCAAAGCCGCCTCACTCGCGAGCAGCAGCGCCGCCAAATCATCCAGCAGATCCGCGACACCACGCGCCGCGTCCACGAGGCCGAGCGCCAGATCGACCTGCGCCAAGCCGCCCTCGAATTTGCCCAGCGCACCTATGACGTCGAGCAGAGCCGCTTTGAGCTTGGCTTGGCCGATAGCCAGCAATTGCTCCAAGCCCAAGGTAACTTGACCCAGTCATAGGCTACCAGCGCCAGCTCAAAAACGTGCGGCTTGCCACTATGGCTGAGCTAAAAGAACTGGCTCCTTAGCTTCTCAATCCCAATCCTCATACAAAGGCGGCCTAAGTTTCTCAAGAAGCTTAGGCCGCCTTTACTTAGGCTCGAATAATGCGCGGATTAAGCGCCTATTTGTCGTCTTCTGAGTCCATCAGCGGATGCGTGAATTCTTCTATGTCCTCGCCAAACATCCGCCGCGGGCGCAGCCGGGTATAAGACGGAATCTGGTTCTGCTCCTCGGCCTCTTGACAGGACACGCACAGCCGCGCCGTAGGCAGGGCTTCCAAGCGCGGCTTGGGAATAAACGGACAGGTCGCACACAGGTTTAAGGGCTGTTCGAGACAGGCTTCACACTTGCCATACGTCGTGCTTTCCAGCTTTTCGAGCGCCAGCGTGACCTCTTCCAACTCGCGGCGCTCGGTATCCCCCAGCGCCACCAAAAGCTCCATGGCTCCGGCCTCGACTGCTCGGTCAAGATCGTCGGCCTTGGGGTCTTGCAGCTCGTCAATCTCGTGCTCGGTTCCGTCCAAGTCGCTGAGCAATTCAGCGCGACGCACGAGGAGCCTCTTCTTCATTCGCTCTCGATCTCGCTTGTTGAGGGCCACCTTTTTGGCCATAATTTCCTCCCCTTTAACCGGCTCTAAAGCCAGTGGATTACCTGTTTAAATGCCCGCTGTCTGCAAGCGAAAAACCGCCGTGCCCAGCGGCCCTAACTCCGCGGCGAGCCGCCCGTTGGCCAGCGTCGGCACCGCCTGCCCTCGGAACACTTCAGCCCGCCCCATAGGCGGCAAGCCCTCCAAACGCAAATCGAGCTGCCGCGGACCTTCGGCGACATTGACGGCAAATACGTAAAAATCGCCTTTGTACTCTTTGATCGCCACTGCGACCTCGCCACTGGTCGGTTGTGCCTCTAAGCTGTGCTCCTCCTGTAAGAGCACCGGGCCTAATTCGGCAAGCTCGACCGCGAGGCGCTGGACTTCTCGCCACAGGGCGAGGGGCTGGATGTGGCGTTCGTTCTCTTGGCAATAGCGGTAAAACAACACCCCCTTGGCCCCTCCAACCAAGCCTTGATAGATCATGTTCCGCAGCTCGCTCGCCGTCGGCGAGCGCGCCCAATGCTCCACCCCGCCAAATGCCTGGGCAATCAACCAGACTGGCTTTCGCTCCAGCGAGGCCCAACGCGCCCGCTCCATATAGTCTCCCACCTGACTGATGGGATAATTCGGAATGGGATAGACGTCTATAGCCAAAATATCGCTGGCGTCCGAATATGCGGCGTATGTATGCGGTCGGTTGTTGACTAAATAGACCGGATGATATGGATCGAGTTCCCGGATCAGCTCGTATATCGCCAAGGCAGACGCAGGAGCCATTTTGGTCTCGTCGGGCTCGTCAACCAGATACCATGCCAAGAGCGCCGGATGCTGGCGATAGCGTTTGACGAGGGCGGCAATGGCCCAATAATCCGGCTCGGGCTTGCGCCGAGCGTACTCGGTCAGCTCTAGGAGTATCTGCATCCCCTCTGCGGCGGCCGCATCCATCAGCGCGGCGACATCTTCTCCACGCAGCTTGTAGTAGTAATCTCCGGAGTTGAAGTGCAGACGCCGCATCGTGCCCAGATCCTCCGCCCGCAGCCAGTATAGCCCAATGGGAAAAAACGGCTCGCCATCGACGAGCAAGGACTGGCTGAACAGGTCGATTTTCACCTCTCGTGCGGCTGGTGCGAACTTCTCGCAGGCCACGACCAGCGAATCCGCCCCACCGACCGGATCCAGCCACCGCGCCACCAACTCATAACGCCCTGCGGGCAAGGCGTCTGCAGCAAAGGACCCAGTGACCTCCTGTCCGATCATGTTTACATCCAAGCGATCCAAGACCGCGCCGCCGCGCTGCAACTCGACCGCTACGGGGATAATCGTATCAGCGCGGCGATTGCACCGCAGCCGGAAGCGGATATCATCCTCTACGGTATAATACGAGCGGTCGCCCGAAAGCTCCCAAGCGGGCCGGGCAAACAGGCGCAACTCTTCGACCGCGTGGATGGGGGTGTCGATTTCTGGATCGTATAGCCGCAGGGCCGCGCGGTGTATGCCAGCCTCTGCCAACCGATACGGCAGCGCATAACGCACTAGACGCCCCTGCGGTACCTGCAACCGGTGCTCGACCTTGTGCTGTTCGCCCGAAGGGGTTTCCCATTCCAGCAGCGCTAGCAGGAGGCGCGAACCAGTACCCGGCCTGAACAACTGCAAGTCGAGCAGGTTGTCGCCTACTATGGGTAGCTGATCTTGGATGATCTGGACCGTCGGCCCATCGGGCGTCGTCTTGGGAGCCATTTGCCCGCAAGCACTTAACAATGCCAACAGGGTAAAATAAAAAGGCCGGGAGACAGCGCCCCTCGGCAGCAATTGCTCCTTCAAGACAACCTGCCGGCTTGTTCGGTCTCGAGCGAACGCAAGCGATCCCTAAGCGAGGCGGCCAACTCGAATCGCTCCGCTTCGACTGCGGCCTGTAGATCAGCCGTCAGCCGCTCGCGCAACGTCCGCGGTCGCGTGCTTTCCACCTCGCTCTCCCACTCGCGCAAAAAGAGCAGTTCAGGGCACTCGTCGAGCTGGTCTAATTGACCAATTTTGGCGAGAAATTCCTCAATTTCGGCGATGCCTCGGCGGATCTCTGCTAGGGCCTCGGCGTAGTTTTCGGCCTCTAGACAGGCCAGCGCCCGCGCCTGCACCCGATGCGCCGTGACAAAGACTCGGTATTGTTCGGCTAACTGACGGTCTTCGTCCTCTTCGGCGTATTCGTAGCACAAGTCGAGAATGGCGAGGTTGTGCTTGGCGTCTTCTTCGGCTCGCTCGTATTCCTTCAGTTCGAAAAAACCGATCCGCCGCCAGTAGTATTTCATGGCCTCTTGGGCCAGCTCGGAACAATCCTCGTGCGAGAGGCGAAAAGTGCCCGGGCCGTGTGCTTTTTCCCACTCGCGTCGCCTTTGGCAGTAGTAATCCAACAGCGACACACAGCCGTGCGGACGGAGCGCGTCGGGACGGCCCCGCCACTCTAGCTGCATCAAGCCCATATCCATGCGGATTTGGAGCTTGGCGCTGCCATTGCCGCCTCGTATCTTGCGCACGCTCAACTCACCTGGGGCATATTTCCAATCGCCGAGGATCGGGCCGATATCGCGTTCCATAATGGGTGAAAACCTCGAATTACACTTGGCCTTTCGGCCGGGGATAAACAGGCGAACCAAGCGTCCGCGTATCCCACCCTCAACGAGGCGGGCCTAGCGCGTATCCCGGTGATTTTTCGGATAGAATCGTCCTATTATATGCGCTCGATGTACCCTTGTCAACTTACTGATCGGAGACTGTGGAATCGGCTTCTACCACCGGCGGCACCCCGGTGATTTCGCTTATTATGACCAGTAGCTCTTTGCGCAAGGTCGGGCGGCTTACGCGCATACTATCTAGGTGATTTTCAATCACTGGAATGGCGTCCGCCCCCACCATTGTAATCGCCTGATGGGTTAGGGTGCGCTCCTCGGGCGTGGGGTCGTATTCCATCTGGGTAGGCTCAATGGGCGTGCCGAACATGCTCACCCGAGGCTGGCCTCCCTCCCCAAAGGGGTCCAATCCCACATTGGGATAGCGGCGCGGGCCGTCCGTGGAGTCGGGATGCATCCGTCCATAGGGAGATATCTCCTCGCCGGTGAACACCCCCCGAGGGGTCCGCTGCTCAGAGCGCAGGGTAAGCATGTCGTAGTAGTCGAGGGCATTGACCAGAATTTCAGCCGCCTTGGCCCCCCCCATCTGCCCGAGCGCTTCAATAGCGGCCATCCGCAGTTCGGCGTCGGCCGTGTTGAGCGAATAATTGAGTAGCCTCCCTATATCCAAGGCCGCGCTCTGGTCGCCGATGGTGCCCAAGGCGCGCAGCGCGTCCTGCTTGAGCGTGGTGCGCTGGTCGTAGTCTTGGAGCGCCATTTTCAGCACGGGCACGGCGCGCGGGTCGCCGATCTCGCCCAAGATGCGCGCGGCCTTGCGCCGCGTGGCATAGGGATAGTCCTGGCGGGAGACGATCTCTATAATCCGATCTAACTGCGAGTGGTCGCCCTCCTGATAGAGCTTGTGCATCTGGTTGACATTCGTGCAACCCAAGGGGACCAAAACGATCACTAAAAGCGCGATCCTATACATGACTAGCTCCTTTGTCTATCCCCTTGCCGCGAGGAGGTCTTTCCTCTATACTTCAAACTTTCCACGCCCCACAAACCCACAACCGCCAACCCATTCCCGGTATTAAAGATACACTGGCCATAGCCAGCGGCAAGGGCGGCGTCGGCAAGTCCACGCTCTGCGCCAACTTGGCCGTGAGCTTGGCCGGCCAAGGGCTACAGGTCGGCTTGCTCGACGCCGACATCTACGGCCCCAACATTCCGGGCTTGCTGGGCTTAGAGGGCCGACCGACCGCAGACGATGGCCACATCCAGCCCTTGTCCGCGCACGGCCTCAAAGCCATTTCCATGGGGCTGCTAATCGACCCAGGCACCCCGGTCGTGTGGCGCGGCCCCATGCTGGCCAAGATGATGCAACAATTCCTCTTCAACGTCATTTGGGGCGAGCTCGATTTGCTGCTCATAGACTTACCCCCCGGAACTGGAGATGTACAAATCACGCTGACCCAAGTGGCACCCTTGACTGCCGCCTTGATCATCACCACGCCCTCGGCCATCGCCCTCGAAGACGTGCGTCAGACCGAGGTCCCCATCGTCGGCTTGGTCGAGAACATGAGCTATTTCCACTGCGACAACTGCGGCCATACCGACCCCATCTTTGGAGCCGGAGGAGGCCGCGCCACGGCCAGCCGCCTAGACATTCCCTATCTGGGCGAAATTCCGCTCGACCCGCTCGTCCGCAGCCAAGCCGACGCAGGCGAGCCGGTCGTAAAAGCGCATCCCCATGCCGAGGGCAGCCAAGCCCTCGCGCACCTAGCCGCCGACATCGGCGCTTATTTCCAGCACACATGAACCGCGTCCAAATCGCCTGCGTCGGCGCGGGATATTGGGGCAAGAACCTAGTGCGCGTCTTCCACGACCTGCCCGACGTCCATCTGCGCCAAGTCTGCGACGCCAGCCCGGAAATCCGCAGCGCCATCCAGCGCCAGTACCCAGAAGTACCTATCACTGCCAGCTACGACGAAGTACTAGGCGACGATGCGCTCGACGCCGTGGTATTGGCCGTCCCAGCCGCCGAGCACTACGAATTGGCCCGCCGCGCCTTGGAGCGAGGCAAGCATGTGTACGTCGAAAAGCCCATGACCCTCGACACCGCCACGTCGGCTCACTTAGTCGAATTAGCCGCAGAACGGGACCGGGTGCTGATGGTCGGGCACCTGCTGAAGTACCATCCAGCCGTGCAAATGCTACATGATTTGGTTCGGGAAGGCGCGCTAGGCGACTTGTATTATTTGTACTCCCAGCGCGTCAACTTGGGCATTGTCCGCAGCGACGAAAACGCCTTGTGGAGCTTGGCACCACACGACATATCGGTCATCCTGTACCTGCTCGGCCAAGAGCCGGATGCCGTCAGCGCCCGCGGCGAGTGCTATCTACAACCCGACATCGAAGACGTAGTCTTTGCTGGCGCAGATGCAGCTCTCTTGGCTCGACCCGCACCGCATCCGCCGCCTGACCGTGGTCGGCAGCCGCAAGATGGCGGTATTTGACGATGTGGAAAGCACGGAAAAGGTGCGCATCTACGACAAATCGGCCGAGCGGCCGCAATACGACTCGTACGGCGACTCCATTGCGCTACGCTTTGGCGATGTCGTCATTCCGCGGCTGCAAATGGCCGAGCCGCTCAAGCTGGAGTGCCAGCACTTTGTCGAGTGCGTGCGCACCGGCCAAGCACCCCGCAGCGATGGCCGCGACGGCCTGCGCGTCGTGCGCGTATTGGAGGCTGCGCAGGCGTCGCTGCGCCAAGCCGGTGCCCCCGTACCGCTGCGCTAGCGCACGGTAAATTCTGAATGGACCTCGGCTTGGTTGCCGCTCATATCCCGCACCCTCAGCACTAGGCGGTGCGCACCCGGCGGTAAATCTTCCAGCAAATGCCCGTACACGCGCCCGGCTTCTGGGTCGTATTCGGCGATCAGCAGACGTCCGTCGAGCTCAAATTCAATGTCTGTTTCCCTCCCAATGCCCGCGCCCTGATCGCGCACTGCGCCGCGAATTTCCGGACGTGTGCCAACGACAGCTCCTTCAGCAGGCTGCAAACTGCTGATCTCAGGGGGTTCCAAGTCGGCCAACAGCGCATAGCGGCCCAAGCGGCGCACCCGCGCCACCATCTGCCTACCTACCCATTCGTTGCTCACCAGCGACCACTTTTCAGCGGAGATCTCTCGGTAGATGCCTAGCTTCTCCGGCGGCAACGTTTCCCGATAGTCGTAGCGCAAGCGCAACTCGACCCGGTGGTCAAAGCTAACATCAGGCCCCAAGGCAAAAGCCGGACCAGCCGCCACTAGCGCAGCAGGCACTTGAGGCTCAAAGGTCTCGACTTGCGGGAAAAACGGCGCGTACGCGCTCGCCGCGGCAAAGCCCAATTCGACCGCGCCGTTGGCATAAGTCAGCTTGGCTGCTGCACCCGGCTTCACGAATTGCCGATCGAGGACGACCTTTTGCACAGCGGCCCCCGGCGTCCGCAGCAAAACCGTCCCCGCTGCTGGGTCGTTCGGACCAAGCGGCACTGCAACCCGGAACTCGCGCAAGCCGGTCTGGCGAGGGCTGACATTAGCGGTATCAACGCGGACCAAAGGCGTAGCGCTAGGCACTCGTTCATAGCGCATCACGAGCTCCACGAAATCCGCGTGGGGACGGCGCTCCAAGGCAAAGGTCGGCACAGCGGTCTCAGGTAGGCGACAAATGGCAAAGGCCGTAGCACCCGCCGGATCTCGCGCCTGGATCCGCCAGTAGGAAGCGTTACGGTGGATCTGCCACTTGAGCGGACCGGAACGGCTCTGTCGCCGATCTACGCGCCGCCAAGTCTTGCCATCGCGCGAACTGGCCAATTCTACTTCCACGAGCGGGTCGTCCGCATCGGTCAGCCGTGCCTCGATAAAGGTTCCATTCGCTTCCGCCACGATCCGCGCCCCGGCAATGGCCGGCGGTTCATCAACCATCAGTCCAAAGCGCGCCCGGCTCTCGTTGCCGTTGACATCCGCGACCACGACGACAGCTTCGTGCCGCCCCTTGGCCAAGTTCACAATTCCATCGTCAGGCCCCTCGTAGAATTGGAGGCGATTGCCCGGCAGGCGACACAAGTTGTAAAAGCGACCCACCCCACCCTTAAAAGCAGCCAACGGCCGGTCCAAATACATCTGGTGCATATCGCCGTATTTGACCTGCTCGTAGCGCGCGGCAAAAACCGGCTCGCCGTCGATGTGCAAAGATGCGCGATAGGGAGCGAGCTTGTTGGGAGCCGCGTCGGCGCGATCGTACATCAACGCGCTAATGCTCACCGGGCCGAGCACCTGCACGGGCCGCACCCCGACGAACTCCCCCCGGCCCGGCTGCCAGCGCAAACTCAGCACATAGGGGTCGTGCCCTCCCTCGGCTTGGGCATTGCGGCCATGCGGCGTGATGGCCACTCGCTGCAAGGTTGGCGCGATCGTATCGGCGATGGCGAACCCGTGCAACAAGGGATTGATTGCCACGTTATTTGCGTCGCGCAACTCTAGGTGCAGATGGGGAGGGCCGGCCCCGCTCTCGCCGCTCCAAGCGATGACCGCGCCGCCAAGCACGGGGATTTCCCCCTCCTTGAAGTACAAATCCACGCTGTAGTGTCCGCGCTGCTGCTGTGCTTGCTGCACGAGCTCGGCCATAGGCGCGGCAAAGTCCTCTAAATGGGCATAGACCACCGTGCGGCCATCAGCCAATTTCTGGTACAGAGCCCGGCCATAGCCCCAAGGCGAGGTGCGCACGCGCCAGATATAGCCATCGGCGAGGGCCTGGATGGGATGGCCGGTCTCGCCCCAAGTCTTGAGGTCTATGCCGGCGTGGAAAGCGCGGGAACGCGATTCGCCGAAGGTGGAAGACAAAGCCGGTGCAAGGCGCAGTGGCCAGATGAAGCCTCCTTCTTCTGCGTTAGCTGGCAGGGCCGCCACCAATAAGACCATCCATTTAATCACATTAATCATATTAATCACAGTCCCAGTCGTCCTCATAGGTATGTAGGGCCATGCGGTCCGGGGCCACTTCGAGAAAGTGGAAAGGTTTTTCGGTCCAAGCACCGGTGTTGAAGTAGCACCGGCCCTGCCGCTCAATCGCCATGGCCGCGTGCGTATGCCCACAAACCACAGCTTCAACCCTCTCCTGCCGCGCCACGCGCAAGGCGTTGCGCGCCACGTGCTCGTTGAGCACCCGGTAGAGCAAAGGCCATTTCTTGGCGTATTCGGCCACGTGGGCATCGCGCCCGCCGAGCCAGATGCGGCAACGGTGCAAGCGGCGAAAGGCCCACTTGAACATCGCGTGCCGAGGCATCAGCCGGTCGAGCCGATGGCCGTGAATTACGAGTAGCCGCCGGTCGAGTCGCCAGCTATCGACAAAGCGAATCTGCCCCGGCTCGGCCAGCTTAAACTCGGCATCGCGATTGCCGTACACCCAAATCACGGGCCGAGATTGCGACTCGCGCACGAGGCGCTCCAGCACGACCCGATGGGCAGCGGGCAGGGCTTGGCCCGGCCTATCTATGACGTCGCCGTTGAGCACGAGTGGCACCCCTTGGGGCAAGGTATCCAGCCAAGACAAAAAGTGGCTATGGTAAAAATAAGCCGATCCGAGGTGCAGATCGCTGACGACGAAGCAGCGTGTGACGCCCATGCCCTTTGCTGTATGGATTATATTATTGACTGACGTTATGCAGGAATTAGGAATTCCCGGCCCCAATTTTTAATTCCTAATTTCTAATCCTGAAAGCTGCCCGATGAATAAACAGACAACCCCATCTGCACGCAAAGCGTACGATCCGGATAAATTACAGGCCCTGCTCCAGTACCTCGGTCGCCTGCTGCCCAACGACAAAGAGCGCACGGCCTTTTATCGGTGCTCGCGTACGCCGCCCCCAGCTTCACTGCGCTTAAACGCGCTCCAAGCCCAAGCGCAACACGTACAACCCTACTTGCATCAGCGCGGCCAAATCGTGCCTTGGTGCAGCGAGGGCTTCTCCTTACCGGAAAGCGACGCGAGCCTTGGCCAGACCATTGAATACGCCATGGGCGCGTATTACGTCCAAGCCAAAGCTCCCATGCTGGCCGTCGAGGTCTTGGGGCCCCAGCCCGGCGAGCGCGTCCTCGACCTGTGTGCCGCTCCGGGCGGCAAGGCCACCCAGATTGCCGCGCGCATGGACAACAGCGGCTTGCTGCTGGCCAATGAACTCCAGCGCAAGCGCATGCCCGCTCTCGTAGGCAATCTGGAGCGCTGCGGGGTGGCCAATCACGTCTTGACCCAAGCCCCAGGGACCATGCTGGCGCGCTACTTCCCCAACTTTTTCGACCGCGTCCTCGTCGATGCACCGTGCTCGGGCGACGGCATCGTGCGCAAAGACAAGAACATGCTCACCTACTGGTCGCCGCAAGACGCTCAGCACCTCGCACAGCAACAGAAGGGCCTCTTGCGCGCTGCCTACCAGATGCTGCGCCCCGGCGGCACCTTGGTGTATTCGACGTGCTCGCTCTCGCTGGAGGAAAACGAAGAAGTACTCCTCGGGCTGTTGCGCCGCTATGGAGAAGACGTCGCTATCCTCCCCATCGCAGAGTTCGAAGGGCCATCGCTACCAGATGCGCTGGCCGCTCAATTCCCAGCCGAGTTCGCCCGCTGCGTCCGCGTCTGGCCCCACCACCACGACACCGAAGGGGCTTTTGTCGCTCGCCTCTCCAAACGCGCACCGACGCCAAGCCTCGAAGATGCCCCTGATTGGGCTACCTCAACGACCGACCCCGCCGCCGCTGAGTCCCGACGCGCCATCGAAGATCGGTGGAGCGGTACCCTGCCCTGTCCTTCGGACCAGATATTCACCCACAGCAACCGCCACTTATGCCGGCAACCAGCCCTCGGTCCGGCGCTCCAAGAGCATCTGCCCCACTTCGTCCGCGGCGGCATGAAGGTGGCCCGCCCCCACAAAGGGTACCACTACCTGTCCCAGC
>JAGWBY010000126.1:12745-21248 GCA_021295675.1 Candidatus Latescibacterota bacterium | reverse complement strand
ACCTGACGCGGCTGCGCAAGGAAGAGAAAATTTCCTATCTGCGCCCGGACGCCAAGTCTCAGGTCAGCGTCGAGTACGAAGACGGTCAGCCCGTGCGGATAGGAGCCGTGGTTCTCTCGACCCAACACGCCCCCGAGGCCAGTCACGCGCAGATCAAAAAAGACATGATCGAACAGGTCGTACAAGAGGTAATTCCCGCTCACCTGCTCGACGCAGGCACCCAATACCACGTCAACCCCACGGGCCGCTTCGTCATCGGGGGGCCGCACGGCGACTGCGGATTGACCGGTCGCAAGATCATCGTCGATACCTACGGGGGCGCGTGTCCGCACGGCGGCGGTGCATTTTCCGGCAAGGACCCCAGCAAAGTGGACCGCAGTGCTCACTACATGGCGCGCTACGTGGCCAAAAACGTGGTGGCCGCCCGCTTGGCCGCCCGCTGCCAAGTGCAACTGGCCTATGCCATTGGCGTGGCCGCGCCCGTATCGGTGCGGGTCGATACCTTTGGCACGGGCGTCGTGCCCGATGAGGAGATTGTCGCGGCTGTGGAAAAAGTCTTCAACCTAACCCCCAAGAGCATCATTGAGGTCCTACAACTGAGGCGGCCCATCTATCGGAAAACCACCAACTACGGCCACTTTGGCCGCGAGGAGCCGGAGTTCGTTTGGGAACGGACCGACAAGGCCGAGCCGCTGCGCCAGGTCGTGGGGATCAAATAGAGCCTTGAGCGGCTGGCGGATGAATGTCGTGCCGTACCGATGGTTGGGTGCGCTCCTAGGGGCTGGAGCGTTGACGGGCTGCGGGGTGAATCCTCCCCAAATCCCCAGCACCAATTTCCAGATCAGCATCCCGGTTGCCGACGACCGGACGACGGTTCAGGACTTGGCCGACGAGCGCGCCGGTTTCCTGAAGATCGACGACGAGGGCCTGCTCGCGGTAGATTTTACAGTGGACTTCAACCACCGCGAGGAAGTTGGCGACAGCCTGCGCGTCGTGCCCGTCTCTGCTGCCTTTGCAGTGCCGATTGGGCCGGCTGACGGTGCGATTGCCAAGACTGAGGCTCTCGTCTTTGCCGACGACCGCATTCAAATCGCCCACGCGGTCATCGCCGAGGGCGGCCTGACTTTCAAGGTGACCAACCGAACCGCGATCCCCTTGCAGGTAGAGCTAGTCTTGGACGATGTCAAAAGGTCGGACGGCACTCCCCACGCCTTCCTCATTGACGAGCTTGATCTTGGCGAAATCAAGACCGTGTCCTTTGACTTGGCTGGCAGCGAATTTGCCCCGCAGAATCCCCTTGAATTGCGGTTCTCATACCGAGTACAGGGCGAGTTCTCAGAGGCCGTCGCCACCGACGAATTACTGCTAGAAGCTGCGACCGAAAACTTGCTCCTCAGCCGCGTCGAGGGTGTGCTCAACGAGGTCATCCTGCCGGTCTCCCCGGTCACTCGCGCAGTCGATTTTCCCGCAGGTTTAGATCAGATCGCCTTCAGTTCGGCTGCCTTAGAAGTCGGCTTGACGTCGGGCGTTGGCTTCCGCAGCCGCATTGACCTCCACATTGAGGGCACCAACAGCCAAGGCGAGCAGGGTTCCCTGATGATTTCCGAAGCGTTCCAGCGTGGTGATATAGACTCCCCGGTATCGCTCTCCTTGTCGCGGACCTTTGCAGAGCTAACTGAGTTTCTCAGCCTGCTACCGACCAAGGTTGTGGTCGCGCCGATCGTGCGCATCGGCGATGGCGAGTCCGTGGAGGTCATCGACGCTAGTCATTGGGTGCAGATTGACCACGTGCGCTTTGCCTCACAGGGTCATTTTCAAATAGAAGAAGATACCCGCATCGAGTTCGATCCGATCTTTCGTCGCTTCCAGGACGACGATGCCCGCCGCCGCATCCAAGCTAGCCTCGATAGTGCCGTCGTAGTTACTGCGATTGAAAATCACCTGCCCACCGCCATCCGCGTCAGCTTGTGGGTCTCATCGATAGCCGAGGATGTGTACGGCAGCGAAGACCTATTCGCCGACAACGAGGCCAACGGCTATCTGCGGATTCCCAAGGAGGGTTCCTTTGCGGTGGGGGCTGGCGAGGTCGGTCCCGAAGGGCAGGTTGTGACAAGTGCATTCAGCCACCAACGGATCGCGCTCACAGACGAAGACGTTCAGGTCTTTCTACGGGAGGAGGGCGTCTATACGGGCATACTGGTCGAGTTGGACAAGACGCCGAGCGAGGTGGTGATGCGGGCGAGCGATTTCGTCGCCGTGGAAGCTGGGGCGGTGATTTTTATGGAATTCAACGAGGACTTGGTCAAGTAGGGCACCAGTGCAAGGCAAGGGATTGATCGTTCTAGCGGCCCTGCTCGTCGCCGGGGCCTACAGACAAGTGGCTGCCGTTCCCGGCGACGCCAGCCCGCGGGCGCTGGCGCTGGGCCAAGCTTATACGGCCTTGGCTCGAGGGCCGGAAGCCGTTTTCTGGAATCCGGCGAATTTAGCTCTGTCGGGCAGCCGCAAGTTTTCCTGGGACTTGCTCGGCGTGGGCCTTTGCTTGGTTGCCGAAAACAACAGTTTTTCGGTCGCCACGTACAACGCCCACTTCACGGCCGCCAATGAGAAGGTGTCTCCCAACGGCAGCCCGTACTACATCAGCCCCGTAGAGAAAAAAAAGCTGCTCGCCGACATCCCAGACGCGGGTCTGCGCATGAACGGGGATATCGAGCCGACGCTCGTCGCGGGCCTCCCACTCAACGGGGGCGTGGCCTTTGCCATCGGGGATGTGCGCTCGGCCATTGCCGTGGGGTTTACCAGCGGAGTCGAGAGCGAAATTCCCAAGGACGTGTTGGAGTTGTTCTTTTTTGGCAACGAGTTTGCGGAGGACCGCTTGGCAGCCGGCAAGAGCGAAGGATACGACATCAGCGACTGGAATGGGTCGGGCTGGGCCGTGGGCACGCTCAATGTTGCCGTTGCGAAACCCGCACTGCCTGCTCGTCTCGCGCCCTATCTAAGCGAGTTCACAGTCGGCAGTACGCTCAAGCTCTCGATGGGTAGCTACGGAGAGATTATCGAATCCGGCGGCACCGGACTGGTAGCCCATGTCGGCGGTGCTGAGGCGGATGCTTGGCTGATTACTCAGTACGCCAAAAGGGGCGTCGGCGTTGGCATCGACATTGGCATTGCTGGCCGAGCCAAAAATCGCAAGACGACCTTCAGCTTCAGTGCGCTCAACTTGCTCGACACCTTCTCTTGGAATGAGGGGGTGCGCCAAGATTCCATTTTCCTCGCGACCAACGAATTGCGCATCTCGCGTTTCTTAGACGCGGACTCGCGGTCCATTGAGGAAGTGTTCGACAACCCGGATTTCGACGGCGACGGCGATCCAGACTTTACCAAGCAGATTGGCCAAGAACCGTTCTCGCGCTCGCTGCCGGCCATGCTGCGGCTCGGGGTGGCCTATCAGGCCAGACCTGAGCTAACGGTGGTTGGCAATTGGGACCAGGCGTTTAGCTCCAAGTTTGGGATGCGGGCTCGACCGCGGCTGGCCGGCGGAGTCGAGTACTGGCTGGCGGACTGGTTGCCGGCCCGCATTGGCCTGTCGCTGGGCGGGCGGAGCAGCAGTTCGGCGGTCGGCTTTGCCTTCGGCCCGTTTGTGCTGTCGTCCATGCAGATCCGCTTGTTGGAGACCAGCCTTGCCATGCGCGGCGGCCTCTTACCGGGAATAGCGAAGGGCACCGCCATTTCCGTGCTGTTCTTTCGCTTGAGTCTCGGCTGACGGCCCCTCAGTCTTTTTTGTCCATTTCAACGCCTCTAGTGCCACAATGTCCCATTCGATGGGCAAAATGTGTCAAAAAGAGTCATATCGGTGCTGGTACGGTATTTGCAATCATTTGGACAGAGAAAACCGACTTCTGAAAGGGAATCGACATGGATACTACCTATGAGGCCCTTGAGCGCTATGGTATCGACTTAGTAGCGCAGGCACGCGCTGGTCGGCTCGACCCGGTGATCGGGCGCGACGAAGAGATACGCCGCACCATCCGCATCCTCTCGCGCAAGACCAAGAACAATCCAGTGCTCATCGGCGAGCCGGGCGTGGGCAAGACCGCGATTGTCGAGGGTTTGGCACAGCGCATCGTGCGCGGCGATGTGCCCGAGTGGATGCAGAATCAGACCATCTTCGCGCTGGACATGGGTGCGCTGATGGCCGGGGCCAAGTACCGGGGCGAGTTTGAGGAGCGGCTCAAGGCCGTGCTCGACGAAATCCGCGCCAGCGAGGGCCGCATCTTGCTCTTTATCGACGAGCTACACACCATCGTCGGCGCTGGCAAAACCGAGGGATCGACCGACGCGGGCAATATGCTCAAGCCCATGCTGGCTCGCGGCGAGTTGCACTGCATCGGCGCAACCACGCTCGATGAACACCGCCGGCACATCGAGAAGGACGCCGCGTTGGAGCGGCGCTTCCAGCCGGTGCTATTCGATCTCGATCCTGCGGGGCTTGCGCGAGCGATTCGAGGTCCACCACGGCGTGCGCATCCAAGACAATGCCTTGGTCGATGCCGTGGTGCTGTCCAACCGCTACATCTCGGACCGCTTCTTGCCAGACAAGGCCATCGATCTAATTGACGAGGCATGCGCCACCGTGCGCACGGAGATTGACTCGGTGCCAACTGAGCTGGACCAGGTGGAGCGCCGGGTCATGCAGTTAGAGATTGAGGAAGCCGCGCTGAAAAAGGAACAGGACAAAACCAGCGAGGAGCGCCTCGAAAGCCTGCGCAAGGAGCTGGCTGACCTCAAGGTGCAGGCTGGTGCTCTACGTGCCCAATGGGAGGAGGAGCGAGCGTCTCTCGTGGGCGAGCGGTCATTGCGCGAGGAAATCGAGCAGGTGCGACATCACATCGAAGAGGCCGAGCGCCAATACGACCTGAACCGCGCCGCCGAGCTAAAACACGGAAAATTGCCGGAACTGGAGCGGGAGCTAGCTGCGGCGCAGCAAGCGGTAGAGGACAGTGGTCCGCGACTGCTGCGCGAGGAAGTCACCCAAGAGGAGGTTGCTGCCATTGTCTCGCGTTGGACCGGCATCCCGCTGCAGCGGCTAACCGAGGGGGAACGCGAGAAGTTGGCGCGCCTCGACCAGACCTTGCACCAGCGGGTCGTGGGCCAGGACGAGGCCGTAAGCTTGGTGGCCGATGCTGTGATGCGGGCACGCGCTGGCATTAAAGATGAGCAAAAGCCGATCGGCTCCTTCGTGTTCTTAGGACCGACGGGCGTGGGCAAGACCGAGCTGGCCAAGGCTCTGGCGCAAGCCCTCTTCGACGCCGAGGAGAACATGGTGCGCTTAGATATGAGCGAGTACATGGAAAAGCACTCGGTGTCCAAGCTGTTGGGCGCTCCTCCTGGGTACGTGGGCTACGAGGAGGGAGGACAGCTAACCGAGGCCGTGCGCCGCAAGCCGTACTCAGTGGTGCTCTTCGACGAAATTGAAAAGGCCCATCCAGACGTTTTTAACACGCTGTTGCAGCTTTTGGACGACGGGCGGCTCACCGACGCGCAGGGTCGGGTGGTGGATTTTAAGAACGTCGTGGTGATTATGACTTCCTTGGTCGAGGGCCTGACGCCGAAAGGGGAGATCGCCGAGTCCGTGCGCGAGCAGGTCATGGGCGAGCTGCGGGCGTATTTCCGCCCGGAGTTTCTCAACCGGATCGACGACGTGGTGCTCTTCAAGCCGCTGACTTTGGCAGAGATTGAGGAGATCGTCGAACTGCTGATCGCCGAGTTGCGCCAGCGTCTGGTGGCAAAGCGCATTGAGCTAGAAGTAGCCGCACCAGCGCGTCGGCACATTGCCCACGCAGGTTTCGATCCGGTCTATGGCGCTCGACCGCTCAAGCGATTTTTGCAGCGCGAGCTCGAAACGCAGATCGCCCGCTTGCTGGTGGCCGGCGACATGCCCGAGGGGTCGCGAGTCGAGGTGGTGCTCGAAGAAGGCCAATTGGCCGTGCGGCACCAGCCGCTAGTTGTCGTCTCTTTTTGTGGACATTGAGAAATATCCGTATTTTCACACCCTTTTCAGAGAGGAAATACCATGCGGAAGTTGTACTTTTCCCTGTTCATTTTAACCCTCGCGGTGGCTGGCAATGCCCGAGCCAGCGAGAATTTGCAGTTTTTGCACCAGATGAGCGACGGCTTTGCCGAAGTAGTAGCTCAGGTCAAGCCCGGCGTCGTAAAAATCACCACGGAGGGCACTGTCAATGTCGAGGGGCGCTCTCCCTTGCGCGGCACCCCTTGGGGGGACTTCTTCGAATTGCCTGACCAGCCACGCGAACGCGATGGACAGGGTTCGGGAGTAATCATCAACTTCAGCGGCGATCAGTACATTATCACCAACAACCACGTGATTCGCCACGCCGACAATATCCGCGTCGAGATGACGGATTCGCGCTTCTTTGAAGCCGAGGTCATCGGCCGCGATTCCCTGAGCGACATCGCCGTGCTTAAGGTCGCCGTCGAAGATTTGCCAGCGGTCGCGATGGGTGATTCGGATCAGCTCCGGGAGGGAGAATGGGTGCTAGCCATAGGAAGTCCTATGACATTTTCCCATTCGGTTTCTACCGGCATCGTCAGTGGGCTAGGACGGAAACGCTTCTTTGGCGAGTATGGCTCCTTTATCCAGACCGACGCGGCGATCAATCCGGGCAACAGTGGCGGGGCGCTGGTCAACCTGCACGGCGAGCTCGTGGGAATCAACACGGCCATCGTCAGCCGCAGCGGCGGCAATATAGGTCTTGGCTTTGCCATTCCGATCAACTTGGTCAAGGACGTGGTCGCGCAGTTGGTTGAGCACGGGGAGGTGCGGCGCGGCTTACTCGGCGTGCATATTGCCAACTTGGATCCGCTAGCGGCTGAGACTATGGGGCTGGACCGCAATTATGGTGTGGTGATCAATGAAGTGACGTCGGGGGGAGCAGCAGACAAAGCAGGCGTCAAGGTTGGCGATGTAGTACTTGCCATTGATGGCCAACCGATGCGCAACTTAACCGAACTTCGCGACCGGATTGGACGCACGGCACCGGGGACTGAAGTCGAGTTGCTGGTGTTGCGCGATGGCAAAGAGAAACGAATTAAAGTCGAGCTAGAACTGCGGACTGAGGAAGCGGTGGCCGCCGGTCGCTCGCGCGATGACGCAGACGCAGAACAAGAGGTGCTGGGCCTGAAGGTCCAGGAACTGACCGATGAGCTAGCTCAGCGTCTAGGATACGAGGACGAGAACGGGGTTCTGATCGCACGAGTGAAACGGGGTAGTGAGGCGGCACGACGGGGTTTGAACCGAGGAATGCTCATTCAGGAGGTCGGCCACAAACAGGAGGAAACTCAGGTGATCTACCGCAGACAGGTGGAAACTGTGGAAGACTTAGAGGATGCGTTGGCGGAGATTGAACCGGGGGACGCGTTTATGATGCAGGTGCTGGGACAACGAGGGACGCGGCTGGTGGGGTTGCGGATGCCCGTAAATTGAGTATGCGCTCGCAAGCTATATGGCATCCGGCCGCGCTGGCCGTGTACATCCGTTTTGAATTCCACCTGAGCAGCGCAGCAGCCAAAGGGTTGCTGCGCTGTGCTGCGAGTGGGCCGTACGAGGTGTACTTGAACGGCGAGCGGGTGGGCAGGGGATTGGGGGGGAGCAGTTCGCGTTGGATGCTGCGCTGCGGGAGGGCGAAAATGTGCTGTTGATCTTTGCCATCGGCTGCGGCGCAGCAGACTGGTTCAGCGCCGAGGGAAAGATCGAGCGCAGCGATGGTGCCGAGCAGGTGCTGTACACCGGCACACTTTGGCAGGTGCAGCCGGCCGATGCTTGGGGTCCGGCTAGCTATGTGGCCGTGCTAGCACCGGCTGAATGGGCCAAAGGTCGATTTGCGGGGTGGCGGGAAGCCACGGTGGTAGATGGAACTGAGCCGAGGGAATGGTCGCCGCTGCCCGTAGAGGAAAGCATGGTGTGGGCGCGGGAGGTGGCGGCTTTTGGCGAGGTGGCTAGCGAGGGTGCGCTCGAATGGGTCGCTTTCCCCGAGACTATGCAGACTGCCAAATGCGTGCGGCGAGAAGCATTCCTGACAGGCGGCAAAACCCACTCCTTGGTGCAGACAACAGACGAAGTTCGGGCCGCGTACCTAGTTTTGGACTTCGGTCGGTTGCTCTGCGGATTCCCCCATCTGCGGCTGCGGGGTCAGGCTGGTGTGGTGATTGATCTAGGTTTTGCGCGAGCGTCGGGCGCGGTGGAGTCGCGCTTGCGCTACGTGTGCCGCGACGGGTTGCAGGAGTGGACCGCACCGCAATTGGCGACGTGCCGCTACCTAGTGGTGCGGATCGGATCGTGCCCAGAAGACATGGAAATAGACAGTGTCGCGCTGGTGGAGCGACGCGTGGCTGTCGAGCCGCGCGGGAGCTTTACAACTGTAGGCGAAGACTGGGAGCGGCTGTGGCGGACTGGGGAGCAAACCTTAGCTGATAGCCGCCAAGAGGG
>JAGWBY010000126.1:8121-12720 GCA_021295675.1 Candidatus Latescibacterota bacterium | reverse complement strand
GGGCTATGAATGATTTGTATGTGACTGGCAGCGTGGATACGGCCCGCGCCATGCTGGCTGGTAGCGAGACACCTATTGGTGGGGAACAGGCCTGTTTCTACGCGCTGTTCGTCGAACTAGCCCAGCGCTACAGCGGCGACCGATTGACTGCCGAGCGGCTAGCGGATCTAGTGAATAGCTTGCAAACGGCCGAGGCTGAGGGTGCGTCGGCGACCGCTACTATCGCGCTACAGGCTGGGGCTTGGCTAGCGGTTTCGACCTTGTGCCGACGCATTGGCGACCGTCAACAAGCCGTCCAATGCGAGCGCGCTCATCACCGAGCGCGCAAAGCATTACAAGCCGCTTGGAGCGAAGAGCAAGGGCTTTTTGCCGATGCTGTCGGGGCTGATGACTGTAGCCGCTGGACGAATGCTTTGGTGCTCTACTTTGCTTTGGCCAATCCCAGACAACAGGTACGCGTGGCGCAGCACCTATCCGACGACTCGGCGTCAGACGATTTATGGCAGGCGTTTTTTGTCGCCGGGGCGCTGTGGCAGGCGGGTGCAGACGCGGCGGCCTTGGCTTACATACAAAAAAAATGGGGCCGCTTGCTGGCGCGTCCGGGACGGACGTGGGGTGAGAAGGCCGGGTCGGTGGCCGCACAATCTGGGCCGGAGAGCTTGCTGGCGGCGCACGTACTCGGGGTAGTGCCCAAGGCCGGGGGGAACTTGGAGATTCGGCCGCAGTTGTCCGGGCTCGAACGCGCCGAGGGCGTCGTGCCCACGCCATATGGCAACGTCGAGGTCGCTTGGGGAGCGTATGGCGGCGGCTTTTCCGCGCGCCTTACCGTGCCGCACGACGGCGAAACGCACCTATCCGTACCCCGCTGCGACAAGCGCTTCCCCCAAATCGAGATCAACGGCGAGACCGTGTGGCGCAACGAGAAGGCCCACCCCAATTTCCACGTGCAGGAGCTGATTAGCCAAGAGGAGCGGGTGGTGATGGTGTTGCGGCGGGCCGGGCAGTACGAAGTGTCGGTGGAGTAGTGGCGACATGACCACAGCATCTCTCCACCACATCGTCCACAAGTCGCCCGACGCACCTCCCGAGGGTGCGCCGCTACTTTTGCTTTTGCACGGCTATGGTGCTAATGAGGAGGATCTACTAGGCTTGGCACCGCACTTGGATGCGCGGCTTGTTTGCGTCAGTGCCCGCGCGCCCTATGCGCTCGATTTCGGCGGTTTTGCGTGGTTTAATATCGAAATCGGCGCGGAGGGAATACGCTTTGCTTTTGCCGAGGCCGAAGAACCGCTAGTGCAGGTCTTGGCCTTGGTGGATGCGCTGCGGCGAACGCACCGGCCAGCTCGCATCTTCATCGCAGGGTTCAGCCAAGGGGCGAGCATGGCGCTGGCGGCTGCGTTAAAACGGCCTCGGGACTTTGCCGGGGCCATTGCATTGAGCGGGCTGTGCTGTCCAGAGATGTTGCCAGAGAATGGGGCGGTGCAGGGCCTAAAGGTTTTTATGGCGCACGGACGCTTTGATCCGGTCATCCCCATTGCCCAAGCCCGCGCCTCTAGAGACTTGCTTGCTCCCCTCGGATTGGACTTGCTGTACAAAGAATACGATATGCCCCATGCGATTGCCCAGCCGTGCTTAGAGGACTTGGACGCTTGGCTGCGGACGCGGCTGGACACTCCCTAAAAAATTCAGGAAAGCAGGGACTTGACCCGCGCTGGCGTGAGTCGGTGGCCGCAAAGTGGCTGCGAGCGGGTCTGGGTCGAGCGCTGCCAAGTGGCGAACAGCCCCCCGTCCACTTCCGTCAGCACGGACACATAACGCGAGCAACCCGTACCTTCCGGCGAGACGAAGAGCGGCTGAAGGTGGCTGAGGCGGTGGAGGCGCGGAAATTGGCGATCGAAGCCATACGCTAAGCCACCCAATTCCTCACAGGAGTAGCCGCGCGGCCGGACGACCCCCTTTGTATGGGCTTTGAGCGGGTGCATGGATTCGGCCCCGTCGGAAAAATAGAGCGAGAGCGAGGGCAAATGAGCGAACGCGCCCATCTTGGGCACGGGCAAGCGGCAGGTGACGCGCAAAGCAGCCACATCCCAGGTTGGGCCACGGGGAAAGAAGTCGTGATTGTGGCTCTCGCACGAATCAGCCGCGAGCACGCCGTAGCCCGAAGTGCTCGCAGCCCAAGTGTAGGGATGTGAGCAATAGAGCAGTAGGGGCTGCCGGCCCATCCTAGCCGAAAGATTGGGGTCTTTGAGGTGTAGATAAGCTGGATCGTCGCTGATCAGCAGCGGGGCAATCGACTCCTGCGGAGAAGGCGTCGATGCTCCAGACGCCGGTGCCCGGCTTCTGAAAAGCGGCGACGGACCGTGGGTAGAGGCGAACTTTCTCAGTGGAGACCAGCACTTGAACGCGGCGCTTGTTGAGGCGCAAAGCGCTGCCTTCAATGCTGAGCACGGCCGAGCCGCAGTAGAGGTCGGATTTGTCCCAAGTGCGAACCTTGGCAAAGCTCCGTCCATTGTCTGTCGAGCGAAAAATGGCTAGAGCGCGGCCTCGGGGGCCGGAGGTCAGCCCGGTGCGGCTGTCGCCGGCGTCGCGGTAGCGGCCGATGAGATAGAGGCTACCATCGCTGGGGTCGCGGACCGAATTGCCGCCGCCAAACCAGAAACCATCGCGGTCTTTGGTCGGCTCGACGAGGCGTCGGCCGCGCTTTTGGTCGATGAGACGAGTGCCGAGGCGGATGAGTTTGCGTTCAAGCGCGGGGGGTAGCTTGTCCATAGCAGTCGCGCTAAGTATGCCAAAAAAGACACAGAAGTGTCAAGTAAATGACACACTACCGTCAGGCATCCCAGCCGGCCAGTTCTTGGCGGGCAATGGCTGCCATGGCGTCGAGCCAGGCCGGGTGGTCGTTGAGGCAGGGCGCTAAGTGAAACTGCTGGCCGCCCCCGTGGGAAAATTGCTCGGCCCCTTCGCGGCCAATTTCGTCGAGCGTCTCGAGGCAGTCGGCGGTGAAGCCGGGGCAGATGGCGACTAAGCGGCGCACGCCTTGCCCTCCGAGGCGTGCCAGCACGTCCTCGGTGTAAGGTTCTAGCCAAGGCTCTTTGCCGAAGCGCGACTGGAAACCGCTGACCCACTCATCGTCTGCGAGGCCAAGCGCGCGCGGTTTCCTCGCAGTGGCGGCGGTAGGGGTCGCCTTCATCGACGTAGCGCCGGGGAATGCCGTGGAAGGTGATTAAGTAGCGGTCCGGTGTCCAACTGAGGCGGGTGACTGCTGCGGCGACCGACTGTTTGAGCGCGTTGATGTACGCGGGATGGTCGGCGTAGGGGGGGACGAAGCGCAGTGCGGGCATCTGGCGTTTGCGGGCGAAAAACCAAGGGCAGCGTCGGCCCAAGGCCGCGCGGTTGACCGCGTCGTAAATCGAGCCGGTGGTGGCGCAGGAAAACTGCGGGAACATCGGAAAGACGAGGATGCGCTCGATGCCTTCCTGCTCTAGGGACTGGACGGCGCGCGCGATGCTCGGCTCGCCGTAGCGCATGCCGAGTACGACCCGATACGCCGTGCCCAACCGCTCTTGTAAGCCGCGAGTCTGGGCTTGGGAATGGACCATGAGAGGCGAGCCTTCGTCGGTCCAGATGTTGGCGTATAGGGCGGCCGAGCGCGCGGGTCGGCGGGTGAGGACAAAAAGATAGAGAATAGGATACCACCTGAGCGGGTGGAGGTCGATGACGCGCGGATCGGAGAGAAATTGGCGCAGATAGGGCCGCAGGGCGCGGGCGGTGGGTGCTTGCGGCGTGCCGAGTTGGGCGACGAGGACGCCAATCTTGGACGAACTAGCGGGCATAAGCGGTCGTTTGCTGAAGGGTGTGAGGCGACTTACTTTTGAGAATATATTCGAGAACGCCGTCTTGAAAAGCCCAAAGGAGAGTAGAAATGCGCAGCATTTTCGCAGGCATTGAATACGCAGGGAAAAGCACGCTGGCCACCATGCTCGGGGAATACTACCGGCACCGCCGCGTCCCCATCCACGGCGACGATCACTTCACCCTCCCCGACGCCTCGCTCAGCCCGGAGTCGCGCGAGATTTTGGTTGGTCTGCGCGGACAGCGGATGCAGATCCACTACCACGTGGACATCATCAAAAAGTACGCCTGTCCGCTGATCGTTGGCTGGCATTTAGAGGAGGCCGTGTACACTAGCTTTTACGGCGACGATCCGAACAGCTTTTACTACCCTAACTTCCACTACGGCTTCCAGCGGCTCTACGAAACGTTGGTGCTAGAAGCTCATCTGCCCGATGTGGTGCTATTCCACGTAACGGCCTCCGACGAGGAGATCGCGCGGCGGATGCAGGATAGCCCGCACGAATATCCGGTCGTGCGCCAAGAACACATTGCCGAGGTCAAAGCGCGCTTTGAGGAAGAGATCTCCGCGTCGCTGTTTACCCACCAGAGACGCACAATCGTCTTAGATACCACCGGCAAGACGCCCGAGGAGTCGTTCGACGAGCTGCTCTTGGAGTCTGAGCCGCTGGTGACGATGGGCGAATTGGCCGTGCGGAATATGGATGTGCCGGAGGGCGAATACGAAGTGGTGTACGAGCGCGGCGT
>JAGWBY010000126.1:4429-8085 GCA_021295675.1 Candidatus Latescibacterota bacterium | reverse complement strand
CGGTCGTCGATATGCGTACTTTTGGCTGTAGCCGAGCGATCCATCGATAATGAAAAGCTTTCGTCCCTTAACCACGTCTTTAGTCCTGCTGCTGGCCTTCGCCTGTAGTGGATTGCAGGTTCTCTGTGCCCCGTGTGTCGCAGAGGCCGCTCCCATGCCCTGTCACGTCGCCAATGCCTGCGGCGAGGAGGGCATGCAAGCGGGTTGTTGCTGTCTGCGCGAAGAAAACAGCGCGTCTCCTCCGTTCGTCCCCCCAGCCGAGCAGCCATCCGTCTCAACGCCCGTGGTCGGAATAGTGGCGACCACTTTGCTGCCGCCTCGTTCGGCTGCGCTGCGGTCGCTGCCCAATCGCATTCCCCAACCGCATCCCCCGCTCTTCCAGCTCTACTGTTCCTTCCTGATCTGATTCTCGCCGCACTGAGTTTGTCCTAAGAAGCTGTCTGAAAACCCCTGATGGCTTTCGCGCGGCTGCAAGCACGGCGGCCGGCGTTGGGCAATATGGGCGGCTTTGCCCGCCTTGTCCGCCGCGCTTTCGCTCGCGCTCGGAGCACACCAGGAATTTCCAGACAGCTTCTAAGAAGCTGTCCGAGTTTAGGGCACACCCGGAAATTTCTAGACGCTTCTAAGTCTCACACTCCACTCAATTTGCGGGGGTCTGTACGCGAATTCCAAACCCCTGCGCGGCGAGGAGTAATTGCATGTACAAAAATAAAACGGCTCTGCTGCTAGCCGGTCTGCTCGCAGGGCCGGTTTGGTCGCAGGAAGAAGCAGCGCTCGACCCTCGCGCCGAACTCGCGGAGTACGCGCGCTACGCCGAACAGCACAACCCCAAGCTCAAGCAGGCTTTGACGCGCTACCAAGCCGCCCTAGCAAAGGTGCCCTCGGCGAGCGCTTGGGTCGATCCCCGCCTGACCTACGGCTATTTTGCGCGCCCGGTGGAGACGCGCACCGGTCCGCAGGAGATGCGCTTTAGTGCGGCGCAAACCTTCCCGTGGAAGGGCAAATTGGATCTCAAGGGGCGGATCGCCCAGCAAGAGGCCGAAGTCGAGAGCCAGCGCTATGAGGCCACGCGACGGTCGCTGATTTTTGAGGTTAAGGCCGCATACTACGACTGCTACTTTTTGGAGCGGGCCATTGCCGTCACCGAGGGCAACTTGCGCCTGTTGGCCCACCTAGAAGAAGTAGGCCGCACTCGCTATCGCAGTGGCACCGGCGAGCACGCTCCGGTTCTCAAGGCGCAGGTGGAATTGGGCCGCTTAGAGGATCAACTGCGCAGCCTGCATCAGCAGCGGCGGCCGACCGCGGCCCGGTTAAATGCGGCGCTCGGTCGCGCGGCGACCGCTCCGATAGCTGTGTCCGATTCGCTGCCTATGGCTGCGTTGGACTTGGACGAAGAGGTGCTAAAGGCGCGCTTGCAAGCTGCGAACCCAATGCTGCAAATGCGGCACACGCAAGCGCGGGCGCAGTCCTTGGGGGTTGAGTTGGCCGGTAAGCAGTTTTACCCGGATTTGACCCTGAGCCTCGATTACATCCACATCGGCGACCGCGGAGAGAACCCGCTTGCCCTTGTGGCGCTCGTCCTACGAGGCCGGGGAACGCGCCGCTAAGCTGAGCCATCAGGCCGCCTTGCAGGGCGTTGCGGACGAGGAGAATAGGCTTGCTGCCGATTTGGAACTGGCCTTGTACAAGCAGCGCGATGCCCAAAGCCGCAGCGCCCTCTACCGAGACAGCTTGCTGCCCAAGGCCGAACAAGCGCTCAACGTGACCCAACGCGCCTTTGCCGCTGACCGCAGCGATTTTCTCGCGGTCATTGACGCCCAACGCACCCTGCTGGAGTTCCAGTTAGCGTACGAACGGGCGCGGACCGACCAAGCCCTGCATTGGGCCGAGATAGAGAAGCTGGTCGGCGAACCCACGGAGGAAATTCAACGATGAAAGCGACAAAGCAAATAATAGCTACCGGCATCGTGGCGGGGATAGTCGGCTTGGCCGTGGGTTGGGGTTTGAGCGGTTCGGATACACCCAGCGGACATGCACCCGCCGCAGTTGTCGAGCAGGATGAAACGTGGACTTGCTCGATGCACCCGCAAATTCGCCAGCCTAAGCCGGGCCAGTGCCCACTGTGCGCGATGGACTTAATTCCGGTGGCTGCGCCCGCTGTAGTTGCCGAGCAGGATGAAACGTGGACCTGCTCAATGCACCCGCAGATTCGCCAGCCCGGCCCAGGTCAGTGTCCGATTTGCGGGATGGATCTAATCCCGGTGGCTGCGCCCGAGGTTGGCGACACTTTGGCCCCCCGCCAGTTGCGTCTCTCGCCCGCCGCGCAGGAGCTTGCCAGCATCCAGACCGCGCCGGTCGAGCGCCGCTTCGCGCCTGTGGAGACGCGGATGGTTGGCAAAATTGCGGTAGATGAGACGCAAGTCCGCTCCATTACCGCTTGGGTGGCGGGCCGGATTGATCGGCTGTACGTGGATTACACGGGCGTGCGGGTCGAAAAGGGCGACCATATAGCCTATCTCTACAGCCCCGAGTTGCTGACCGCCCAAGAAGAGCTGATCCAGGCCCTGCGTGCCCGCGAACGATTGGGCGACAGCGGCACGTCCGTTGGACAGACGGCGCAGGCGACGGTCGAGGCTGCACGCGAAAAGCTGCGTCTGCTCGGGTTGAAGGAGGAGCAAATCGAGCGCGTCGAACGCGAGCGCCGCGCCTCCGATCACCTGACGATCTACGCGCCAACAGGCGGCGTGGTGATAGAAAAACACCTAAGCGAGGGCGCGTACGTGCAGACGGGGACGCCGATTTACACCATTGCGGACTTGTCGCGGCTGTGGCTGGAACTTCGCGCTTACGAGTCGGACCTGTCTTGGATCCACTACGGCCAAGCCGTCGAATTTTCGACCGAAGCCTATCCGGGCGAGGTGTTCAGCGGCCAGATATCCTTTGTCGATCCAGTGTTGGACGAACGGACGCGCACGGTGCGCGTGCGGGTCAACGTGGCCAACGAGCAGGGTCGGCTGAAGCCGGGGATGTTGGTGTGGGCCGTGGCCCAAGCCGAGGTGGGAGCCCACGGGCGGGCGATGTCGCCTGCGCTCAAGGGCAAGTGGATCAGTCCGATGCACCCAGAAATCGTCCGCGACGCGCCCGGTGCCTGCGACATTTGCGGCATGGCCCTAGTGCGCGCCGAAGAGCTGTATGACACAAGCGACGAGGCGGAGCGCGAGATGCCGCTAGTGGTGCCCGCTTCGGCACCGTTGCTGACGGGCAAACGCGCCGTGGTGTACGTCGCGCTCGGCGAGGGCCTGTACGAGGGGCGCGAGGTTGTGCTCGGGCCGCGGGCAGGGGATTACTACTTGGTCCGCGAGGGTTTGCGCGAGGGAGAGGAAGTGGTGGTCAACGGCGCATTCAAAATCGACAGTGCCCTCCAGATCCGCGCTCAGCCGAGCGCGATGTATCCAGCAGGCGGCGCGCCGGCGCACGGGCACGATCACGGTGGGAGTAGCGCGTCCGCACCCTCTATGGACTCCGGCGGTACATCCACGCCTGAGCACAGTCACGGAGGCCACTGATGGAAGGACAAAATTCGCTGCTCGCCCGCTTGGTGCGCTTCTTTCTCACGCGCAAGCTGGTCGCCGCGCTCATGTTGGTCGGCCTCGTGG
>JAGWBY010000126.1:1424-4320 GCA_021295675.1 Candidatus Latescibacterota bacterium | reverse complement strand
AAGACGTGGAAGATCAGGTGACCTATCCGCTGACCACGGCGCTTCTGGGCGTGCCGGGCGTCGAGACGATCCGCAGCTCCTCCATGTTCGGCTTTTCGAGCATCTATGTGATTTTTGCCGAAGAAGTCGATTTCTACTGGTCGCGTTCCCGCATTCTCGAAAAGCTCAATAGCCTGCCGGCTGGTCTCCTGCCCGAGGGCGTCCAACCGGCCTTGGGACCGGATGCCACGGCCTTGGGGCAGGTATTCTGGTACACATTGGAAGGCCGCGACGAACAAGGCGAACCCACCGGCGGCTGGGACCTGCACGAGCTGCGTGGCATTCAGGACTGGCAGGTGCGCTATGCCCTGTTGGCGGCCGACGGCGTCAGCGAAGTGGCCTCCGTGGGCGGCTTTGTGCAGGAATACCAAATCGATGTCAACCCAGACGCGATGCGCGCCTACGGGGTGCGGCTCGACGAGGTCTTTCACGCGGTGCGCATGTCCAACCGGGACGTGGGTGCGCGCACTGTAGAGCTAAATCGAGCCGAGTACGTCATTCGCGGTATCGGTTTTGTCAAAGGCTTGGCCGACCTCGAAAACGCCGTCATTAAGGCGCGGGACAACGTCCCGATCTACGTCAAAAACGTCGCTCGGGTCGCACTAGGGCCTGCGTTGCGGCGCGGTGCGTTGGACAAGGAAGGTGCGGAGGTGGTCGGCGGCGTGGTGGTGGCGCGCTATGGTGCCAATCCCCTAGCCGCCATTGAAAGCGTCAAGGCCAAAATCGCGGAAATCGCCCCGAGCCTGCCGAAGAAAACTCTGCCCGACGGGCGGATCAGTCAGGTGCAGGTGATCCCTTTTTACGACCGATCCGGTTTGATCGAGGAGACGCTGGGTACGCTGGAGCGCGCCCTGAGCGAGGAGGTGCTGGTAACGGTGATTGTGGTGCTGGCGTTGGTGATGAATCTGCGCGGGGCCATGCTGGTCTCCGGGCTGTTGCCGCTGGCCGTGCTCGCCTGCTTCGCCGCGATGAAGATCTTTGGCATTGACGCTAACATAGTCCCATCGGCACCATGGTCGATATGGGCATCGTCATCAGCGAGAACATCCTCAAGCACTTAGAGGATGCAGACGCAGAGGACGACCGCCTAGAAGTGATCTTCCGCGCCACGCGCGAGGTCGGCGGTGCCGTGCTGACGGCCGTGCTGACCACGGTGGTGGGCTTTTTGCCCGTCTTCGCCATGCAAGGGGCCGAGGGCAAACTTTTTACACCGCTGGCCTTTACTAAGACCTTCGCGCTGTTGGCCGCGGTGTGGCCCTTGGCGCACTGCGTGTTTGGCACGCGACTGGGGCGTTGGGCACCCGGTCTGTGGGTGGCTTGTGGCCTCGGGGTAGCCCTCGCGCTGTCGTGGTGGGTTGGCTTGCTGCTGATAGCTATTGGGACGTATCACCTGTTCGCCGCTCGCGTACCGGAACGGGTGCGCTTGTGGGTGGCGCGAGGTGTTATAGCCGCTGCGGCTATTGGGGTCGTCGTCGTGCTAGCGGAACACTGGTTGCCTCTTGGCCCGGAAAAGGGCGGATGGCGCAATTTTATCTTTGCCGCTGGATTGATCGGCGGCCTGTTGGCGCTTTTTCGCGCCTTGCAACATGTATTCCCCCGCGTGCTCGGGTGGTGCTTGGATCACAAGGGGTTGGCCCTGCTGTTCCCCTTGTTGCTGACGCTGGCAGGTGCGTCCGCGTGGCTGGGTTTTGCCCGCGTCTTCGGCTTTGTGCCGACCGCCCTGCGCCATTCAGCGCCCTTTGCGGCCCTCGCCGAGGCCCTGCCTGGGTTGGGCAAGGAGTTTATGCCGCCTCTCGACGAAGGTTCGTTCCTGTGGATGCCGACGACCATGCCGCACGCCTCCATCGGCGAGGTGCTCGACGTCCTGCAGAAGCAAAACGCGGCTATTGCGCAGATACCAGAAGTGGAGTCCGCGGTGGGGAAGTTGGGACGGGCGGAGTCGCCGCTGGACCCCGCGCCGATTTCTATGATTGAGACTGTGATCAATTATCGCGCGGAGTACCTGACCGACGAGGATGGCCGCCGTCTATTGTTCGCTTTTGACGAACATGCCACGGACCTGTTCCGCGCGGCCGATGGCACGCCCGCGTTCGCCCCTGATGGCGAGTCCTACAAGGTACAGGGCCGCTATCTGCGCGACGGGGCTGGCCGCCTTGTGTCCGACGCCGAGGGGCGGCCGTTTCGCTTGTGGCGTCCGCCCTTGGATCCCACGCTCAATCCGGGGCGCGCGGCTTGGCCGGGGATACAGGGGGCCGACGATATATGGGCGGAGATCGCGCGGGCCGGCCAGATTCCCGGCTCGACCTCGGCACCAAAGTTACAGCCGATTGCCGCGCGGCTCGTCATGTTGCAGAGTGGGAGCATTGAGATCAAAGGCCCTAGCTTGGAGGCTATTGAGCGCGCCGGTTTGCAGCTAGAGCGTTTGCTCAAGAAAGTGCCTATGGTCGAGCCGGCGACCGTCAACGCCGACCGCATCGTCGGCAAGCCTTACTTGGAGATTCACATCGACCGCGAGGCCATTGCTCGCCACGGCATCGCCCTGCAGAAGGTGCAGGACGTAATTGAGATCGCTATCGGGGGCAAGCTGGTCACGACCACGGTGGAAGGCCGCGAGCGCTATCCCGTGCGGGTGCGCTACATGCGCGAATTGCGCGACAGCGTCGAGGAGGTGGTGCGCATTCTGGTGCCAGCGCCGGACGGGGCGCAGATTCCCTTGGGCGAGTTGGCCGAGATTCGCTACGTGCGCGGCCCCCAGGTCATCAAGAGTGAGGATACGTTTTTGCTGGGCTACGTGCTCTTCGACAAGAAGCCGGGGTATGCGGAAGTCGATGTGGTGGAAGCGTGCCGATATTATTTG
>JAGWBY010000126.1:982-1323 GCA_021295675.1 Candidatus Latescibacterota bacterium | reverse complement strand
TTTTCCTCATTCTCTATTTCCAGTTTGGCAACGCCGCCACGGCCCTGATGGTCTTTTCCGGGGTTGCGGTGGCTTGGGCCGGCGGCTTTGCCATGCTGTGGCTCTACGGGCAGGAATGGTTTTTGGATTTCTCTGTCTTCGGCACACAGATGCGCGACCTCTTTCACGTCCGTCCGCTGAACTTGAGCGTGGCGGTATGGGTGGGTTTTCTGGCGCTGTTTGGCATTGCCTCGGACAACGGCGTGATCGTGGCGACGTACTTGCGCCAGCTTTTCCGCGAGCAAAAGCCAGCGACTGTTGAGGCGATGCGCCGCGCGGCGCTCGCCGCTGGGGTGCGGCGC
>JAGWBY010000126.1:0-956 GCA_021295675.1 Candidatus Latescibacterota bacterium | reverse complement strand
GTGCTGACGGCGAGTGGACGCGGCGCAGACCTCATGCTGCCGATGGCCATTCCCACCTTCGGCGGCATGATGGCGGTGGTGCTGACCGCGCCGGTTGTGCCGGTGCTCTACTGCGCGGTTGAGGAGTGGAAGCTGCGGGTGGCAGCTTGGCGGTCAGCGGAGTAACGCTCCTCAATCATCGTCTTCGCGCTCGCTGAGCAGTTCGCCGCGCTGGAGCCGCTCGGCGTTTTCCGTGGCCCAGAGGATGTTTTTCATCACCTTTTGCGCGGTGATGTAGCGGGTCGCGGCCAACAGGTGGACGCGCTTTTCCTCGGGGTCGTCGCTCAAGTCGTAGTGCCGGAACGCGGCTTCGAGCACTTGGAACATGTGCAGCTCGGCGTCTTCGCGGAGCATAATGTGGGCCAAGGCGTGGCGGAGCTTGGCAATGTCGCGCCCTTCTTCGAGGTACTGGCTGACGAGGACTTCGGCCTCGAAGACCTTTTGGAAATCGGCCAATTCGCAGAGGTGCTTGAGCATGGCCTCGCTGGAGGCGAAGTGTTCGTCGAGCTTCTGTCCGTGCCGGGGGACGCGGGCGGAGGGCATGTTGAGCCAGCGCAGGTAGGTGAGGAAGACCGCGCCGTGGAAGATGGCGCGCAACAGCTCTTTGCTGGCGGCGTAGTGGAAGGTGCAGTAGAGCGCGTGGGCGTAGGAATAAATGTTGGCTACGTCGTGCCAGTCGCCCTCGTTCTTGAGGTGGAAGCGCAGGGTGCGCAATGCGCTGGCATAGGTCATGGCGCGGCAGAGTTGGGTCGGTGGCACGCCAGCGCGCAGGGCCTCTTCGACGCGGGTGAGGATGGGTTCAAAGTCGTCGCCGAGCATGACTTGGGTGAATTCGGAGACGTCGATGGTGGCTTCGTTGCGCTGATTGTCCTCCCAGATCTCGTCTAGGCGCGCGAAGATGTTTTCTAAGTGCGGCA
>JAGWBY010000125.1:8131-8552 GCA_021295675.1 Candidatus Latescibacterota bacterium | reverse complement strand
TTCAGGTGCGGATAGAGCGCGTAAAACTGAAACGCGAACCCCACGTCTCGCTCGGCGGGCGAACGGTCGGTGATGTCCGCTCCAGACAGCACGATCTGCCCAGCCGTCGGCTTTTCAAGGCCCGCGACCATTCGCAACGTCGTCGTCTTGCCGCACCCAGAAGGCCCCAACAGCACGGCGAACTCGCCCGCGCCGCAGTGCAAATCAATGCCCTGAACGGCACGCGTGCCGTCTGCAAAGGTCTTGACCAAATCCCGGCACTCGAGAAAGCTCATGGCTCTTCCATCTGCCGCCGCGACGTCACAACGTGCAACAGCGTGCCGACGATCGCGACAAAAAACCCATACTTCAGCCCCGTCCCCCAGAACGGTTGCAGCATCAACCCCACTCCGGCGACCATACCCACGCGAGCGCAGCGATC
>JAGWBY010000125.1:0-8014 GCA_021295675.1 Candidatus Latescibacterota bacterium | reverse complement strand
CATTGCCCTGCAAACCAGCGAAGTAAACCGGCACTGTAACGGCCTTTTGGTTGTTGAGCGTCATGGCAAACCCGTACTCATTCCACGCGGAGATCAAGCAAAACACCGCAGTTACCGCCATCCCGGGCACAGCCCGAGGCAGAACTACCAAACGGAAGGCTTGGAAGCGCGTATAGCCAGCCACTAGCGCGGCCTCTTCGTACGCCGTGGGTATCTCGTCTATAAAGCCCTTCATCAGCCACACGGCCAGCGACATATTGAACGCCGTGTACAGCAGCACCAATCCTAGATGGCTGTTCTGGAGATCGAACTCGCGATACATCATCAACACCGGCACCACCACGGCGAGGGGCGGCAAAAAACGCGTCGAGAGGATGAAGAACAGCCAGTCGCGCGCCCCGGGGATGGCAAAGCGGCTAAAGCCATAGGCCGCGCAGGTGCCGCTCAGCACCGAGCACAACGTGCTGAGCAAACCAATGACCAAGCTGTTGCCCAAGTAGTGGAAAAAGGCGTGTTCCCCGCCGGCGTACACCGCGGCCAATTGGCGATAGCCGTCGAGATTGGCGTGGAAGTAGATCCCATCGGCCGCGACCTCCTCGGTCCAAGTGGGCGCGAACTTCGGATGGACGGCAATGCTGTCGTCTCGCGTCTTAAGCGAGGTCAGCAAGAGCCATAGCAGCGGCAGCATGGCCGCGCAAAAGTAACCCCCGACAAAGACGATACGCAGCGCTTTCACTGTGCCCCAGCCTCCTCGCGCCGCTGCACTGAACTCATGTAGCGCACAAACACACTAGCCAGCGCCAGCACCAACACCAGCACCACGTACGAATACGCCGCGCCCAACCCCACTTTGCCGTCGCGGAACACTACCTGATAGAGCAACGCACTCACCGTTTGCGTCGCCGGGTCGTTGGGGCCAGTGATGGCCATGACCAAATCGAACTGCTTGATCGCGTCCGTAGCCCGCAGCAACACGGCCAGCCCCAAAAGCGGTGCACACAAAGGCAGGGTAATCCGGCGGAAGACCTTCCACCGCGAAGCTCGATCAATGGCCGCAGCCTCGTACAGATAGCCGGGGATAGCGTTGAGCGCCGCCAGTGCGATTAGCATCATAAACGGCGTCCACATCCACACGTCAACCAGCAAAATCGACAGCAGCTTGAGGTCCCCAGCGCGCCGAGACATTGGTTGAGGATGCCGTAGTGCCCGTTGAGCACCAGCTTCCAAAAGAGCGCGATCACGGCCTGCGGCAACATCATCGGCACCAAAAGCGCGGTCAGCGCAAACGCCCGACCCCTGAAGCGATCTTTGAGCGCCAGTGCCAAGGCAAAGCCCAAGACCAGTTCCGCAGTCACGGCCACGCAGACAAAAAGCGCAGTCGTCCGCAGCGCGGCCCCGTATTTGGCAAACTTGAACGCCACGGCGTAGTTGAATCCCCCCACGAATTTCCACGCCCCGCCGACCAGATCTACATTAGTGAAGCTGAGCGCGATGCTGTACAGCAATGGGAAGACATTGATGCCGATGAGCAAAATGAGGGCCGGCCCCACGAACGCATACTGCGTCCAATCGCGACACCGGCCCATACTACCCCTCACGCCGCCTCCTATTCCATTTCTAGCAAGCCCGCTTCCATCAGAATCATCTCGTGCTCAGCGGCCAGCGCGTCGAGCGCATCGGCACTCGCGCTCGTCCCGTCGAGGGCCGCGCCCAAGTGGCGCACGGCTGCGGCTAACAGCTCGTTGTACACCGGCACGTTCCAAAAGTCCTGCAAGTGATCCAGTGACGCGGCGAACACGGCATTGTACGGCGCGGCCGCGGCAAATTCCGCGCTCGCCAGCAATTCGGTATTGGCAGTGAAAGATCCAGGATACGCTATCCACTTCTCCTGGACGGCAGTCTGGGAAAACCAAGCTATAAACTGCTTGGCCCATTCCTGCTTTTCTGGCGTGGTCTTGGTCGAAATGCTAAAGCCCTGCCCGCCCAGTGAGATAACGCGCTGGTCGCCGTGGCGCGGCACCATGAAGAAGCCGACCTGATCGCCCATGCTGGCGACGATACCCGGATAGAACGGAAAGTAGTCCAAGACCATGGCCGTAGAGCCGTTGGAGAACGCTTCTAAATTGAAGAAGTAATCGGCATTCGTACCGCCTTCAGGCGTGAATTGCAGCAGGGACTTGAAAAACTCCAGCCCCGCCACGGCCCCCTCGGTGTTGAGGTGCCCCTGCACCTTGTAGCTCTGCGGGTCGCCCCACGCGCCGCCCCACGCCCAGAGAAAGGGCTGAAATCCCATGACGATAGAATCGTACCCCCGGCCCGTCAGCAATGAGCTGCCGTAGCGCTTTTGCTCTGGGCGGTGGAAAAAATCGGCCACGTCGCGGAATTCCTCCCACGTGTCGGGCGCGGCGAGTGGGCGGCCGTAGCGAGCGGCAAACGCCTCCTGCTCGACCGGGTCTGTAAACCAGTCCTTGCGATAGACAAAACCAATGGCATCTGTCTGGCAGGGCGCGGCGAAAAACCGGCTGCTGCCCGGCGGGTATTCGCACAAATAGCGCGCGGCCCGCGGATGGATCGAGCCCATGTCAACGGCCTCGGGCAGCCAATCGGTCAGCTCCAGATACAGCCCCTTGGTCGCGCCGCGGCCGATCCACTGGCTGTCGCCCACGACGATGTCGAAATCGGTCTGTTTGTTGCCAAAGTTGAGAAAGACTTGGTCTTGATAAGCCGCGACGGCAATCCCGGTCTCTGCGGCGAACTCGTGGCCCAGCTCTTGTAGCGCCGCGGCCGGATCCCATTGCGCCCACCAAATAGTGATCTTTTTGTCTTCGGCGTGGCCCATTTGCACCGCCAGTAGCAGGATCGCTGCCAGCCCAAACATCCGCATTCTCATACAGTTTCCTCCTCGTAGAAGCGTTTTTTTTGACGTTGGCACGAGCGCACTTATCGCACCCTGAGCACGTCGCAGGATGCTGATGAATGCGCCCGATCAATATCCGTCTGATTGGATCGGCGTGCAATGGCCGTCTCTAGGTCCCTGCAAAGCTCCACACCTGCAAAGCCGTGCGATGGAAGAGCCACGCCTTGTCGTCGTCGGTGAGGAAATCGACGTGGTCGCGGAACATCTCCAGGGCCGGGCCGTACCCCACCCCTTGCATTACGCCGGGGAAATTGGTCCCCCACATCAGCCGCTGCGGCCCAAAGGCGTCGTAGATGCGGCGGAAGGCGGGAAACGTATCCGCGTGCGGAAAGGGCAACTCGGACTTGTGCGCCTGCGGCGTCAATTTCACGTACACCTTGGGAAAGCGCGCCAAGTCGAGCACGTGACTCAACAGCGGAAAGGGCGGTCCCTCATCAGTCGGAGCCCCGCCGATGTGGTCCAGCACCACCGGCACCTCGCCAAGTGGGGCAGATTGGCCGCCGGGCCGTGGACGATAAAACAAGTGCCCAATTCCTCCGACCGCCGCCACAGCGGATCCTGGTCGGGGGCAGCCCATTCCGAGGGGTGATCGAGCCGCGACGAGTGAATGCGCAAGCCGCCAAAACCGTCCTCGCGCACTAGCTTTTCCAGCCGGTCGGGCGCGTCCGGGGCCTTGGGGTCAACCAAGCCAATGGCGGCAAAGCGTCCCGGAAAGCGGCGCAGACAGGCGGCCACGTACCTGTTGTCGAACAAATAGTAAATCGGCTGCACAATGACCGCTTTATCGACCCCAACCTCGTCCATGGTCTGGTTGAGCAATTCCACGGAGCCACCGCCCACCTGAGTCCGGCCCTCGGCAAAGGGATAGCGCTCCGCGTCGTCGCTCCACACGTGTAGATGAGTGTCAATGATCACGAGTCCCTCCTAGGGTAAAAACTGAATCGCATGGCCCACACTAACTGCTATTGTCATTGTCCACCACGCACTCGGGGGCCAACGCCTCCACAGCTAAGCGGGCGACTTGGGCAATGGCCTCGGCAGCGGCGGGCCCGTCGCTGCGAGCCAAGGCAAAGGCCACCACGACCAAAGGGCCGCCTGGCAAAAACACAAGACCAGCATCCCCTTTAATGATCCCGCTAGAACCGTACTTGTGCGCCACCACCACATCCGGCTGCAGATAGCGCCGGATCATGCGGGTATCCCGACCGGTTTTGAGCAGCTCGATCATGGCTTTGGAGACCGCCGCACTGACGATCTGTTCGCGGTATATAGCCGCCAATAAAGAAGCCAACTCGCCGGGGGCGGCCACATTATTTTCCAGCGAATCCCCAAAGGATACGCTATCGTAGTCAAGTCCCTGAGTGCTGACCCGCTCTCTGTACACTGCATCGTTAGCCCGCATGGTGGGCATCTCGTCCATCCCCACCATGCGGTAGTGATAGCGGCCCATGGTAGCAGCGGCCCGCACATTGGCACAACCCAATCGGTCGAGGGTGGCGTTAATCTGGTCCAGACCCAGTAGCCCCATGAGGAAATCAGTGGCAATATTGTCGCTGATACCCATCATCAGACGGGCGTAGTCGCGCAGGGTCAACTCGGGCTCGTCGCGGGCGATCTGCAGTATCCCCGAGCCGTGCGTCGAAATATCGCCCCTCAGCCGGTGCCGATCGTCCAGCGACAGCCGTCCTGCCTCGACCTGATGAAACAACTCGACCAATACGACAATTTTGATGACCGAGGCCGTAGGAAAGCGCTCGTCAGCTCTGTACTGATGCACTTGGCCCGTGGCCAGATCTTCTACATGCCAGCCCATGCGACCGTCAAAGGCCGTGGCTATCTGGCGCAGAGCCGCATCGGGAAAAACACCCATGTTCGACTTTCCTCTCACCCACTCGGCGGGGTGATGCGTGGCTGCAGCAAATAGATATTCCCTCTCGTCAATGCGCTTCGGCTTTAATCTGTCCCCACGACTTTGCTTCAACATTTGTCAGCGTCACGCCAATGGGGTGCCATGCGGGGGAACCGTCTCCCGCCGGATGATTGGTTATGTTGATCGGGTTGGTCCCGTCCGCATTCATTACAAAGATTTCCCCATTGTCATCGCGGGTTGAGGTAAAGGCAATTTGGGTTCCGTCTGGCGACCAAACCGGAGACCCATCATCGGCGGGGTGGTTAGTCACATTGAGGGGATCCGCAGTCCCTGTAATCACCTCCCCTTTCAAGAAAGGTAAGAGTTTATTGTAGTCCTCTGCGCTTATTTCTGTCCCATCCTTGCGAAAATAGCGCCGCGCCTTAGCGTCTGGATCAATTATATAAATCTCATTATCACCTGAGCGATTGGAAGTAAAGGCAATTCGATTCCCGTCCGGAGACCAAGTAGGAGAAATGTCGTCCGCCGGATGGTCCGTCAATTGGCTGAGATCCGCTCCCAACGCAATTACCTCCCCTTTCAAGAAAGGTAAGAGTTTATTGTAGTCCGCTGCGCTTACCTCTTTCCCATCCTTGCGAGTATAGCGCCACCCTTCGATCTCAGTGTTCATCGTATAAATCTCATTATTGCCCGAGCGATTCGAGGTAAAGGCAATCCGACGCCCGTCCGGAGACCACACAGGGCTCGCATCATCAGCCGGATGGTAGGTCCTATTCACCAACTCCGTTCCATCCGCATTGATCACAAAAATCTCAGCATTGCCGAAGTGTCGTGATGTGAAGGCGATCTGGCGTCCATCCGGCGACCACGCCGGCGCTCCATTCCCAGCGCGATGATCGGTCAATCTAACGAGGCCGGTCCCATCCGCATTCATCACATAGATATACCGGGCACCCACTCGGTTTGCTATAAAGGCTATTTTCGTTCCATCGGGGGACCAAGCAAGGCTAGTGACTTCCGTCGCAGGTGCAATCTGCACCCAAGCGTCCGTAGTGAGTCGGACGAGGTTGGTCCCATCTACATTCATCACATATATCTCAGGCGTGCCGTCGCGGTCTGATCCAAAGAGAATCCTATTCGTCGCTTGGCTGTAAACAGAATTTGCCAACAGCAGCACAGAGACCACACTGAACAACAAGCTCATTAAACGCATGACAAACCTCCTTGGAATAGGTTGCAAGATAATCGCGCCGTCTCCAGCGACAAGGCGACGATGCGTTCCTAATTCGCGCTAGCATCCCTCACTATCGTCGGCTTTCAGCTTTTCCAATACCTGCCATTGTTGGCGCTGGCGGCTTTCGGCCGAGTCGAAGACCTCGCGGACGAAATGGTCGCGGCTTTTGCCACCTGCTAGTTCGGTCAAGCGATTTTGCAAGTCGTCGTGCGAGGGATCGCGCCCGAGCGCCGCGCGGTACACTCCGCGCACGAAATCCGCCGCGTCCGTTTCGTCGAGCAAGTCTTGGGCCTCGTAGGCGAAGGCTTTGAGGGTATGGGCTAACGAAGCCGCCAACCAAGCCTTGTGCTCTTCAAGCGAACCCAAAGTGCGGTATAACTCAGCGCACAGTTCCGAACCACCAGCCACCTGCTGAGCTTCTTCCACAGCCTTGCCTTCAGACCACGCTTGTAAAGTTTGCACATACGTCTTAGCCCGACTCCGGCGCTGGTCGTCCATTTCCCAATCCCGGGTGAGCACATCAACGGCCGGACGGCCGGAGTAGTCACCCTCGCCGATGGCGCGGACGAGTAGGTCGAGGTTGTCAAAGGCGCAGTAATGGGTCAGCGAGCCGAAGCGCGAGATTAGGGCGCGGATGTGGCGCACCGCGTCGGGCAACTCCTCCAGCGGATCAACCTGGGCGTCGATGCGTTGCATAGCTTCGTTGGGCTCGTCGTGGTGGTGCAGAATATTGCGCCAGTGGGAATCTGTCATATGGTCTCCTGTTGAGTTAGGAATTGAGCGGATTGCGTGTTATGCGCGGAACAAATGGCCCTCAATGGGCAGACTCACTTCAATACCCGAAGTGGCCGCCTGCAGACCGGCTTCCATAATCTCCTGGGCGTGCCGTGATTGGGTGGCATTGGTCGTGCCCTGGGGCGATTGGCCCGAGCGGATGCAGTGGAGGAAGTGCGTGGTGGCGTTACTCTGGGCGGCGGACAATTCGTCGAGTTCTACCTCTGTTCCCTCGCGATTCTGGCGGGTATGCACAGTCACCTGATTCCCCACCACCATAGTCCCCTCCGTGCCGTAGAGCACCACGTCGTGGGGCGGCACGTGCGGCACGGCCTCAGTCCAGCTCATTTCCAAGCGGCACAAAGCCTCGGGATAGCGCAGCACCATGATGCCGTTGTCGTCAACCGGCAGATGGGTCTTGAGCAATCGGCCAGCCATGGCCACGACGCTGTGCGGTCGGCCCAAAAAGTAGAGGCATAAGCTGGCTCCGTATCCGCTATAGTCGTTGAAAGCTCCAGCCCCGTTGAGTTGGGCATCGAAGAGGAAGTCGCAGAATTCGTCGGAGCAGCCCAATTCGTCGGGGCCACAGTGGCCGCCGCGCCAAGTGAGCTGCCACAATTGCCCGATGGCCCCTTCCCGCACCAAGCGATGGGCCGTGTGCAAGGGCCGCGACCAAGCCGTGGGCCAGTTGACCATCAGACAGGTCTGGTGGCGCTGGGCCGCAATCAGCATGCGGTCGGCCTGCTCAAGCGTGGCGGCCATGGGTTTTTCGACCATCACGTGGATACCCCGAGCCGCGCACAGCTCGACGATGGGGGCGTGGTGCGCGGTCGCCGAAAAGACGAAAACTCCGTCGGGAATTTGCGCGTCGAGCAGGGCTTCGTACTCGCCGTACACTTGGTCGCAGCCCGAGCGCTCGCGGAAGCGGTCCTGGAGCACGGGATTGGGATCGGCACCGCCCACGAGGAGGGCCCCTTCCTGGTCGGCTAGTTCCTTGAGGTTGCCCCACAAGTGGTCGTGGGCCATGCCCAGCACGGCGACTTTGATCGGGTCAGTCATGGATAACAAGCTCCTGAGTATCGTTGAGGTGTGCGATATAGGACGCCAATTGCTCTGGTCAATCTATAACCTTAGGGATGATGGAGGCAAGCCGCCTTGAAAGAGGAAGAGCCGCCCGCTATAATACCCTTACTACTTATAGCGGAGGACTGCCTATGAA
>JAGWBY010000124.1:6392-10370 GCA_021295675.1 Candidatus Latescibacterota bacterium | reverse complement strand
CGTTCCTTGTGCGAGCAGTGCAATGGCTGACGACTCGGCGAATTTGCTTAGCATGGTTTTCTGGGTTGCGCGGGGTGCTCCAAATACTGGATATGCAGAATTCCCCGCATCTGCACTCACTGTCATTATAGGGACAGTAGATTTTACCCCATGCGTGCCCACCCCCTACTTCGACTCTCCAGCCGTGTGTTTCTGCATACTTCAGAGCAGCCTCTATTTCTCGTTTGGGATGCGCTCTTCTCGACACTGAAGACACCTTTTCACAAAAGATGGAAGGAAGTCTGTTGGTTGTCAAATGACAACCCGTATTCGCCTAGTTCATTAGCAACAAATAACTCCAAGCTACATCAACGTCCATCGGTCCCACCCATTCGCCTAATCCCCCGCAGCGCGCCGCGTTCTCCGGGATCTATTTCCCTTGCCCGAGCAAAGTCCGCTGCCGCTCGCTCCCCATCCTTTTCGAGCAGGGCAATCGTCCCGAGCACAGTGTGCCGCCGGGCGGCCAAGCGCCGTTCGAGTGCTTCGACAACCTCCGTGGGAATGTCTGCCGATAGATACGATCGCGGATTGACGACTAAGTGCTCAACCAAGCTCTTGAGCACAGGTAAGCCGCCGCTGGTGCCACGGCGACGGCGGTCGGTAAAGCTGATGTACGGGCGGTCGTCCGTATTGATCGGCCCGCTGCCCGCGTAGGCTGCTAGCTCCTTTTCGCCCAAGACTAAGGCGCTCAAAAAAGAGGGCGGATCGCCCAAATCCACCGAACGCAAATTCGCCCGCACCGCCGGCTGTCCTAACTTGCGCTCAAGTGCAGCATAGTCTATGTGCAGTGCACTTGGCATGCCCAGCAGGATCGAGTACTGGTGGGTCAGCCACAGCGAAGCGTGCGGATACACGGCCCGGAAGGTTCGCAGAATCATTTTGTAGTCCTCCACCGACAGCCCGTGCAGCGGCAGCCATTGTGCTACCAGTCCGTCCGGGCCGACGCGGTGGCGGCAAAGCCGATAGAACTCCTCGGTATAGAGCACCCAGCTATCGGCCGTGCCCGGATGCGTGGCGTCGCAGATGATGGCGTCGTATTGCCGCTGCGTGCGCAGCACGTGGTTGCGGCCGTCTTCGGCGACCAGTTCGATGGGCGCTTGGTCGAGGCGGGTGGCGATTTGGCGGTTGTAGCGGGCAAAATAGGGCGCGGCGCGCGGGACGCCCGGCACCAACTCGGCGCAATCGAGCCGCTCCGGCTGGTGCAATTCGGCTGCGGACAGCGTGATGCCGCCGCCAAAAGCAATGACCAGCACCTCGGCTGGGTCGGGGTGCAAAACCAGCGGCAAGTGCCCCAGCAAGCGGAAGGTCTGCAGCGAGGCGTAATCAGTGGGGACCTCGCCACCGCCGTTGACCTTGAGGATTCGCACGCCGTCCTGTTTCTGGTGGACCGAGACCGTAGCGCCAGCGCCCTCGTCCCAGTAGAGCAAGCGGCTGTTTGGCTCAGACCAGTGGAACAACTCAACGAAGAGGCCAGCCGGCAAAAGCAGCATCAGGGCCAGCCCCAGCGCCAAGCCGCCGACCGTGCGCACGGCCTTTCTGCGCAACTGCGCCGCCGGGTCCAGCGCCAAAATCACCGCCAACACCTGAATGCTCCGATAGGTGCCCAGCAGAGGCAGCAGCACAAACCCGGCGACCAGTGCGCCGGCAATAGCTCCCAGCGTATTGGCAGCGTACACGGTGCCGACGCCGCGCCCTAGCTGCTCAATGCGCGGGATGCACACCTTGGCCGCAATCGGAAAGAGCAGCCCCAGCAGCAGCGTCGCCGGGAGCATTACGACGAACGCGGCGACGAACAGCTTGGACAGATGGCCTTCCCACGAGAGAGCGCCGCCCCACGCCTCGACGATATAGGGTATGCTGCCAAAGGCGGCAATCGAGCTTAGGCCGCACAGCCCGATCAGCAGTTCCACCGCGCCAAAGGCAGCAAGCGGCGTGCGCCAGCGATCGATCAAGCGCGCCCCGAGCGCAGCTCCACCAGCCAATCCCAGCAGGAAGGCGACGAGGATCGTGCTCAGGGTTTGGGCGGTGGCACTTTGCAGGAGCATCGCCAAAAGCCGCGTCCACAGCACCTCGTAGCCGAGGGCCACAAACCCCGAAAGCGCAAATCCCCCCAAGACCAATCGGCCCTCCAAGGTGATGGGCACTGCATCCCGCTCTACCCCCATCTGCTCCTGCTGGCCATCGCGGCTCCAGCGATAGGCAACCAAAGCGATGAGCAGGTTGCCCGCCGCCGCCGCGTAAGTAGCGCCGCTAACCCCCAAGTGTTCGAGCGCGAAAAAAGCCGCCACCGCGCATCCTGTAGCGGCACCCAAGGTATTGGCCGCATACAGGCGTCCCATGTCCCCGCCGACCCGCTCCAAGCGATGCGCCACGGCCTTGCTCAGCGTCGGCAGGGTGGCACCCATGAGGGTAGTCGGCACCAGCAGCAGCGCGAACGCGAGCACCAAGCGGACGAGCACAAAGGCTCCGTCTATACCCTGCAAAGAGCCGTATAGCGCCGTATACACCTCGTCTAAGCCCGCAAGCAAAAGCGGGAATATCAGAGCGAAGACGCCGATGCCCAGTTCCAACAGCGCATAGATCCGCAGACCGTTGCCTCGGCGGTCGGCGACCCGTCCGCACCAATAGCTGCCCAAGGCGAGACCGGCCATAAAGGCAGCCAAAACAATGCTGACGGCAAAGGTGCTGACGCCGAATACGGGCATCAACATGCGCACCCAGACGACTTGATAGACGAGGGAGCAGGCTCCGGAGAAAAAGAACAGAGTCAGCAGGGCCAAGGGGGGTTTGCTCACGGTCGGCCTTTTGTATAGCAATCCGCAGTCATTTACAAATGATAAGCATGGGTTGATTCCCCAACACTTTCAAAAAATCATTCCGGTGAAAGCCGGGATTCAGAGAGAGGGTCTGAGTAGCGGTTTTCTATCCAATTCGCATCGACCAGTTTCGTGTTAATTAAGCGTAATTTAATCTGTATGGCACCCTTCCAACGTCCTCAAGTCGCCACGCTCTACCGCCGGCTCGCCGAGCCGCCCCGTCAGCTCATCGCCCTATTTGGTCCGCGCCAAACCGGCAAGACCACGATTGTGCGCCAAGCACTGCGGCAGATTGACCTCGAAAGTCGCTACTTGGCCGTTGATGAACCCGACTCTACCGAATTTCGCGTCCCGTCCGCTGCGACGGAGGCAACCTTCCTTGCGCCACAGGTGCGAGATGTAGAATGGCTGGTGCGCCACTGGGAAGAAGCCCGGCGCGAGGCGGAACAATTGGGGGGATTCGTGCTAGTGTTCGACGAGATTCAGAAGGTTCCCCAGTGGTCGGAGACCATCAAGGGATTGTGGGATGCCGACCGCGCCAGAGGTTGTCCCTTGCACGTGGTCATCCTCGGCTCGGCCCCGCTGCTCATGCAGTCGGGATTGAGCGAGAGCCTCGCCGGCCGCTTTGAATCTATCCGCGTCACGCACTGGTCGTTCGACGAAATGTCCGCGGCCTTCGACTTCGACCTGCCGCGCTACCTCTATTTCGGAGGCTATCCAGGCGCGGTACCGTTCGTCCGTGATCCAGATCGGTGGCGCGACTATATCCTCGGCGCGCTCGTCGAGCCGAACATTGAGCGCGACCTCCTCGCCATGACCCGGGTGGACAAACCGGCGCTGCTGAAGCGGCTCTTTGAATTAGGAGCCGTCTATTCCGGGCAGATCCTGTCGTACACCAAGATGCTGGGACAACTCCAAGACGCCGGCAATACGACCACCCTAGCGCGCTATCTCGATTTGCTTGCAAGCGCCGGATTGCTCGCCGGGGTGCCGAAATACGCGGGCCGAGTGCATCGAGTTCGCGCTTCAAGCCCCAAGCTCAACGTGCTCAACACGGCCCTGATGACCGCCGGTTCGGGGTATTCCTTCGCTGAGGCGCAGGCGGACCGCAGCTTCTGGGGGC
>JAGWBY010000124.1:0-6305 GCA_021295675.1 Candidatus Latescibacterota bacterium | reverse complement strand
CAGCGGGGCGCTCGAATCGTCGCCATCGAAGTGAAGAGTGGCGCGAAGAGGATGCCCTTGGGAGGCATGGACGAGTTTGGGCAGCGCTTTAGTCCCCACCGTTTGCTGCTCGTCGGAGAAGGCGGGATACCGCTGAATGAATTTCTCACAGTGCCCGCCCATTACTGGTTCGAGGAAGCATGAACATGATCGTTCCCCGTACCTGCACTGAGATTTTAGCAGAGGATGCGGATCAACATGGGGAGAAGGAGTCTCGGCCTCTCGAAGAGTTCCGGGATGTGCCGGCCTATGTGTTGCTCGGTGATCCTGGGGCAGGCAAGACGACTGCGTTTGAGGCCGAGCGCGAGGCGCTTGGGGAGAAAGCCTATTCCTTTGTGATCACCGCCGATGAATTTCTGACATACGACGTGAGTGATCTTCCACCCGAATGGCGAGAGAAGACACTGTTCATTGATGGGCTAGATGAGGTCAGAGCCGGCTCACAAGGCGAGAGTGCGTTCAGAGAGATTCGGAAGTTTCTTCGCGCACTGGGCAAGCCGCGCTTTCGGCTGTCGTGTCGACAAGCGGACTGGCTAGGGACCAATGATCAAGAGCGCCTAGAATCCGTGTCTCTGGATTCAAAGGTGAAGGTGCTGCGCCTCGATCCCCTGACGGACTCTGACGTGGAGAAAATCCTGAATGCTCGGGCGGATATCTCAGACGCCCATACATTCATCGAGATAGCCAAAGAGAAGGGAGTAGATGGACTACTCGTCAATCCCCTAAGCCTTGATATGTTGGCCAAGGCGGTCGCGGGTGGCAGAAACTGGCCGGAGAGTCGCAAAGAGACTTTCGAGATGGCTTGCCGTAAGATTGTTGACGAGCATCACTCGTCACATAAAGAGGCGCAAGCGTCGAAAGGTTATCCTTCATCCGATCAGCTTCTGGACGCCGCCGGACGGCTCTGTGCCGTTCAATTGATTTCGGGAGTGGCTGGGTACACGTTGCACGGTCAGGCGGACGAAGATTATCCCGCTCCGGACCAGTGCGACTACGACTGCCGCGAAGTGCTCCGGTCTGCACTTGTTACGAAGTTGTTCAAAGGTCCATCCAATAACCGCATCCCGGTCCATCGCCACATCGCCGAATTCCTCGGAGGTCGTCATCTCGTCGAAATTATCAAAGGCGGGCTTCCCGCTCGGCGCGTAATCACGCTGATTGCGGGGGAGGATGGCACTGTGGTTACGGAGATGAGGGGCTTGTCCGCTTGGCTCGCGGCCCATTGCCCATCGGCGCGGACATACCTCATCGAACGCGATCCCATTGGCGTCGGGCTATACGGCGACATCCGCGAGTTCTCCACCGACGAGAAACGTGCGCTGCTGGAATCCCTGAATCGCGAGGCATCCCGGCTTGATTCCGTGTGGAGGATGACTGCGGCTTTTGGTGCGCTTACTACGCCCGACATGGAACCCGCGCTCAAGGCCATTCTGAGCGACCGCAATCGCGACCGGGGACACGGACACCAGATATTCATTGGATTCGTACTGGATGTGTTGCGGGAAGGTGGCCCTTTACCGAATCTTTCCGAAATTCTGCTCGAAATCGTCCGCGACGACACGTGGTGGCCGGGTGTCAATTATACCGCCCTCAATGCCTTCATCCACAACTGCCCGGACAGTCCAGAAAAAACGGACATGTTCAAAGCACTGCTAGCTGACATTCACTCTGGAAGCCTTTCCGATGCCGATAACGAGCTTCTCGGAACCCTGCTGGCCCAGCTTTACCCCCAAGAGCTGCCGCCGTCGGAGGTGTGGGATTGCCTTTCCGAAAAAGGGAATACGGAATTCTTCGGAAGTTACTGGCGATTCTGGGATACCGAACTTCTCAAGAAGTCCTCGGACGAGCAGGTAGTCGAACTCCTCGACAATCTGCAGCAGCTGCTTCCCCGCTTGGAGTCTGCTCTGGATGTCCGTCATTTGAACAAGTTCCCTCTCAAACTCTTAGCCTATGGCCTGAAAGCGCATGGAGACCAACTGGACACAGAGCATCTGTACGATTGGCTCAGCGTGCGGTCTGAGAGGATGAGAACCAGCCTCAATGACCAGACCATTCAGGAGATACGCTCGTGGCTGGAGCGACGTCCCAAGATCCATAAGGCCATCTTCATGGAGGGGCTGTCCCGGTGTCCCGAATCCGACGAACTCAGGCGGCATGCAATCAAAGTCCAAAACTGTTTGTACGGTGCCAGTTCACCGCCCTACTTCGGTCCCTGGTGCCTGAAGCAGGCTGATGCCTTAGCGGACACCAAACCGCTAATTGCCGAATACCTGTTCAGGCAGGCTTTCAAAGAGGGCCTGTCGCTCGAAGTCCTGCAAGAACACACACAGAGAAACGAGACGTTGAAGGCGTATTTGGATCGACTGCTTGATTCAATCGCCGAGGAAACTGAATCCAAGGAACAGTGGCAGCAAGAAGAGCAGCGATGGAAGCAGGAACGGCAGCAGCAAGAGGAGAAATGGCTTGCCTATATCCGTTCCAACAAGGACGAACTACTCGAAAACCGAGCCGTGCCCGAACTGCTCTACAAGATGGCACAGGTATACTTTGGACACTTCTACGATCTTAGCGGAGACGATGGACCAGAGATTATCACGAAACTGCTTCGAGGCGACCGTGGTCTGATCAATGCCACACTTCAAGGACTTCAGGGAGTGATCGACCGGGAGGACGTTCCGAACATCGATGAGATTCTCAGCCTTCGAGAAAGAGGCCGCCTGTACTATCTCAGCTTGCCTTTCCTAGCGGGCTTGGCGGAACTCGAAAGGACGACACCGGAAGAAGACCCATCTCAATGGGGCGACGATCTGATTCGTAAGGCGATTGCGTTCTATTTCTGTTACTGCACGTCCCACTCAGATTATCGACCCGAATGGTATCAACGACTGCTTGCCTCGTGTCCCGAGATCGTCGCCGAGGTGCAGGTACAATTCGCCATTTGTGAGTTTCGCAGTGGTCGTGAGCATATCTACAAGCTCGCGGAACTCGCGCACGACACGGACCACGCCCAAGTAGCCAAACACGCAAGCCTACCCCTACTCCGAGCCTTTCCAACTCGCTGCAAACAAAAACAGATCGAAGGCTTGGGTCATCTGCTCCGGGCCGCAATTCAGCATGCAGACAGAGCATCGCTTGAGGAACTGATCGGCAGAAAGCTGTCTCGGTCGAGCATGAATGTCGCCCAGCGTGTGCATTGGCTGGCGGCGGGCATCATCGTTTCACCCGAGACGTACAATGCCTCCCTAAGCGAGTTCGTACAGGTTCGAGAAAGCCGGATTCGGTACTTAGTGGCGTTCTTTGATAGTCGCGTGCAGTTCTCGTTTGATGTGTTGGGGACTCCGGGATTGGAACTCCTCATTCGCCTCATCGGAGACTACGCCGGACCCGATCAGTGGTGGAACGAGGAAGGATTGGTGACGCCTGCAATGAAAACCTCCCGCCTCGTCAACGACCTGATACAACACCTCGCCGCTTCTCCCACCAAGGACGCGAGTGACGCCTTGGATCGCCTTCTTGCCGAGCCGACCCTATCCCTCTGGAGCGGCGTACTCTCCCAAGCGCAAGATGCCCAACGGGTCACTTGGCGCGACTCCAGCTATCGCCACCCCACTATCGAGCAGGTCTGCCAGACGTTGAAAGGCGGCACGCCCGCTAACGCCGCTGACCTCGCGGCTCTCGTGATGGACCGGCTGCTCGAGCTTGCCGACCAGATACGACGCGGCAATACCGACGACTGGCGTCAGTACTGGAACGAACCACACGGACAGCTCCCCACTCCGAAGCACGAAGACCACTGCCGGGATGCGCTGCTTTCGGACCTGCGACAGCGCCTCCCGCAAGGAGTCGATGCCCAACCCGAAGGGCAGTACGCCAACGACACGCGAGCCGATATTCGAGTTTCACACGGGGATTTTCAGGTACCGGTGGAAATTAAGAAGAACATGCACCGGGATCTCTGGAGCGCACCGCAAAACCAATTAATCGCCCAGTACTCGATTGATCCAGACACAGACGGCTACGGGATTTACTTGGTGTTTTGGTTTGGCGAAATCGATAGGTGCCGCACGCAGCCACCCCCCTCCGGCACTCGCCCCACTAACGCCGAGGATATGCAAAAGCGACTGGAAGCCACCCTATCGCCCGACGAAGCGCGCAAAATCTCAGTCTGCGTGATCGACGTAAGCCGACCAGACTAATCGCAACAATCGCTATCCGACGTTTTCAATCGGCTGGTGGAAGTAGTAGCAAAGCCCATCGGGGGCGACTACAAAGAAAACCTGATATTTCTTTCCATCGCGCTCGTCCACGCGCCAATTGCCCGTCTCGACGCCATTCGCCTCTAGCTCGTGGCGGGCCTTATGGATGTCGCTCACCAAAATAGCCGCGCCTTCTTGGCTGGCGTCGCCGCCATTGACCGCAAACCCAATCTGCACGCCATCGCGTTCGAGAATAACCGTCGGTACGGGATCATCGCGCCTTTCGACCTCCACAAGTCCAAAGGCCGCGCCGTACCACTTTGTGGTTTGATCGAGGTCTTCCACTGGCAAGGCTAGGATTCGTATAGTTTCTCTGTCACGTCTTGATCCTCCGATCTAATGAAAAACTGATGTTACGCAGACGATAACGGCGGCGTAACATCAGTCAATAATACTCGTATTGTTCAGGCGCTTTTCCCTTCTGTCCTACGACCTTCGGCTTGTGGGGTCGTGCCCCGCTTTTGCGAATCGCTTCCACTGCGATCTGAAAAAGCCATTGGTCCCCGTAGTCGAACAGGTAGAGCATGCGCTGTCCCTCCGACAGACCTAATTCCCCGATCCGCAGCTCGTCCACATGAGGGCCTTCCTCGTCATGTGGCGACGTGAACTTGTCGTCGGACCAGAGTTCGCCGTCCATAAAGAAGGCGTAGAGATGGTCGTCGTCGAAACCGTAGGCATCCTGGATGGCATGGTGCAGATCCTCCAGCGTATGCCCACCCGCCGTCTCAATCCGCCGCCAGAGATTTTTCTTTAAGGCAACGTTGAAACAGTAAATACCGTCCTCAAACTCAATGTGCTTCCGTGGCAAACCGCGCTCGAGTTCTTCCACCAGTGGCTCAAAAGGCTGGTAAAACGGCTCGTCGGCCTGTCCCCCATATATTTCGGGAGATTTTTTTTCCAATCTCGTTTTCGCCTCCGTCACTAACCGGCATATAGCAACGCTCTGCTCGTCAAGTGGATCACCTGGTCGGGCCTTCCACTCGCCGAACGCCTGCCGCCGAGTCGGTAGATTCCAATGAAGAAAGTCCCGCTCACCGGCCAAGATCGGTGCCAGTGTCGCGCCAAACTCCGTCAGTTCAATCCGTTTAAACCGGATATCGTGCTTCGACCGCCCCTTGCTCTCGCGATCGAGTTCGACCCGCCAGAACCCGAATACCGCAAGGTGCAGCACCAAGTATTCTAGGGAAGAGAGGTTCCGAGCGAATATATCCTTCCACTTCTTTTTCTTTTTTGCTGCTACCGGAGGCACTTCGTATGGAGGATCGAGACGGACACCGTGGCCCGATTGCAGTTTTTTCCAGTCGCAATCCACCCAGAAGGTCTCTAGCAGGAAAAAGTAGCGTTCCGTTAGCTTCAACTCTTCGTACTGCGCGAGGCGATCCGTAGCTTCGAATATGAGTTTTCCACCCTTGCCGGGCACTTTGTGAAATAGTTCACCCGCCAGTGCGAGATGGTAGAACAAATGCAATTGGGGATAGAGCGTCTGGCGCGTCCGGGTTGTCGTCTCCGGCACGGGCTCGCTCATAGCCTCGTTGAGAGCACAGAGATCCCTGCCGCCGATGAATTCCCGAGCCGTGGCCAGGATCACTGGGTGATGTGTCAAGTAAGCAGTGAACTCAGAAAAATCCTTTAGTAATGCAGTCGGCTCTGTTTCGCTGATCTGGATGGTTGCTGTCATGGCCTGCAATCCCGTCTACTGTTCGGAGCGCTGAATCCTGCTCGCAATGTGCATTATAGCCAATATTTCGCCAGACTCAATTAAACTTACTCGTCGTGGATGCGCTGGTCGCGGTCAATCGCCCGTCGGCACCATCTCACCGCCGAACTCGGATTGCAGGGCCTGTTCTATGGAAGCGATCTCTTCGGCCGACAGATAGTCGAAGTGAATTGCGCGTTTGCGTACGGAAAGGAGGCCCTTGTTTTGCAGGCAGAAGCGAATAAAGAGATCGATTTGCCGGTCGGGCATGTCCACGATCTCTTGGATCGCTTTCTTGGTCTCGTCGTAGTTGG
>JAGWBY010000123.1 GCA_021295675.1 Candidatus Latescibacterota bacterium | reverse complement strand
CGTAGCGCTGGCCGTACACCCCTCGGCGCAACCGCGTCTCGGCGAAGAGCTTCTCCTCCATCTTGCCCTGCTTGCGCAGATGGATCTGAGTCTCGAAGGCGTCGATTTCGCCGGCTAGCTCAGCGGACATCTGCCCGGCTAGTTTTTCTTTCCAACTGCTTGCTGTGCCCATGCCTAAGCCTCTGTGTGGTTATTGTCCAATTAAACCTTACTAACATTATGGATTTGCAAGAGACTGTCAAGACGAGTCGCCGGCTAGTTTTTCTCGTAGATAGGCGTGAATTTGCGCCCCCCACTCCGGGTCGTCGAGCGCGTAGTCGATAAAGGCCGTGAAATAGGATAGGTGGTTGCCAATGTCGCAGCGCTGCTCGTCTGCGTTCAAGCGTACGGCGCGCACAGGGTCGCCGCCGGCGATTAGGGCGGCAATGGCGTCGGTGAGATATACCTCGCCGCTCGGAGAGGGTGTAGTGGTGCGGAGGTGGGCGAAAATGGCCGGAGAAAACACGTAGCGCGCGCTAACGGCCAGACGGCTGGAGGTTTGCGCGGGCGTTGGTTTTTCGAGGATGGCGGTCAGCTTGGAATCTTCGGCTATCGCCATTTCGGGCACCAAGATGCCGTAGTGGTGCATCTGCTCTTCGGGCACTTCGTACGCGCCGATGGTGCAGGCGGCGCGATGGCGCAGGTGTGAGTCGATCATCCGCTGTAACAGAGGACGGCCGCTGCGGGTGCGCACGATGCTGTCGCCAAAGGCCACGACGAAAGGTTCGTCGGCAGCAAAAGCTTCCCCAGCGGCGACCGCAGTACCAGTGCCAGGGGGCGGGGGTTGGTGCGCGAAGAAAAATTCGATGCCGCGCTCGCGGTAGCCCGCGCTGCTGTCGTCGAAGTGATTCTCGATGGCGCTTTTGTTGCGTCCGGTGACGAAGAGGATTTGGCGGATGCCAGCGGCCGCGAGTTCTTCGACGACGTGGTGGACGACCGGCAAGCGGCCCACCGGCAGCATTTCCTTGGACAGGGATTTGGTCGTGGGCAGAAGTCGGGTGCCGAGGCCGGCGACCGGTACAATGGCTTTGGCGATATTCATGGGATGGGCTCTCGCAAAAAATATGGTTGTGCTCCGGGTGTTTGACAGATCTACCGGCAAAAGAGGAGTTTTCTATGAGTGAGGAGCGGCGTTATCCCGCGCTCAGCGAGGACATGCAGGCGCGCGGTTTGGGGGCTATGCTGCGGATTTTTGGCCCGGGTGCCATCATCGCCTCGGTGACGATCGGCAGCGGCGAGACGGTCTTTGCCTCGCGGGGCGGCGCAGTGTTCGGTTACGCCCTGTTGTGGTGCTTTATCGGCGGCGGTTTGATGAAGTTCGTTCAAGTCTATACGGCAGCGCGCTACATGACCTTGACGGGGGAACATCCGCTCGAACGCTGGAAGTTCTTGCCTGGACCGCAGGGCTGGGTGGTGTGGGTTATGGCGGTGCTGACCTTGCTTTGCTTCCCGCTGTGGCTGTCGGGTTTGCCCAAGATGCTCGGCGGGCTGGCGGTGTGGATCTTGGGCTGTGAGGGGCTGGCGATATGGGGCGATCCCCGCGTGTGGGGCACGGCTTTTGTCGTCTTGGCCATCGCCATTACCATGATCCAGAGCTATGGCGCGCTGGAGAAATTTCAGACGGTGGTAGTAGGCGTCCTGCTGCTGTCGATCCTGACGGCTGCCGCTGCTGCGCAGCCCGACTGGTTGGCGATGCTGATAGGTTCTATTGTGCCGACCATGCCCGCGTATGATCCTTGGCTGATTAGCAAGTATCCGGCGGTGGCGGCGCGCTCGGCTTGGGTGGAGTTGGGCACCTACTTAGGTGCGATCGGCGGTGGCACGCAGGACTACTTTGGCTACATCGGCATGTTGCGGGAGAAGGCTTGGGGCCTGTTGGGCCGCAAGGTGGAGGCTGGTGAGGAGGGCGTGGCCATTGCAGCCGACGATGAAAATATCGCCCGGGGTAGGGGTTGGCTGCGGGGGCCATTGGTGGACTCAGGGGTGTCGTTTGCCTGCGTGGTGATTTTTACCATGGCCTTTGTGGTACTTGGCGCGGCTGTGCTCCGTCCCCAACACATCGTGCCAGAGGGGATGCAGCTCCTGTCGGTGCAGGCCGATTTTCTTACGCTCCTGCATCCGGCCTTGGTCTATCTGTATCAACTAGGCGTGTTTACCGCGTTTTTTGGCACGATCATGGCCGCGTATGAGCTGTATACGCGCACCACCCACGAGTGCTTGCGGCCCATCGTCCGGCGGGTGCGCGAGGTGCCTGTCGCTCGGATACGGCCGTGGGTGGTGGGGTACTGTGGTGTCGGCGGCGTTGCCATTATGTGGATGGGCGGCAACCCGGTGGCGATCGTGACGCCAGCGGCGATCTTCGGCGGGGTGCTCACTTGCGGTCTGTGGTGCTTGCTGATGGTGTGGACCGACCACCGCTTCTTGCCAGCACCGCTGCGCATGGGGTGGCCTTTGCGGGTGATCAACTTGATCAGCGGCGTCTTCCTCACGGGCTGGGGACTGCGCGGTGCCTTCGATTTCTTCACGGGGTGAAGCGGCTTGCGCGTCTCCAGCGACATCTGGGCGCAGGTCGAAGCCGTATTGCACGGCGGCCTTCGGCTGGCCTTGGCGACCACTGGTGGGGGCAGCGAACTCATTAGCTGGCTCTTGAACCACCCTGGGGCCTCGCGCGCGATCGTCGAAGCCCAAGTGCCCTATAGCGAGCAAGCGCTAGCGGCGTATTTGGCTTTTGCGGGGCCGCATGGGGCCAACGAGCAAACAGCGCGGGATATGGCGGGGCGGGCCTTTGTGCGGGCCACTTCCTTTGCCGAGCCGGGGCAGGGCTGCATCGGCGTGGGCTGTAGTGCGGCTTTGGCGACGAGTAGGCCGCGGCGCGGTGCGGATCGGGGCTGCATCGCGCTGCGCGTGGAGTGCGCCTATCGCTTGTACACTCTGCGCTTTGAGAAGGGGGCAGCCGACCGCTTGGCGCAAGAGGAGGTCTTGAGCGGCTTGGCCTTGGAGGCCATAGTGGAGGCCTGCGGCGGCCCGGTCGCCGGTGCATCGCTGCCGGACTACGCGCATCTTGCGCGGCGCGAACTGACGCTGGACGATCCATTGGGCTTGTTGTTTGCGGGCGAGTTGGACGTCGTCGAAATGCGTTCTGATGGGGTGATCGCGCCCGAGGTAGAGCGCGGGCAGCGTCTGTTCTTGTCCGGGTCCTTCAACCCGCTGCACGAGGGACACGAGCGGCTCGTGGCTGCGGCGGGACAGCTAAGCGGTCGGCGACCGAGTCTGGAACTGTCCATTGAAAATGTCGATAAGCCGCCTCTGCAAAGGAGCGAGGTCGAGCGGCGCTTGAAGCAGATGCGCGGTCGCTTTCCGGTGGTGATGACGCGGTCGCCGACCTTTTTGCAGAAGGCCCGGCTTTTTGGCGGTTGCCATTTCGCGTTGGGGTACGATACGGCGGTGCGGCTCTTGCAGGGCCAATATTATGATGAAGGGGAGCGGGGCTTGGCCGCAGCCTTGGAGGAATTTGCTGCTGGGGGCTGTCGCTTTTGGGTGGCTGGCCGGGTGGAGGGAGATGTGTACCGGACCTTAGATGATATGGATGTACCCGAAAAATACGCGGACCTTTTCGCGGCGGTGCCCTTTAGAATGGATATTAGCTCTACGGAACTCCGCGATCGGAAGGATTAGGGCGATGACCGAAGAAGAATGGGAAGAGCCTGAAGCGGTGGAAGTGCCCATCGACGGCACGCTGGATCTGCACACGTTCCATCCGCGCGACCTCAAAGAGCTGTTGCCCGACTATTTAGATGCCTGCCGCCGGGCGGGCATTTTGCAGGTGCGCGTCGTCCACGGCAAGGGCACGGGCCAGTTGCGGCGCTCGGTTCACGCCATTTTGGGCCGCTTGCCCGAAGTGGAGTCATTCCGCTTGGCAGGGGAAGGTGGCGGGGGTTGGGGGGCGACCTTGGTCTGGTTGGCACCGCTCGACGTTTGACTGTGCTAGGCCTCAGATTTTTCTTGATGTATCCAATACATATATTACGTATATATAGGTTGTAACAAAATTGTAACAAGATTGTAACAATCTGTAGCAACTGTCATAATTTTAAAGAAGTTGCAGCCTCCGGTGTGCCATTCAGAAGCGCGCAGACTTGGAATCTCGACCGCTATTAAGGAGTCGGTCCTCACCATGAAATATCGTCCTACCGGCTTCCTTTTCAAGCTATTGCAGTCGCTGCAGATAGTCCCTCCTCTGCCAATTCTCCTTTTGCTGCTGTCCGTGTGCTCAACCAGCGCGCAGGATGTTTTCACGGTCGGCGGCGACGAACGTCCTTGGCGCGATTCTGGCACAACTCCTGGGGGCGTGATCGATTTTGTCGAGCAACTAGGAACGATCGAGGACGCCAACAGCGAAAAAGTATTCGCCGTTGGCCTAGATTCCCTGCAAAACTGGATCATGCCGCTGCGCTTGCGCTCTGATTTCAACATTTCGCTCGGTGTTCTCGAGCGGGGAGGCTCTGTAGATGTCCCAGGGCTGGATGCCAGCCAGAAAAGTCCAGAGCAACTGGAGGGCATGCTCAATGGCGACCATCGAGTGGCTTTTGATCGCAAGTTCGTGGCCGGCCGCATTGTGCGCAACAACGGCGTCACCATTCGCATCGACCTTGGTGCGCGCTTTGGCGTGGATCGGATCGCGTTCTATCCGAGAATGACGGAATTGTTTCCCTTTGAGAACGAATTTATGCGGGGATATGAGTTGTTCCTCAACGACGGCTTGCTGCAAAATCTCTTTGCCAGTGGACAGCCCATTTTTACCTCGCCGGTGCAGCGCGAGCCGGACAACCGCGAGGCCAGAGTGGACGTACAGATCAACCCCCAATTTGTCCGCTTTCTGCAACTCAAGTCGATTACCACCCTCGGATTTGAAGTTGACGAGATAGAGGTGTACGGTAGGGGGTTTGTACCGACGGCCAGCTATGTGTCCAATGTGTTAGATCTGGGAGAGGAGGTGGTCTGGGGGCGCATCGCTTGGAGATTCCAAAATAGAAATCCGCGTGCGCAGCGGGCAGGATACGACGCCCGATGTCTTTTTTCGCAATGCCAATGTAGGAGGCCGGCAGCCCGAATACGTGCCTACCGACAGCGAGGGCAACACGCTGACTGAGGAAGCCTTTGAAAAGCTGACGAAAAACCAGCAGGGCCCCATCAAATCCGATACGGACAACGGCTGGGTCCAGTGGCAATTGGTCGACAATGGTAGCCCTCTGACGGTGCCGGCACCACGGCGTTATTTCCAGTTCCGCATCGATTTCACCAATCTGAGCTTGGATGCTAGCCGCGCTGTCGCCGACTTGGGCTTTGAGTTCGCACGGCCCCCGGTTGATCGCATCGTCGCCGAGGTGGGGCCCCCGCGGACCGAGGTTGGCAAACAGACGACTTTTACGTACTTCGCCCGCGTCGCCAATACTACGGGCCGGCCGGGATTCACGCGCTTTGAAATCGAAACCCCGGCCCGCATCGCGGCTCTCCATTCGGTAGAAATCCAAGATAGGGAGGGCAATCGCCTAGATGGAGCCGAGTTCGGCGGTGGTCTGGCCGGTGTGGCTTTACCCCTGCACGTCGGATCGTTCTCTATTGAAGCGGTGGAGGACGACCACTTTGCCCTAAATTTGCCTTTGATTAACGCCGATGGTACTCTGTTGAAGATTGTCTTTGATGCGGCCGTATTTCGCTATGGGACGCGTTTCCAAGGGCGGGCCTTTGCCGATGCCAGTGTACAAGTGCCGCTGCAGACCGAGGGCGGGGATGCTTCAGCCGAACAGGATACCGACGAGTTGCTGGTGCGGATTCCCGTGGGCTCGCGAGTAGCTGGTCCTCTGGCAATCCAGCCGCGGACCTTCACCCCCAACGGAGACGGGGCCAATGACGTGGCGGAAATAAGCTATGCGGTTCAGCATTTGCTCGAACTATCGCCGAGCGAAGTAAGTATCTACGACTTGACTGGTGGCCGCGTGCGGCGGCTCAACTCGGTAGAAGTCCAAAACGGCCGCGTCCAGCTACAGTGGGACGGTCGCGGCGACGACGATCGCTTGGTGCCGCCGGGTATCTACTTGGCGGTAGTGGAAATTCGCTCCGACCGGGAGACCGAGCGGCGGTTCAACAGTGTGTCCGTGGTATACTAGGTGCTAGCCAAGTGAGGAGAGGGATTTTGCACAAGTGCTATCTGATTGTGGTAGGTGCTGTTCTCTGCGTGCTAAGCTGGAGTGCGCCGACGCTGGTTGGCGCCCAAGCGTACGACTCGCGCATGGGTAGGGTGAAGCAGGGGGGGAAGGTGGATTTTTCTCCGCAAGGACCGGGAGTATTATTCGATGCGCTGGATCCGGCGGTGCGCAAATGGTACGTCCCTCAAGAATTGTATCAGGAGTACCAGTGGAGACAGTGGGAGTACTCCAACTATGCCCGCGAGCCCTATCAGCGCTATGTGGACACCGCGTTGGAGGGCGATTTCTTCTACGATTTCTTCGGCAATCTAGTCACTCGAGGCTGGTTGATCTACGATTGGCAGCAAGATCGCCCCCGGCAATTCGGCAGCAGCATCCTCAAGACCAACCGATTCAACCAATGGTTCAGCAAAGTAGCCGTCTCCTCGGACCACAAGGGACAATACTACTACAGCATCACGATTGGCGATGAGATCCGCACCACTTTGACGCCGATGACTTTTTCTAAACCCACGTTCAACACAAGTACCTCGGCACTCTCCTACTGGCCCGTCCCAGTCGGCCGGCCGTGGCCACTGATTTGGATATCCCCGATCAGAAGACCAGCGTCACCAACTTACTGGGTGGGCGGGGCATCGTTCAGGTTGGCGACTTCGTCCGGGTCGGGGCGACCTATGTGACCGCCTTCCAAGGTCAGACGCTATTCGACGATTTCACCGGCAACCCTTTTGCGGGCGGAGCTCTGACCACCGACCAGAATGCGCTGCCTATATCCCGTATCATTATCCGGCTGTCGGACGACTCGCCCGCAGACGGAGTGGGTGGGGCGGCCCTGTTCGACGACGAAATCATCATTGAGGATGTGGACGGCAACATTTTCAGAGGCAGTACCATAGGATTTGAGCCCATACGCGAAGGGGGGTTCCAACGGGTGGGGTTTTTAGCTGCGGACGGGGACGAGCGCATTACCCTCACCTACGACTTTACGGACCCTTTGTACACCGGGCCCGATCCTACTACTATTGAAAGAGTATTCTTTGAATTGGTGATCTCCAACGACTACAAGGTGGAAATCACGTCCGACCGGCAGACCAACCGGGACTCACAGCCCGTCTTCTTGCTGGTCGAACGGGCCGATGACAATATCCGCGACAATTCCAACCAGCGGCTGTTAAAATTCGACTACGGTCTGCCCACGGCCAATACCATCCTGGGCGTTACCTTTGAGGCCAACAAAGTCTGGGGTTTTGACTTTTACGGGGAGTACGATTTCAACAAGCAGTACCGCCAGTATCCCAACCTCAACCTAAAGGATCATCGCAAGGCGGTTAACGACGCCCAGGCGTGGATGTTAAACCTGTCCAAGGCATCCTATCCTTGGTTCGTCTTCTTAGAAGGCTACAGCATGGACGCGGACTATTCTACCCGCACCTTCCTAGCGGGCACTCGGGGACAGGACGAAATCGATTTACGAGTTCGTCGAGGACAACGATGACCAAGACCGCCGGCCGGACTGGAACCGCTATAGTATGCTGTCGGACAATGCGGTCTTTCCGGGTTTTGACGAGAACAACGATTTCGTTTCGGATTTCAACCAGAACGATACGGAGGATCGCCAGAACTTCATTCCCGATTACGAAGAGCCCTTCCTGCGCTATCACGCCGATAGGCCCGAATACCTCTTTGGCGTTGACATGAACAACAACGGCTGGATCGACCGCTTTGAAAACGACGAAGAACCCGATTATCCCTACGGGCGCGACCACCGGGGCTACAATATGTACGCGGGAACCCACATCGGCCCCGAGGCCCGGCTAACTGTCGGTCGTTTGCGCGAAAAACTGCTGGCGGGGGATCGCAAAAACGAATCCACGTACCTGCTCTTCACCTACGAAAGGGATTTTGCCCAGTTGGGCCGTTTGCGGGTGTTCGACAATTTCAAGCTGGTCGAGGACGACATTCCCGACAACCTCTTCCAGTGGGTGCAGCCGTCTAATTCCCGCGGTACTCAACAGCGCGTTTTCGATGTACTCCCGGCTCGCGACACTTGGGTCAACACTTCCTATGTACAGTTCGATTTCACGCTTGTAGGAAACCTGAATGTAATCAACAAATTCAAGACTGAAATCTACAACCAGCGTCGAGATCAGCGCGACCTGCGCGGCACGGCCAGCTTTGTCGGTCTCATCAACAAAGCCGATTACACTTTCCCCGTGCGAAATATCGAACTTGAGCCGCGCTTCAAGAGCGAATTTTTGCGCGAGAGCCCCGTGCGCAAGCGCGACCCAGAGCGCCGCGAGTTAACCGAGACGCTTTTTCTCATTGCCCGCATTCCACTGCTCTCCCATACGCTCGTCGAGTTGGGACTAGAGCTGTCCCATTTTGAGCAGTTCCGCGACGACGAGGAGGGGGTGCCGGTCAATCGCGACTTGGAGCCGGCGGTGCAATTTAATAATTCCTCGGATTACTTGGGCTACAGGCTCCATCTGCAGACGGGATTTCGCCTGCAGAAACTGACATTTGAAAATCTGCCCCCTAGCACGACCAGCAAGATATTCATGACGGCCTATGCCGGGCTGGAACGCTAGGAGGTTTGATCTTCGCAAAGTCGGATCACTGAGATTGTAGTGATATAACATGGCGATCTGTTCGCAGGCGAAAGGAGGAGAAAAACAGTCGTCGTTTTACCCCCGATTGGGGCAGCAAAAACACCCGTACTCACTCACTAACTGAAGAAGAGGTATTGCAATGAAGAGGATCAATAAGATATCAATTGCTTTACTGGTATCGGCTCTCATGGTCGGCTCGGCCTTTGGCCACCAAGGGGAGATGAAGTTCATGTTCCAGTTTCCAGATCACCTGACGCCAGTGCTGGACGGCGATATGTCGGACTGGGACATTGTCAGCGATGTGTACAAGATCAAAGCCGAAAACATGTTCAACCAGTTCGGCGCACCCATGGATTTGAGCGCCTACAACATCAACGACGGCAAGGCCTATTTTTCAGCTTGGATTGCCGACGACTACATCAACAACACCGAGAAGTGGTCAACGACTACAGATTGGGACCACTCCGGCGGCATCTTTCGCGGCTTCGACCAGGGAGATGATTTCGAGACCCGCTGGGCCAGTGCCCAAGCTCAACGCTACGATTTGGCCGGCCCAATTTTCAGCTCTTCCGGTTATTACACCCGGATTATCGATGGCACCAAAGCTTGGGCGGGCCAGCCCCCGTACGTGGAGTGGGCCGGCCAGTTTCTCCGCGGTAACGTCGATACCCAAGAGCCAGCCGAAATGTTCGGCGAGTACTCCATTGTGCCCTTTGACGACATCCATCCCGACGGTGCCGACCAGAGTGTTCAACACAATTGGGTCGAAGGCACCGTTGTCGGTATAGAGGTCAACTGGGGCGACAAGGATGCCGACCCCGGCTCCTATGACGATGCCTATTGGTCTGGTTTTGGTGGTGTAGGCGCTTCTAGGGATGCCGACCAGTTCGGCGACTATCTGTTGGCACCCGTCGAAGAGGGGTTGCCCGAGGCTGGGGCTACCGGAGTCGAGGCTAGCACTTGGGGCCAGATCAAGTCCTCCTTCTGATAAGGCCGACCTGACTGCCTGTATCGTAGAAGTTGGAGGATTGTTTCGGGCGGGATTTACGGGTGACTGTAAATCCCGCCGTTCTCTTAGTTGTAGTTGGCGACCAAGCAAAGGAGGCACTGGGTGAGACAGGTGCTGATTATAGTCCTGACCGTGTTGGGGATGGGAGTGGGCTATCGGGCCGAGGCGCGCCAATTTTACCAACTGGGGGGCCACGCCGGAACCCCTTGGAGTGAAAGCGGCACTCTGAGTTTTATCGATGTGGCAAAAGTGCCGGGGGCCATCCGCCCGTTCAGCGCCGAAAGCGGCGAGAACTTGATTGCCTCGATGGGCGAGCGAAATGGCGACATTACCAGCTTGGTGAGCATATATACCCTGCCGGCCAATTGGCTAGAAGAGCGCGTGTTGATAGTAGATGGCGATTCGAATACGGCTTTTGTGCATCCGCCGCGCATCAACTTCTTCCGCGGCCCCGGGTTCTTCTATACTACGCCGATGTTCTTTGACCTCGGGGCACCATTCCCCATTGAAGGGGTTCGTTTTGCAACCCGTGCCGATAATCCGGGGCACAAGATCCACGGCAGGGAAGAGAGCAAAAACGAAAAAGGAAATCTCATCTGGACCTTGGTTCACGACGAGAAGGACAACTTGAGTCCGGTAGTCGAACTGGATATTGAACCCCAGATAGCACGCCATGTCTATCTCCATCCCTTGGAAGTGGGGGAAACCTGGGAAGTAGCCGAGTTCGAGGTGTACGGTCAGGGGTTTGTTCCGCAGGCCTCATTTCTGTCCGATCCGATCGATCTGGGACGAGCATCCAGTTTGGGACGCATTTGGTGGAACGGCGACCTCGATCCAGAAGCGAAAATAGTCATCCAGAGCCGCAGCGGCAGTGATGACCAGCCCGAGGTTTACTGGCGCAAGACCGGGGTGGGCGGAGAGGAAGTGCCATTCGGGGCCAATGGCCAGCCCATGAGCCGCCAAAATTATGAAGCCATGCCCAAGAACGTGCGGGGGAACATTACCCAGGAGCACACCTATGAGTATGCGGACGGACTCGCCGGCATCCAGATTCGCTCTCCCAGCCCCCGGCAGTATGTGCAGTTACACGTCGCTTTTTTCTCCGCCAGATTGGCGGGGGGACAGATTGATTCGCTGTTTTTTGAATTTTCCCAACCACCTGTAGTCTCCGAGGCGATTGGCGAAATCTACCCTCCTTTTGTGGAGTCGGCCGATCCAGTTCGATTCACCTATGCGGTGCGAGCCCGACTGGAGGCGGAGCAGGCGGGTTTCAATGTCTTTGAGGTGCGCACATCTGCGCGTCTGGAGGCCATCCACGAGGTGCGCATCGACCGCGAAGTGGTCGCTTTTACTCCGAGTTTCGATCCGGCAGATCCCCACCAGTTTGCCGTTCAATTTGCTCGCATCGACCAAGATCAGACGTTGCTAGAAGTAGATTTCGACGCCCGGGTTTTCAACTACGGAACGGCCTTCAACGGTGCCGTGTCGGATGCGGACAGCGACGAAGTGCCCCAGAGCGTGATTCCCGGAGATGCTATAAGCGAGTTGTTGAGCGATGATTTGAACGTCCGCACGCCGCTCAAGGGCAGTCTGCTCAGCGCCGTACAGGTGGTTCCCAACCCGTTCTCACCCAATGGCGACGGCATCAACGACAAAGTGCAGTTCTCCTATACGTTACTGCGTCTGACCGATGTCGTGCCCCTTGAGACGGAAATCTATACGCTAGCGGGAAACCGAGTGCGAACCTTGGGCGCTGGGGAGGGGGGGAGTGCGCTTTATCAAACTGCTTGGGATGGGCGGGATGACCAAGGCGAATTGGTAGATCCAGGACTATACATTTACCGCGTCGTGGTCGAAGCGGGCAGCGGTCGGGAGGAACGACTGGGGGCTATCGCCCTAGCGTACTGATAGAAGACATGAGCAACAAAAAACCATGGACTTGGCAAGGATGTGGGTTGGTACTCATGTGGAGTCTCGCGGCGTGTTCTCCGAGTGCGGAGGTCGTCCTCGAACCCGGTGTGGTGGCGCGCATTGATTCCACTTCCATCTCGGCGGCCGAGATGCGCGATTTTGTCGTCCAGATGCCCCAGTGACCCAGTGCGGAAGCGCTACCTGCGCAGTCTGCTGGGTAAGTACCTGATCGTACTGGAGGCCAAAGAGCGGGGATTGGATACCGCTCAGGTGGTCCAGACTAAGGCGATGCAGTACTGGCGTCAGCATTTGGTCGATACCTATCGCCAGATCGCACTGGTGCCCAATGTGCAGGTTTCAGAGAAGGAGATACGCGCCTATTTCGCCCGCAGTGGCCTAGACCGCAAGCGTCAGATGGCAGGCATTCTGGTGGAAGAGGACAGTACTGCAAAGCAGATCTATGAGCAACTTGCAGCGGGCGAGGATTTTGCCCAACTGGCTGCCGAATATACCATAGACGAGCGGTCGGCTGCCCAAGGGGGCGTGTTGGGATTTATCGATCTGGAGCAAGCCCGCAGGTTGCAGATTCCAGACGAGCTGTTTCGCAGTCTGCCGAACGGACAGCTATCGCCGATTCTGCCCATGGGCACGCGCTACCAAATCGTGCGTTTCCTCCAGGACCAGCCCGTGTCGTTAGAAGAAAAACGACAGCAGATTCGCAATATGCTCTACGGACGCAAGCGACTAGAGCAGGAAAGAGCGGAAATCGCGTCTCTCACCCGTAAGCTGGACGTGCAGCTAGTGCCAGAGGGCTTGGATCTTCTGTTGAATAAAGCGGGACTTCACACCCGGTTGCGACTCGCTCATTTGACTACCGAGGAGGCGGACCAGCCCCTCTTTACCTATAAGGGAGGGCAGATATCTCTGGGAGATTACCTCAATGCTCTGTGGGGGGATATGCGGGCACTGTCCGGCTGGGGTATACAGGACAGTGCCGAGGTGGTTGATGCAGCGAGGGAATTGGTCTTGACACCGGTTTTGTTGGCCGAGGCGGCGCAGCGGGCCGGGTTAGAGGAGATGGCGGCTGGACAACAGCGATGGCAGGAAATACGCACGGAATTCATGATTAAACAGCTACGCCAAGAAGAGGTCATTGACCAATCCGAGGCGAGCTTGGAAGAAGCTAGGGATTTTTACGAAGACAATGAGGATTTGTTCAGAGAACCGGCCCAATACATCGTCGTTGAAGTGCTGGTCGAGACCGAGGTGGAAGCCGTTGGTTTGCTGCGCGCCATCGAACAAGGTGCGACCCTCGGAATGCTTGCCCAAAAGCACACCATCCGCCCAGATATGCGGGAAGAAGACGGCTTGATGCATTTGGGCGAGTACGAGCGGCTGACTCTGCCGAGGCTCTTCAAAGCAGTAAAAGCGGCCGACCTCAACAAAATTACTGGCCCGGTGCACGTTGAAGGCGGATACAGCATTTTCAGAGTTCTCAACCGCCAGGGAGGGGAAGTATCTCCCTTTTTTCAAGTCGAGAAAAAGGCGCGGGCTTTAGTGCGCGGAGAGAAGCGAGAGCAACTGTTTGAGGAATTGATCGATGACCTGCTGGACAAGTACAAAGAGCGGATCGCCGTATCTGACAGCGCATTGGCGGCGGCCCTACCCGACACGTTCCTGCAGCGCCATGCTCGGGAAGCCCCGATCAAGGGCGATGGTTAGTTAGATGCGTAGGTACGTCTTTACCTAGGACAATAGGTTATGGGAGACCGTTTACTTGCACAGTACTCGATGATTTTAGAGACATCCGCGAGGAGATTGACGCTCTGTTTTGTAGCTCTTTTTCTCCCTATGGCTCTAAACGGAGTATGGGCCCAGTCAAAGGGTTACAGTCTGGGTGCAGACCGGGTGGAGGTGCGGACCCAGGCGCATTGGCAGGCTTGGGAGTTTCCGAGCGATATGGTGACCATAACGCCGTCTGGCGCGGTGCAGTCCAGATTCATACAAGTCCCGCACAACGCCATATTGAATGTGGCCGACTTCAGCTATCCCATTGATGGCAGCTTGCAAGATCAGTACGCCAATTCGTTCAAGGATGAAAATAACACTCTGCTGGCGCGCGGCGGGATCAAAAGGGCTGGTTCAAATCCGCAACTAGCGGAGCGGGCCATTGACGCAGATTTGGCTACGGCTTGGGAGCCGGATCCGGCCGACCCCCTGCTAGATTGGGTGTTGGAGGTTGATCTTGGCCGTCTGGTGTCGGCCACCAAAGTCGTCGTGCGCTTTGCCGAAGAAGGGTATCCGTTCCTGCAATTCAGGGTGCATTCGGCAGGGGGGCAAAACCCCTTTGGCACGGCCGATCGCAGCGGTGCTTTGGACTATACCCTAGTTGGCAGCACTACCCAGCCCAATCGCGACCAGCGAGTCTTTGAGTTCGACCTCGCACCACTGGGCACCCATACAGAAGAGTGGACCGGCCGCATCATGCAGTACCTGCGCGTCGCAGCCACGGCCACCAATGGCGAGCGGGCGCAACAGCTCTCTGCCGAGGAGTATCAGGCGTTGACAGCAGAGAACCAAGGCGCGGTGGAATACGTCGTCTAGTAACGGCCGAGCGCTACGACCAGTTGCCACTTGAGCAGCAGGGCGGGGTGCGCTATTACCGCCGCGAACGACCTCAACTCGCCGAGGTGGAAGTGTGGACTGTGGGCGAGAATATTGCCTTGGGAATCGTAGAGCGCGGCGGTAATCTACACGATGTCAATCCCAATTCTTCGCCCGAACTTGCCGTTGACGGCAACGTGCGCACCGAGTGGCAGGGCATGGTTTACTTTCCCACTGGAGAGACCGCCGAGTGGGGTCTGTTGAACGTAAATCTAGGCTCTCACTTTTTGATCCATGCTGTGCGCATCATTACCCGCGTCGGAGGAAGAAACCTGATTGGTTATCGGTTGCGCGGTTCGGACGGCTCGCTGGCACCCGATGGCAGTTTAATCTGGGAGGAATTGAGTGGTGAGACGCGGCAGCTAAACCAAAATACGCGGCTATTCGAGGATCACTTCGAGCCGCGTCCGATGCGCTTTCTGGAATTCCGCAACCTGGATATTGCCCGCCGCACTAGGGCTCATGAAGGGCACCGGATACTGAGTACGGTGACCGAAATCCAAGTCTTCGCCAACGGGCACTTGCCGATCCTCGAGATGACTTCTGACCTCATTGATCTGGGGAGTTCCAAGACGCTGACGACCATCGACTGGGAAGCCGACACCCCCTCGGGCACGGCGGTAGAAATCCGCACTCGCACGGGAAACGATCTGCGCGAAGTAAACCGCTATTTTAAAAAAGACGGCACGGAGGTAGCCAACAAAGAAGAATACGAGAAGCAGCCGTCTTTCTACCGGGGGGATATCCTTACCGAGTTCCTGCCGGGACCGGGCTGGAGCAACTGGAGTCAAGTCTATGTCAAACCGGGCGAGGTCATACGTTCCCCCAATCCCCGGCGCTATATGATGATCCAGGCGAGACTGCTCAGTGAAGACGCGGCAGCGGCCGCCAGCCTAGAGTCGATCCAGCTCCATTTCACAGCGCCGTTGGTGGATCGCATCGCTGGGGAGATAGAGCCCAAGCGAGATGTCCCCAGTGGCGAGCTCACGGATTTCGACCTCTTTATCCGCCCCTCCTTTGCTACTCGAGACCCGGGATTCGACCGCATCCGTCTCGTAGCGCCTTCGCGAAGTTTGGGAGACGAAAGCGAATTTGTAGCCGGAAACGAGGAGATATTTGCCGAGGTGGAAAAAGGCCGTTTTGAGAATGAGGCGGGGGAGGAACTGGAATTGGCCAAGGTGGCAAGTGACACACTACAACTCGGCCTGCCAAGAATACTGCGGCAAGGCGGTGCGGATATTGTGAGGATCTCTTTTTCGTCGCGCGTCTTTCTGAGCGGTGCCACTTTTGTAGCTGAAGTTGGGCGCTCGACGCAGGCGGACAATTGGCAGAGGGTGGATCCAGCGAATCCGGTAGGCGACGAATTAGCCGCTGGTGAGGGGTTGACAGTATTGACGACTGCCCGCCGCGGGCAGATCGGGACAATCGAGGTAGATCCCGCCACCTTTACCCCCAATGGCGACGGCATCAACGACGCGGCTGTCTTTTCGTTTGCCGTGCTCAAAGTCAATGTAGCCCGGCAAGTAACGGTGTATTTATACGACTTGGCAGGCAGGGAAGTGAGGCGTCTTTCTGAGAAGCGCAATATGGCGAATGGGCTGTATAACCTTGTCTGGGACGGACGGGACGCAGGGGGAACTTTGGTATCCCCGGGCCTCTACCTCGCCCGTATTGAGGTAGATGACGACGCGGGAGATGACAATTCGGCTGCTCGCCTAGTTGGGGTGGCGTATTGACTTTTGCGATGCGTCGGTAGTCGCACAACGGCCGCTTACACTCGCCGGGAGTGTGGGCGGGCCACAGGCCCGCCCCTACGGACAATTTATCAAATTCAATTATTGGGCGACCTACCGTTTCTTACTGCTCTGCTACTCGTATAGCTCTACTGCGGTCTCGCCTCGGGCAAAGCGCTGCGCTGTCTGCACTGCCGACTGACTGCCCGTATTGCGCCGCACATCCGTAGCCCAACGGGCCAGCCCCACCAGCAACTGCCCCCGCGCCGGATGCCCAGCGCAACGGCTCCACTCTTCGCTGACCGTGCGCAAGCCGTGCAGCAAATGCCAGCCATTGTCGTCCTTGAGGATGGTCTGGCCCAATTCGCGCAGCAGACAGTCTCCGTCGAAGCCTCGGTGCAAGTACTCGCGCACCAAGCGGCCCACCTCGCGGATCTGGATGGTCTCAATCGCCTCGATCACCTCGGCTAGGGCCTCGTCTTGGCCAGTGGACGCCTCTTCTGGGGCTGGGTGTGCTCTCAGGGGCCGGGGTGTGATATTGAGCCAGCGGTTTTCGAAGAATTGCCAAGCCGCGTGGTATAGGGCTTGGGCCGCCACTTGATCGCCGGCATAACGCCGGGCCGTGCGCACGGACGCGGCTAGGAGCATTTCGTGGTTCAGATCGAACCAACCGGGGCTCATATTCACCGGCGTGCGGGCCATGCGGTCGGCTGCTAACAGCACCATGGTGGAGACCACCTGCTCGATATCGGCTCCCGCTTTTAGCACTCGGGTCACTCTGACCAAGCCGGCGGCCAACAGATCCGAGTCGAAATCCCCCGAACCGGACGCGTACTGGGCGATCACCGGCTCCACCTTGGCGAACAAGTCTATGGCCTCTCGACGGGCTTCTTGCGGAGCTGGTCGATTGCGGCCCAGCATTTTGGCGGCCAGATTGCACACCAAGAGTTGGGAGCGGTCCCAGCCGAATTCCTCCAGTAACTCGGCTAGATAGCCCAAGTGGATCAGCGTTTCGGTCATGCCCAGCAGATAAGGCTCGACCGCGCACTCGTACAACAGCGGCACAATGCGGTCGTCGCAGTCGCCTAAATGCCGAGCGGTCACTAGGCATTTCTCAATGCCTTCCCAAGTCTTGTCGGCGCTGAAGATGTGGATCCAGCGGGCCAGTTTGTCCCAGTTTACCGGCTGTGGCAGTAGGTGGATTTGGGGACGGTCTCCGGCCCGGCCCGCGGCCCCCGAAGCCGCCATCATGAGCGGGATGAGTCGGTCGGCTGGTTCGTACAGGCGGGCCACCTTCACGCCGTTGACCAGCAGGGCTACATCGCGGCCTCCGTCGGGACCCCGCTCGGTGGCGATGAAGCGGCCCATGTGCTCGACCAGCAGATTTAGGGTCTCATCCTCGGAGACTCCCCGGGCCAGCAGAATGGCGATGGCTTTGGACAAGGTCCAGTTGTCGCCGCTGAGCAGTCCTTCCTTCAGGAGCAGGAAGTGGGCGTCTCCGCGCTTGGAGTTGGTCCCGGCCACATCGATGAATACCTGACCGTTGCGCTCTTCCACCGGATAAGTGTCCAGATCGTCGCAGCCGCCGGTGAAGCAGCCGCCGCCTCGCATGTCGTAGCTCCAGCCGTGCCAGTCGCAGGTGAGCACGCCATTGCGCACCCGGCCCCGAGTGAGGGGGTATCCCATGTGCGGACATTGGTTATCTGTGGCGTACAAGGTGCCTTGGTGGCGAAATAAAGCCACGCTGTGGCCCTCGATCCGCACTGCCTTGGGCCGCCCCTCTTCCACCTCGTCGGCGCGGGCTACTGGTACAAAAGTACTCGCTTGTTCAGACATATTTTCTCCTTAGTCCTCAAAGATATCTACGGCTGTGTGGCCTTGGGCAAAGCGCAGAGCCGCGCGCGCGGCCGAGCCACTGTCTTTGTTGGTGCGCACATCTGTGGCAAAGCGGGCTAGCCCCACCAAGATCTGCAGCCGGGCTGGGTGATCGCTTTCAGCAAAACGCTCCCACTCTGCGAAAACGGTCCCCAGCGTGGGGAGTAGCTGATGGGCTGTGTCGTCCCACAGGATGGCCCGGCCCATAGCTTCTATCAGGGGGGTTCCCGGATGGCCCGCTAGTCCGTAGGCCAAGACGCGGGGGCCTACCTCTTGGACGTTGAGCGTCTGGATGGCCTCCACAATGGATGCCGGATCCTCTGCGGTCGCCGAGGTAGTCAGAGGCTCACTCAGGGGGCGGTAGGGAATGTTGAGCCAGCGGTCGTCGAAGAACTGCCACGCTGCGTGGACCAGCCCTCGGGCCGCGGCTGTGGGACCTCCGTAATGCTGCACTGTGCGCAGGGCTGCGGCCAAGTTGAACTCCCGGGTGAGACAGGGCCAGCCCGCTTCCACGTTCACCGGCACTCGGGCCATGCGGTCGGCCGCTAGCAACAGGCAGGTGTCGATGAGGCGGTCGATACTGACCCCGGCCTCTAGCTGTTGGGTCAAGGCTCCAAAAGCGGTTTCCAAATCGGCGCTTACTAGAGCCTTGACTAAGCTGTCTTCGTCGTAGGGGACCTCTAAGGCGCCGGCTTGGGCTTGAGCTAAGACCGGTTCCATATCGCCCATGAGGGCAATGGCGTCTCTGCGAAAGCGCTCGGGCTCGCCGCGACCGCGCCCTACTAGCTTGGCCCCTAAGTTGAAAACCAGCTCCCCGGCCCGATCCCAGCCGAATTCCTCCTGTACCCGGGCCAAGTGGTCCAGCCAGATGATGTGGTCGGCAAAGCCGAGAAAATAGGGGGTTGTCGCACAGTCGAAGAGCAGGGGGAGAATGTTATCTTGATGCCCCGCGTGGCCAGCGGTGAACAGGCAGCGCTCAATGCGCCCGGCCTGGCCGTCGCGGGAAAAAGCGCGCACCCAACGCTCAATGGAGGTCCAAGCGACTGGATCGGGCAGGGGGACCACTTCCAATCGCTCGGCTGCGTCCCCGGCCGCAGCCCCGGCCGCCGTAGTCAAGGCGATCAAGCGGTCTTCTTCTTCGTAGCGCCGCGCCACTTGGAGGCCGGATAGCAGGAGTACCATGGGAACTGGCGATGTGGCGGCCTAGGTGGCGCACGACCAACTCCACGATGTCGTCTTGGGGCACGTCGCCGCGCAACAGCAGGGCGATGGCCTTGGATTGGGTCCAGCGGTCGCAGCTCAACAGGCCCTCCCACAAGAGGTTCAGGTGTTCCTCGCGCCGCCGGTAGCTCGGCTCGGGCACTTCGACCCAGATATCGGGACCGCGCACCTCCACGGCAAAAGTCTGCAAATCGTCGCACTCGCGGTTGAAACAGCCGCCGCCCTGCAAGTCGAAGCTGCGGCCGTGCCAGTCGCAGGTGAGCACTCCGTGCCGCACCACGCCGCGGATCAGCGGATATCCCATGTGGGGACATTGGTTGTCGGTCGCGTAGATTTTGTCTTTCTCGTTGAACAAAGCAATGCTGCGCTCGCGGCCCAACCGCACTGCCCGGGCTTGGCCCGGCGGCACGGATTCGAGCGGAGCGGCGTTTACCCATTGCGTTTTCTGTGCGGACATGGCATCTCCTGTATGGGGACAGATTGGGGATAAGGGTTTGCTTTAATCTGTTCTTTCTCTGAACAAAAGGATACTGAACAAATGTTTAGTTGTCAAGAGGTGAAACACAATCCGCAGATGGACGCAGATAGACGCAGAATAGGATGTACAAGACGATCCATCGCTCGAATCGTTCAAATCCGCATTACTATATCTTGTGATTGCCCTCGTAGGATCCCGCGGACTGAATGCGCGGTGTCGATTGGGCGCCCACGAGGGACGCCCCTACATCTATCGGTTCGGCGCAGATGCGTAACGTCAGTTACTATATCTAGCCGCTGCCACCACAACGCCTATTCGCCCGCTCCGGCCTTGATACAGCAAAGATTCCCGGTTTAATTGGAATGCCCTTATGAGAGCGAAAGCTGCTCGACTTTTAACAGGAAGCAGGACATGAGCGATCCGATCCCGATTGGCCAAGACGCCTTGGTCCAGAGCTACGCTATTAGGCGCGGCCCAGACAATCAGTGAAGACCTTGTCGAATTACTACGAACATGGGCCGCTGGTTCTTCGGCTTCTTAGGCGTTGACCAGCACGGCTTGGGCCGCGACTTGGCCGCGTTGAGCGGCCTGCCTCTCATCGAAGTGGACCGCTGGGTCGAGCACGAGGCTGGCCAGTCCTTGGTTTCCCTCGTGCAGACGCAGGGCATAGAGGCCCTGCGCCAATTGGAGGATCGCTTTCTCGCCCAAGCGCTGACCACTCGTCCGTCTGGGATCGTCGTCTTGGGCGATGGGGCGCTGATCAAAAGGGGCAATCTCCAGCAGGTACTGGACAAAGCGACGTTGGTGTATCTCAAATTGTCGCTGGCTAGCACTTATTGGAAGCTGCGCCACCAAGCCGTAAGGCCGCATCCGCTGCTGCTGCAACCGCCCGAAAGTACGGAGGAACTCCGGCCATTGTTGGCCGAACGCCAAGGCGGCTTTGACCAAGCCCACGTGACGCTGGACCTAGACGAGATGACGCCAGAGGTCGCCCTGCGCTACTTGTTGGATAAGCTGCCCCAATGGGGACCGGGCGGCTCTTAGCTTGGGATTGCCCTACCCGGCCTCCAGCGATACTTTTTTGGCCGACATTGCCCTTGTTCCCATCCATCTCAGGAGACTTCTCATGTTAGACCCTCAGTACCTCCTCGGCGACGAGGAGATGCAGCAGTTTATAGCCGAGGGCTATCTCACGCTCAAATCCTCACTGCCCGCCGCCCTCCACCAAGACATCTACCAGCGCACCGAAGAGGTCTTTGCCAAGGAAGGCATTCTGCCCCGCCTCCCGGCGTTGCAGCAGGTCTTTGACGATCCGGTCGTGCGCGGTGCCCTCACTTCGGTGGTCGGGTCGGATTACGTCATGCACACTCACCGCCACTGCCACATCAATCGAGCTGGCAGCGAGGGCGGTGGCTGGCACAAGGACAGCTATTGGGGCTATCGCAAGGTGCGCTATCACCGCAATCGCTGGGTGATGATTTTCTACTACCCACAAGACGTCACCTTGGAAAACGGTCCCACCGCGGTCATGCCGGGTACGCATTACTACAACGGCCGCGCAGACGACGAGGAGGACGAGCGGCACTTGCCGGTCCTCGGCGAGGCCGGCACCTGCACCTTAGTGCATTTTGACTTGTGGCACCGGGCCATGCCCAACAGCTCGGCGGCCAACCGCTATATGATGAAGTTCCAATTTACCCGTCTCAGCGAGCCGACTCGACCCAGTTGGAACATCCAAACTCCGGGGTGGCCGGCCAACGGCTCCACGCCTTCTAGCAAGCATCGAGTCGTGTGGTCGCGGATATGGGATTGGCACGCGGGATCCCAAAATCGTGCCGAGGCCAACGGGCAAATTGAACAACTAAGCGAATTCCTTAACGGAACGTTAGAACAACGCTTGGCAGCGACCGATGCTCTCGGCGCGTTGGGGGAAAAGGCCGCGCCCGCACTGGACGCGCTACTCGGCGCGCTGGGCGATGAGGCTGAGCCGGTGCGTCTCAACGCGGCGTATGCACTCGGTGCGATGGGTGCGGTCGCAGTAGATCCGTTGATTGCAGCTCTTGACGACGAGCGCGAACACATGCGCGAGCATGCGGCGTATGCACTCGGTGCAGTGGGGGAGGAAGCTGTGGACGCCTTGGTTGTGGCCCTTGGCGATGAGCGCGAACACGTGCGGGGTTTTGCCGCGTACGCGCTGGGCGACATGGGGGCGCGGGCGGGTGCTGCGGCCGTGGCGGCTCTGTGCGCACTGAGCGACGATCCGGACGCATGGGTGCGGCGCAACGTGGCAGAGGCCCTCGGAACCATTGAGTTGAATCCAGCAGTCTCAGTGTCCGCGTTGGCTGCGCTGTTGGCGGACGAGGACGAACAGGTGCGCTTCAACGCCGCCTATGCGCTGGCCCACTTCGGCCCGACGGCCGCGGCGGCTACAGACGCCTTGGCTGCGGCCCTCAGCGACGAGAATCGCTACGTCCAAGGGCACAGCACGGCGGCTCTGCAACAGATTGGCACGCCCGAGGCCCAAGGCGTATTGCTGCACCATTTGACTGCGGCGCGCTGGTGCCCCATAACGACTAAGGAGACCACGTTCTGAGCAAATCACGTATGAAGGCTAGCGTTCATCAATATATCGAAGAGCACCAAGAACAATTGGTCGGCAGTGTGCAGACGCTCGTGCGCGTGGATACCACCAATCCACCGGGGCGAAACTACCGAACGATGACCGACGCGCTCTTGGAGCGCTGCGAGAGCTTGGGGCTGCAAGCCAAAGTCCACCGCGTCCCAGACCAAGAAATGCGCCGCGTGCTCGGCTCGGATGAGTTCCCGCGCTACAACCTGATTGCTCGATGGGACGTCGGCCGGTCACAGACCGTGCATTTCAATGCCCACTACGACGTGGTGCCCTGCGCTGGGCAGTGGAGATTCGGCGATCCTTTTGAGCCGGGGTTGGCCGGCGATGCGCTCTACGGCCGCGGCTCCGGGGACATGAAAGGGGCGATCGCCGCGTTGCTGATGGCCGTGGAGGCGCTCAAGGAAACGGGTGCTGAGCCGGCTTTTAACATCGAGTGTTCGTTTACCGCCGACGAGGAGACCGGCGGCCAATTGGGCGCGGGATGGGTTGTAAAAGAGGGGCTGGTGAATGCCGATTTCGCGGTCGTCTGCGAGGGGGCGGCCGGGACGCAGGTCGGCTGTGGCCACAACGGCGTGCTCTGGTTAGAGGTCGAGTTGACGGGCAAGGCCGCCCACGCTTCTAGCCCAGAACAAGGGGTCAATGCCTTTGAAGCCATGTCGAGCGTAGTGCAGAAGTTGCAAGCCTACAAACGGAAACTGAATGCGCCCCAGCGGTGCTACGAGGATTTCGACGGTCGGTCGCGCAACCCCACGCTCAACATCGGCGGCACGTTCTCGGGCGGGGAGGGCGACAAGATCAACACCGTGCCCGCCTGTGCCCGCTTTTCGCTGGACCGTCGTTTAGTGCCTGGAGAGCAACTCGCAATAGTCGAGCGCGATCTGCGACGCGCTGTGGAGCGATCCGCTGAGCCGCCCTGCCGAGTGGCTGCGCCTTTGCGGATTGAACCTTGCGTCGTCGATGCCGAGCACGCACTGCCACAGGCCTTTGCACCGGCTGTGCAAGCCGTGCGCCGCCGCACCGCTAGTTACCGGCTCAGTTCTGGCTTTACAGACCTGCACTATTTTGTAGTTGACGGTGGCTTACCCGGTATTGGCTATGGCGTAAAGGGCGAGCGCGCTCACGGAGTGGATGAACGCGTGCGGGTGCGCGACTTGGCGTTGACGGCGCGCACGTACGCCGAGTTTATGCTGCGGGGTTTGGAGGCCCATTGAGCGAGAACTTACGACGCTTCTTGTGGACGGCGTACGACCGCTTGGGCGGGTTGGTGGGCTACAACTTGCTGTGGAGCGCGTTGAGCCTGCCTTGGATCGGCGGGGCGTACGCGCTTTTGCAAGTAGGGTTTGGGCTGGGTGGCGTGGGTCTGGTGGGAGCTGCCGTCTTAGCCGGTACCTTGCTGTTGAGCGCACCGGCCACGGCCATGCTCTTCGCCGCGGGGGCCGCTTGGGCGCGGGGCAGGGACTTTGGTCTGCGGGACTTTTGGGCGGCTGGCCGCGCGTTTTTTTGGCGCGCCCTCGCGCTGGGATTGCTGATGGTCGCCGCGGTCGCGCTGGTGCTGGCCAACGTGGTTTTTTATCAGCGGATCGGCGGCTGGCTGGGGGTGTTTTTGGGTGGGCTGATGGTCTGGTTCTTGCTGCTGGTGGGCATGGTGGCGGTGTATGTTTTTCCGGTGTTGGTCACCCAGGAGGGGTCGGTGTGGTCCACGGTGCGCTACAGTTTTCTCCTGTCGGTTGATAATGTAAAGCTTTCGCTGGTTTTTCTGCTGACCGCAGGCTTGGCCTTGGGCCTTGGCGTCGCTTCTGGATTGGGATTGTTCTGCGGCGGCTTGGCGGCTTGGGCCTTGTGGATCAGCGTCGGCTTTCGCGCACTCTTGCCCAAGTACACGGGCCAGCCGCTGCCCAGTGAAGCCCCGCGCCGGCTGCGCGAACTGATCCGCCCCTGGGAGGCTTGAGCATTGGACTTGCCCAAACTGGTAACGGGCCGAGAAATGGCCGCAGTCGATCAGCGCACGATCGCAGAGGCGGGCATATCTAGCGCCGAACTCATAGAGCGAGCGGGGACAGAGGTAGTTGCGGCCATTGCAGCGCGCTGGGATGGCTTGGCCGGTTTGCAGGCTGTGGTCTTGTGCGGCAAAGGCAACAATGGCGGCGATGGATTTGCTGTAGCTCGGCTCTTGCGCGCTGGCGGTGGGTCGGCGCGCGTCTTCCTCGCGGCAGACCGCGCGGACGTGCAAGGAGCTGCGGCCGAGCACTTGCGGCGTTGTGAACAGGAGGGCGGAGCCGTCGAGGTGCTCGGCGAGGATTTGGCTCCGCTTGATGTCGCTCTCCGCGATGCCGACTTGGTGATAGACGCGCTTTTGGGGACTGGATTGCGCGGGGCACCCCGTCCCGCCATGGCGCGCGTCATCGAGCGCATGGCCCATTGCGAAAGGCCGGTGGTGGCCGTGGATATTCCCTCGGGGGTCGAGGCCGACACCGGGAAGGTGCACGGCGCGGCGGTTCAAGCGGTGCTGACGGTGACTTTTGGCTTGGTCAAAGTCGGGCAGCTATTCTATCCGGGACGATCGCATTGTGGTGCGCTGCACTTGGCCAATATCGGCTTCCCCGAATCCATCCTGCGCGATGCAGTTGCCCAAGCTCTGTTGCTTTCTGCCGAGGGACTGGAGCCGCTCGTGCCTCGGCGGCGCGGCGACGAACACAAGGGGAGTTGCGGGACGGTGGCCGTGGTCGCGGGTTCGGTGGGCATGACCGGGGCGGCCGCGCTAACGGCGGATGCCGCGCTCAGGAGCGGGGCCGGCCGCGTCCATCTAGGGGTGCCCGCAAGTCTCAACGACATTCTCGAGATCAAGCTCTCAGAGGTGATGACCCGGCCGCTGCCCGAAGTGCGCAAGCGGCGCTGTTTGTCGCTGCGGGCTTTGGGTGCGGTGCTCACTATGTTGACGCGGGCCGATGTCTTGGCCTTGGGGCCGGGGTTGGGGCGCTATCGAGAGACCGAGGAGCTGGTGAGGCGGCTGGTGTTGCAAACCGAACTGCCCCTCGTTTTGGATGCGGACGGGCTTAGTGCGTTCGCCGGGCAGGCCGATGTGCTAAAGGGCCGCTCGGCACCGCTGGTTCTCACGCCCCACGTGGGCGAGTTTGCCCGCTTGAGCGGGTTGGACAAGCGGCAGATTACCGCTGCGCCCATGGTCGTGGCCCGCGACTTTGCCGGCGAATTCGGCGCGACGCTCGTGTTGAAGGGCGCGCCCGATGGGCGCGTGGCGGTCAACTCCACGGGCAATCCGGGCATGGCCACGGCCGGGTCGGGCGACGTGCTGACCGGGATCATCGCCGGGCTGATCGCCCAAGGGCTAGATGCGGAAACCGCGGCCTGCCTCGGAGTCTATGTCCACGGTCGGGCTGGGGATCGGGCGGTCGATCGGCTGGGGGAATGGGGGATGCGGGCGGGCGACATAGCCGAAGAAATCGCCTTGGCTATGGTGGATGCAGCGCGGTCTGCTTGACATGTTTGAAGCGATGCTTTAATCTGGAAACGGAGTGTCGGTGGGGCACTTCTTGGCTTTTCATTTAATTTACAAGAGTTACAGGGCTTGCTTTATGGCCGACGTCAAAGACGCCATTGAAGAAATGATCGAAGAGTCCTACTTACTGGGGCTTTCGGAAGAGGAAATTCTCGCTGATTTTAGCCGCTTTATAGACACCTGCTATACCGTTATTCAGGACAACGTGAAAAGCCGCGAAGCGCTCAGCCGCTTGGCCGAGAATTTGGCGCGAGAAAAGACTAGTACTCGCATCGCCGACCAGTCCACTGATCTAGGCAAGGTCGCGGCCAAGGACGCCCAGCGGGCCTGCGCTGAAAAAGCGGCGCGCCGCAAGCGCATGGTCCTAAAGGCCATTGCCGACTACGATCCCCATCTAGTCCGTCTCATCAACGAGCAGCGCTTTCAGGTGGATCTCCAGGAAGAAGTGGCGCGTCCCAAGTTCAAGGTCCGTCAGGGCCACGATTGGGAGCGCTACGGCCAGCTTGCGCTCATCCTGTTCCTCATTTACCTAAGGCTTTAGGACAGTACGAGTTGATCGAAACGTGCAGTCCAGGCCCCTTCATTGAGTCGTTCGCACGAGGGCCGCGGAAAGGTTGGTTCGGATGGGGGGATCAGGCCGACGAGTACGCCCCCGACTGGGATACATACTCGAATCACTCGCAGACCCAGACGACAACTCCCCACCAGCTTCCCCTGCTTTGACCTTGCCTCGCTAAAACTCCATGCCCAAACGCACAGATATTCAAAAAATAATGCTCATCGGCTCTGGTCCCATTGTCATTGGCCAGGCCTGCGAGTTTGATTATTCGGGAACGCAAGCCTGTAAGGCGCTGGCCGAAGAAGGCTACGAAATCGTCTTGGTAAATAGCAATCCGGCGACGATTATGACCGATCCAGAGGTTGCCCACCGGACCTACATCGAGCCGATCACGCCGGAAATTTGCGCGCGGATCATCGCCGAGGAAAAGCCGCAGGCCCTGCTGCCGACGCTCGGCGGTCAAACCGCGCTCAACACGGCGGTGGCCTTGGCCGAAAGCGGAGCCCTTGCCGAGCACAACGTCGAGATGATTGGTGCGCGAATCGACGCGATCAAGATGGCCGAAGACCGCGAGCTTTTCAAAGCCGCCATGGACCGGGCCGGGTTGTCCACAGCCTCGAAGAGGCGCAAAAGCACCGTGCCGACTTGGGCTATCCGACGATCATTCGCCCCTCTTTTACGATGGGAGGCTCTGGCGGCGGCGTGGCGTACAACGCCGAGGAATTCGAGCGGATCGTGAGTCATGGCCTCGACCTGAGTCCAATCGACGAGGTGCTAATCGAGGAATCGGTGCTCGGATGGAAGGAATTCGAGCTGGAGGTCATGCGCATCATCTGCTCGATTGAAAACTTCGACCCCATGGGTATCCACACCGGCGACAGCATCACGGTTGCGCCGGCGCAGACCTTGTCCGACAAAGAATATCAGCACATGCGCGATGCGGCCATCCGCATCATGCGCGAGATCGGCGTAGATACCGGCGGGTCCAATATCCAGTTCGCGGTCAATCCCACCGACGGCCGCATGGTAGTAATCGAGATGAACCCCCGGGTCTCGCGTTCCTCGGCGCTGGCTTCTAAAGCAACGGGCTTTCCCATTGCCAAGATCGCCGCCAAACTGGCCGTGGGCTACAGTCTGGACGAAATCCGCAACGACATCACTCGCGAGACTCCTGCCTCCTTTGAGCCGACCATCGACTACGTGGTGACCAAAATTCCGCGCTTTACCTTTGAGAAGTTCCCCAGCACGCCGGACGCACTCGACACCCAGATGCGCTCGGTGGGGGAGACCATGGCCATTGGCCGCACCTTTAAGGAGTCCCTGCAAAAGGGTTTGCGCTCGCTGGAGGTTGGCCGCGCGGGTTTTGGTGCCCAAGGTGGCCGACGAGGAACTGCGCGAGAAATTGATGCGTCCCAACTCCCAGCGCATGTTCTACCTCAAGCTGGCCATCGCCAAAGGCTACACCCACGACGAACTCTACGGCCTCACGGGCATTGACCCGTGGTTTCTCGACCAGCTCTACCAACTTTTTGAACTCGAACAGCAGCTAGCGCGCGAAGACGTGCTCGTCGATGTCGCCTTGTTGCGCCGCGCCAAGGAGTGGGGATTTAGCGATCGCCAGCTAGCGCATCTTAGTGGCTGCGACGAGGTGGGTGTCCGTCGGCGTCGCCGCGAATTGGACATTCGTCCGGTGTACAAAACAGTCGATACCTGCGCCGCTGAGTTTGAGGCCTACACTCCGTATCACTATTCAACGTACGACCGCGAGGACGAAGTGCAGCGCTCGACGCGCAAGAAAATCGCCATCCTCGGCGGGGGGCCGAACCGCATCGGCCAGGGAATTGAATTCGATTACTGCTGCGTCCACGCGTGTTTTGCGCTGCGCGAAATCGGTTATGAGACCATTATGGTTAATTCCAATCCCGAGACGGTCAGCACGGATTACGACACGGCCGACAAGCTCTACTTCGAACCGCTGACGATCGAAGACGTGCTGCACATTGTCGAGCGCGAAGCCCCAGACGGCGTCATCGTGCAGTTCGGCGGGCAGACCCCGTTGAACTTGGCGGCCGAACTAGAGCGCGAGGGCGTGCCCATCATCGGCACCTCGCCCAGCAGTATCGACTTGGCCGAAGATCGCGAGCGCTTTGGTCAACTGTTGAACGAACTGGGCATCCGCCAGCCGGCGAATGGCATGGCCGCCAGTTGTGACGAGGCGTGCGCGATTGCCGAGCAGATCGGCTTCCCGGTCTTGGTGCGGCCTTCTTACGTGCTTGGCGGGCGGGCCATGGTCGTCGCCTACGATGTCAAGGGCCTCGAAACCTACATTAACGAAGCTATTGAGGTCGCGCCCGAGCGGCCCGTGCTCATCGACCGCTACCTGCAAGGTGCAGAGGAATTCGACGTAGATGCCGTGGCCGACGGGACGGACGTGGTAGTAGGCGGGATCATGCAGCACATCGAACACGCTGGCGTGCATTCGGGCGATAGCGCCTGCGCCTTGCCGCCCTACGACACGCCGGCCAAGCACATCGAAGCCATGCGCGAGTACACCCACGCGTTGGCGCGCGCCCTTGGCGTGGTCGGCCTGATGAACGTGCAATACGCCGTCTATTGAGGTAAATCCCCGGGCTTCGCGCACCGTGCCGTTTGTCAGCAAGGCCATTGGCCGTCCGCTGGCCAAGATCGCCGCGCTGGCCATGGTGGGGGTGAGCTTGCGCGAGCAGGACTTCACCGAGGAAGTTGTGCCTGCGCACATATCCGTCAAGGAAGCCGTGCTGCCCTTTATAAAATTCCCCGGGGCCGATAGCCTGCTGGGGCCAGATCATGGGCATTGGCCGCGACTTTGGCACGGCCTTCCTCAAGGCGCAGATGGGGGCGGGTTCGCTGCTGCCGTCGTGCGGTCGGGTCTTTATCAGCGTGGCCGACTGCGATAAAGAGGAGGTCTTGCCGGTGGCCCGTCGGCTGTGCGCAGCCGGGTTTGAGTTGGTGGCTACGCAGGGCACGCGCGACTTCCTCGGCAAGCACGACATCGCCGCGGAGCGGGTGCGCAAGATTCACGAGGGCAGCCCGCACATCGAAGACGCGATTCGCAGCCGCCAGATCGATCTGATTATCAACACCCCACTCGACGAACCTTCTTACTACGATGACTTCGCGGTGCGTCGAGCCGCCGTCGTAACCGGCGTGCCCTATACGACGACGATGGCCGGGGCTCGGGCTGCGGCTGCGGGCATTGAGGCGCTGCAACGCGCCGAACTGGGCGTGCAATCCCTGCAGGATTACCATCGGGGATAGGAGACAGCTCGTGCGGACCGCGCCCTTGGTGCTGTTGCTGGCTTGTTGTCTGGCGATTTCGGCCTGCGTCTATTTTAATACGTTTTACAACGCCAAAAAATCCTTCCGCGAGGCCGAAAAAGAGCGGCGCAAACACGAAGAGACCTATGCCGACTGGGCCCTTGACCGGGCTGGTCCCGAATTGCAGCGGCAGCGCTCGCCGCAGGCCGACCAACTCTACGACAAAGCAGTGCGCAAGGCGTCCAAAGTGCTCGACGAATACAAGGAGAGCGACTTGGTTGACGACGCCATGTTCCTGATCGGCCAGGCGTATTACTGGCGCGGC
>JAGWBY010000122.1:1160-8673 GCA_021295675.1 Candidatus Latescibacterota bacterium | reverse complement strand
CTCATCGGCTCCGCGCATCAGGTCGTGCCGCTGGGTTTCGGGAAGGGGTTTGCCGACCGCGGTCTCAATGGCCTCGACGATGCGCTGTCCACGCAACTCGTCGATGCGCCGGTCCATGCGGCCGAAGCGGATGTGGGACAAGTTCTTGATCCATTCGAAATAAGAGACTATCACACCCCCTGCGTTAAGATAAGCGTCCGGAATCACCACCTTGCCGCGATCGCGCAGGATTTCGTCTGCCTCGAAAGTGATCGGACCGTTGGCGGCCTCGGCAATCAGCGGTGCCTGGATGCGCTCGGCGTTTTCAACGGTGATCACCGCTTCGATGGCTGCGGGGATCAGGATGTCGCAGTCTGCTTCCAGCAAAAAGCGGCCGTCCTCCACGAACTCGGAGTTCCGAAATCCCTGGCCATCGCCCTTTTCGCGGCGATAGGTGGCGAGTTCCTCGATGTCTAGCCCGTCCTCACACATCACAGCCCCCTCGCGCTCAATGACAGCTATCACCCTGACGCCATCCTCTTCGGACAGAAACTTCGCGGCGTGGTACCCGACGTTGCCTAGGCCCTGGATGATTACGCGCTTGCCCTCTAAGCCTCCATCCATCCCGGCCTTCTGCACATCTTCGGGATGGCGGTAGAATTCCCTGAGGGCGTACTGTACCCCGCGCCCCGTCGCCTCGTTGCGACCGCGGATTCCGCTCATATGCACGGGTTTGCCGGTGACACAGGCGACGGCATTGAGTCCGGTAGGCATCTGCGATCCATCCCATCTCGCGCGCGCCCGTACCCATATCGGGAGCCGGCACGTTGAGGCTGGGGCTGATATAGCCTTTTTTCGTCAGCTCCATCGTGAAATTGCGAGTGATCAGCTCGAGCTCGGCCGCGTCGTAGTCGCGCGGATCGATCTGCAGGGCTCCCTTAGAGCCTCCGTACGGAACATCGACGATGGCGCACTTGTAGGTCATCAGAGCGGCTAGGGCCTCCACCTCGTCCTGGTCGGCGATCGGCGCATAGCGGATGCCGCCTTTTACCGGCAGGAAGTGCTCGCTGTGGACGGCACGCCAACCGGTGAAGACCCGAAACTCGCCCCGTATGTGAACGGGGAAGCTGACCTGGAACACGGAGTTGCACGTCCTGATCTGGTCGGCGAGTCCCGGCTCGAGCTCTATCGTGGCGGCAGCCGCCGCGAACATCCGGTCAACGCTGTCCTTGAACGAATTCCTCTGCTCTTTCAAACCGGACCCCGCAGCATCCCTTTTTTGAGCATGTTCTCCAACCCCTATTCTTCGATGATAGCCAGAGTTCGATTTCTCCATGCCGCGTAATATATAAGGATCGCGCTGCGCCAGCCAAGCACAGTTTGCCCGCCTGACGTGGGTTTTATACTCTTTCTACTCGACACCGATTCGAGCGCACACTGAACACAGTTTTGCTTCGCTAAAAACACACATGGCTATTCCCAAGTTCTTCCGACCCGTTCCCGAACTCAACGACGAAGAGCGCCAGCGCGGGTTGGGCAACATGACCCGGCAGGCGATCTCAGCGGCAGGTGCCGACGGACTGGCATCCGGCGGGTTCCTCGCCTCGTTCGCCCTGATTCTCGGAGCGTCCAATTTCCACATCGGCATCATGACGGCTATCCCGTTCATCATGCAGCCCTTGCAGCTAGTCGCGGTGCTCGCTATCGAGCGACTGCGGCTGCGAAAGGCCGTCGCGGTCACCGCCTATTTCGTCGCGTACGCCACCTGGATCCCGATCGCGCTGCTCCCCTTTCTGATCGATGTACCCAACCCGGGCGCTGTGACCCTCATGCTCGTGTTCATAGCACTACGAGGAGTAAGCAACGCCTTCGTGAACGCGAGCTGGAACGGCTGGCTGCGCGACCTTGTGCCGCAGGACCTGATGGGCAAGTTTTTCGCCCAACGTCTGCGGGTGGCGACGATTGCCTCGGCGGTGGCAGGGCTCATTGCAGCTCTCTACATCGACTGGTGGAAGGCATCCGGCCCGAGCGATGAGATCTTCGCTTATTCGTATGCGATGCTGTTCGGCAGCGTCGTGTTGGGATTCGGTGCGGTCGGGTTCATGGCGCGCATGCCGGAGCCACAGATGATCGTCCCCGAAGGTGAACGCCCCTCGGTGTTCAGCAGCCTCGGGGCACCGTTCCGCGACCAGAACTTCCGGCAGCTAATCAAGTTCCTGTTCCTGTGGAACTTCGTTGCCCAGTTGGCGGTACCCTTCTTTACCGTTTACATGCTGACCAAGCTCGGCATGAACCTGACGTGGGTCGTGGGGCTGGGCGTGTTGAGCCAGCTTGCCAACGTCCTCTTCCTGCGGGTCTGGGGGCCGTTCGTCGATCAGTTCGGCAGCAAGGCGGTGCTGTCGCTTTCTTCGTCCCTCTACTTCCTCGTCATCCTCGGCTGGACCTTCACTGCGATGCCCGAAAAACACGCCTTCACAGTGCCCCTACTCGTGGCCTTGCACATGCTGATAGGGATCGCGAGCGCCGGCATCAACATCGCTACCACGACAATCCGCATGAAGATGGCACCGCAGGCTCAAGCCATGACCTACCTGACGGCCGCATCCTTAGCGGCCAGCCTCGGAGCGGGCATCAGTCCGCTGCTTGGCGGCGCTTTCGCCGACTTTTTCAGCGTGCGTCACCTCGAAATCGCAGTCCAGTGGGTCGATCCGGTGCGCACCATCGGTTTTCCCGCAGTCTTTCTGACCGGCTTCGATTTTCTGTTCGCCATTGCCTTCGTCCTCGGTCTCTTCACTCTTGGCGTACTGGCGGGTATCCGGGAGGTGCCGTCGTGATGGACGAACTCGTGTCGCAGACGCGCCAGAACCTGCGAGTGCTGACCTCCGTCCCGGGCTTGAGCTTCGTAGCCAACTTTCCGGTGGAATCGCTGCGCAGGCTGCCCCCCATACCCGGGCTCGATGTGGCCGTGGGAGTCACTTCCTACCAGCTATCCTCCACGATCAAGGTCGCGGTCGAAGGACTCAACTACGGGCAGTTGCGGGCCGGCCAATTGACTACGCACGTCAGACAGGCAGTCGAAAAAGCCGCTGACGCAGTAGAGCAGATCGGCAAACAGGGTGCCGAGGTAGCGACGGGAGCGACCGAAGGGGCCATGTGGGCAGCGGCGGATGTCGCGATGGAAGTGGGGCGCGTCGCGGAGGAAGCGATGCAGGGCACGATGCAGGCACTCGCCAAAACCGCGGCCGATCCGCTTGACGCGCTGCGCGGTGCCACACACGGCGTCATCCAAGGAGCGAGCGAGGCCGGACTGCACGTGGGCAACGCCGTCAAACACGCTGTGAAGGCGGCACGTGAAGCGGCCGCTGATCTCGGCATTTCGGAGCAGCAGGCGGGAAAGGCAGCGGCACAGGCAGCCGTCGAATCGGCGGCGCAACTCGGCAAGGAGGTGGAGGCCGAGGTCGTCGACGCCGTCGTGCAAGAACTAATGGGCGATACCGACGATGGCTCCGCAGGGGAGACGGCCTCCGATGATCGCTCGCAAGGCAGCCCCGACCGCTAGCCAACGGCGCAAGTACGCGAAGGCTACATGCGGTTATTCACTCAAATTCGCCTACGATAGCACGAATTCGTGCTCTGGATGTCTGACGGTCAACACGGGGCAAGGAGCCATCTGCACCACCTTGTGGCATGGTCCATCAACTGGACAAGAATGTTGAATCCAAAATTGACTGTCTCCGCTTATTCCTCCACTTCTGGGCGCACCCAAACATGGCTGAACCAGTGCCAGACCCGCCCATCGGTAGAAGGTGCCGTCAGCGTGTAGAGTGTCCGACGCCCGGTCAAGGGTTTATCTGCCTGCAGCAGCAGACGGCCTAGATCGTCGGGATCGGGTCGCTGTAAGGCTTGCTGTTGGCCTTGCACAAAAAACTGCATAGCGGCCACATTCAATCCCCCGGTATCCACCTCGACTTCCAAAATGGGTGGATTGCTGTTATCCAGCAGCGGTGAGCGAAGCCGATGGTCAGTAATGTGCAAGGCCCTCATGCGGCTTTTTTGCCGAAATCCCTCCAAAGTTGCATAAGGCCCACCCATAGGATAACGCGGCAGAGCATAGCGGGGACTGCCTCGGTACACCACCCCCGAATTCTGCGCAGCCGCGGCCTTAAAACCCAACTCGCGCAAAGCGCTTTCCCAAGCGGGTAGATATTCTCCAAATGGATAGGCAAAAAGGCTAGGTCGCCATCCTAGATGAGTCTGAAAAGCCTCTTGGGCTCGCTCGACATCCTTCTTGAAGGCACTCAGTTGTTCAGAAGTAGGTAGATTGAGAAAGTAAGCGTGTGAGGCCGAATGATTGCCAATCTCTATCCCCTCGGCGGCCAAGCCGGCCAAATCATCCCAAGTCATGTACCCAGGTCGTCCTACGCTGTCGGTATTGATGAACAAGGTCGCGGCAAATCCAAAACGCCGCAAAAGAGGCAAGGCCCCCGTAAGAAAAGACTGGTACCCATCGTCTACAGTCAGTACCACCGTGCGCTCGGAAAGGCCCCTGTCCGAATCGAGTTGCTCTAAGGCCTCCCCCAAGGTGAGAACCCTAAAGTTTTGGTCCCGAAGAAAGCTCAGTTGCGCAGCGAAAACATCGAGAGCTATGTTGGTGGAAGGATAGAGATCATCGCCAAAACGGTGGTACACAAAGCAGGGCAATTCGCCGGCCCCGCCAGCCTGCCCCACACTAGGCCAAGTTAGCAGCAATAGCAGCAGCCAAACGCCAAGGCCGCCCGACATACGGGGCAATGACATGGGGCCATTCATCGGCTAGCCCGTCCGCGCTTGGAAATTTCGGCGTTGCAAAGCCAGTTCGGAAAAACCCGATAGGGCCATAAGTCGTCTATTCTGACGAATCACAGTGCGAATTTTATCGACATAGGCCATGCCGGTTTCGGCGTATTTCTGCAATCCCAAGGCCAGCGTATGCCCATCAGGTCGCTCTCCAGCCAGCCGTTTTTCGTAGCGCAACACGCGGAATTGACGATAGGCAGGATGGGCATTGAGATTTTGGATGTACGAGTGTACTGCGTGAATAGGCGTGAGAAAGGCGGCTACTTCGTACGTTTGTCCTTGGGGCCGTCCAGTCGGCACAATGCCGCAGCCCGGCGTAAAGCAATACTCCCCGAACAGGTTGTTGCCGTAATAGGCAAAGCGCGACTGGCCCCAAGCCGACTCAATGGCCGCTTGGGCCAAGGCCAACTCCGGTGGCACGGTGTCAACGCGCATCAACAATTCCTGGAATAGAACATCCATGGACAATTCTGCAGTTGATACTCGGTATTCTTGGCACAATCTGCGCAGCCATTCTTTATCGTAACCGGAGAGTTCCTTGCCCTGTTGCACGCCTTCGTGTAGGCGGAGGAGTTGGAGGCGCTTTTTCTCTATCTGGATATTCTCCGCCTCGATGAGCGGTGCCATGAACTCAAAGAAACTCTTTTTCCGCATTTTGGTGTCTCTAATAGCAGCAAAGTCGGGAAATGCCGCCGAAGCCCTAGGCAGAGAATTGGGATCCTCAGGGCTCAGGTCAACGGGCCTAGGCAAAGTAGCCGCTTGGGGCATTTCCTCGCTTTTGCGAAGTACATCAAAGGACATTTGCGGCAGTTTGAAACGCTCAAAGAGCCACGCCAAACCGCTTGGGGCTGGTACGGGATCGTCTTGGGCCGCTTCAGGCGAACTGAAATCGATCTGCGCCAGCTTGAAAAGGAGCACCAACAATAGGAAGCATAGCACCAAAGAAACTTTCAATAAGCGCATAATTTTTCTTTCTCGGGTCAATTGTGGCCACAGCGGACAATGCCGTTGAAATTGGGCTTTGCCTATCCTCGCACCTCTGTCGAATACCACTCTGGAGGGAATCGCGCGCTCTACCACCGATGTTTAAGGCCGTAGGGCAGCCCCAAGTCCGTTAGAAGCCATCCCGAAGAGAGGAGAGGCTCTCAGCTTGCGCGATCTCTGCCGTGCCCTGGACTTCGATTTAGTCGTCCGGCCGCGCGGTTGATTCGTCCACTGTCGTCTGGCGTCTCGTCCGCGCCAACTGACGCAGATCGGCAATTTCGTCGAACTCGTCGACGATTTCCTTGCCGATGATTTCTTCGATGACATCTTCCATCGTGATCAGGCCAGCCACGCCGCCGAACTCGTCGAGGACCACAAACATCTGCTGGTGATGGTGCATCAGCATCGGCAGCAAATGGTCGGCGGACACGGAGTCGGAGACAAACTGCACCGGCCGGGTCATCTTCTCGACAGTGTCATTCCAGCGGTCTTCGGCCATAGCCGCCAGCAGATCTCGACGGTGGACGAACCCAACCACGTCGTCAACCGAGCCGCCGTACACCGGAATGCGGGTGTGCCGCAAAGTTTCCAAGTCGCCGCGTAGATCCTCCAGTACCGTCGAGGTCTCCAGCGCGTACATCACCACGCGCGGCGTCATCAGGTCTTTGACCGCGAGATTCTTGAGCGAAAGGATGTTCTGAATGACCTCGGCCTCGTGCGGCTGGAGACTGCCTCCCTTCAAGCCCAGCCTCGTCATCACGATCAGTTCCTGAGCGGAGACGGTCTCGTTGTCGCGACCGCGAGAGATCGCGCTGGTCACGGCAGTCGTAACCCAGATGAGAGGGCGAAACAGCGAAACGAGCAGTACGAGTGGCCAGGCAACGAGCCTAGAAAGGGGCCGGCTGTACACGACGCCCGTCGTTTTGGGGATGATCTCCGACAGCATCAGGATGGCCAGCGTCAGACCGGCCGAGAACCAACCGAGCCAATGCTCACCGAATACTTCAGCCGCGGCAGCACCAGCGATGGCGGCACCACCCGTGTTGGCGATGGTGTTGAGAGAGAGAATCGCCGAGATGGGACGCTGAACATCGGCGCGCAGCTTCTGAAGCTGCCGTCCTGCCCGGCTGCCGCCGGCGACTAGGGTCTCCACGTGGCTTGCGGGGACCGAGTAGAGAACAGCCTCGAACAGGGAACACACGGCTGACACCAATATGACGACGGCCGCAGCGATCGCAACTTCAGTCATGTAACTATCTCCTCTATCAACTCCCCTAACAGAAAGCCCCGACTAAAAAGCACATATCGATTCGTCTTGACGCCGACCTTGCGGAGCATTTCCGCAACAGCGGCCCAGGCTGGCAGATGCGGTTGAACGACGCGCTGCGGCGCGCGGTCTTTGGCGATGCGAAATGAGCGCAACCTTCGCGTCTAGCTCCTTTGCATTGTCTTCATGACCCGGCGCGTACAATCCTTACATCGCGTTGCGGGAACGGAATTTCGATATCGTTCTCTTTTAGTACATCCCAAATCATAAGAAGCAGATCCGCGCCGACCCGATTTTCCCCATCATCAATCCCGAGCATCCAAAACTCAACCAAAATGTTGACACCCGAATCACCGAAGCTGCTGATCTCCGCGTCCGGCCGTTCCTCAATAGGTAACTCAGGTCCAGACAGCACCTTCGGATGACTGGCAACAACCTCCCTCACCA
>JAGWBY010000122.1:0-1086 GCA_021295675.1 Candidatus Latescibacterota bacterium | reverse complement strand
GTTCATTTGGAACTATGATGTCCTTGCCATCAAAGGTCTCCAACGTTGCCGACCGCATATTCAGTTCGCGGAGTGTCCCAGAATGTCCATCCTCGAACGCAATGTAGTCGCCGGGCGTGATCGAGCGGTCAAAGAGGATAATCAGTCCAGAAACGAAATTCGCAGCGATCTTTTGCAGGCCGAACCCAAGGCCGACGCCGAGTGCGCCGCCAAAGACCGCGAGAGCAGTGAGATTGATGCCCATCGCCCCAAGAAGCAACAGGAAGATGCTGACATACAAGCCGATCTGGAACAGCTTGATAACCATCTCGCGCGTGCCAATATCCAGCGCGTGGCGGTTGCGGATGGCTTCTTTACCAAACGTGTTTAAGATGCTGCCAAGCCAAAACAGCACACCGCCTGCAACAAAAGTACGCCCGAGCGAAAGCAGAGAAATGCGGATGGTGCCAACATCAAGGGAAACCGCATCGAGCCAGGCACTGACTTCATCGAGCCAACCGAGGACGCGGAGCATTGCCAAGGGGATCACGATCCATGTGAATAGACCGGAGACAAGAGAATTGCCAACAAAACCTGAGACGATGCGATAGAAGAACGCAACGACCGCGACACTTTGGGCAATCTGGATTAGCCAACTCTGGCCTACCGAAGCGACGCAGACCTCAATCGCGACGCCCAGCAGCAGTATATTCAGCGCGGGAGAGACCAGATTGCGCGTCCGGTAGAGCATTGTACGCAGGTAGAGCAGCGGTCCGGCCTTCGGCCTGCTTCGGATTACTAGGCCGATCAGAAGCGCAACGAGGACTGCGACAATTGTCGCGGCGACCTGTACATTGAGTCCTGGGAGCAATGTCGAGGCACTGACCGTCCTCCAAAATTGTTGCGCAGCGTCGAGCATATCTTCGATCGTCATATCTTACGAAAACTCCTTCCGTCGCTGAATGTTAAGTGGCAACACGCACTTATCTTACATGCGCAAGCCGACTCCAGTCGGTGAACCAACGTGGTAGTTCAGCGACAGTCCCACTCTGTATCAGACGATTTGCGGCTCTGTTTTCGCAAGTTCCTCGGTTGCGCCTGATTCGT
>JAGWBY010000121.1 GCA_021295675.1 Candidatus Latescibacterota bacterium | reverse complement strand
GAGGCGTCAAATTCAACTACGGCACGCAGCGGCGTTATGCCGCGCTCTACCGCGATGCGCGCGCCATGATCGAGCGCGGTGACATCGGCGAGGTGCAGGCAGTTGTGGCCAACTGCGGGATCAGCGTGGCGCAATGGGGGCACACGCACGCGGCCGACATGATGCTCTTTTTTGCGCTGGATTCGGAGGCGGAATTCGCGCAGGGGACGGTGCAAGCAGAAGCCGCGGATTGGGAGGGCGATCGGCTGACTATAGATCCGAGGATCAGCAATGGATACGTAAAGTTCAAAAACGGAATTCACTCGTACTTAGTGGGCACGCCCGGCTGGGAATTTGAAATCAGCGGCACCGAGGGTCAGCTGCGCACCCTGAGCAATGGGATGGGCTATAGCCTGCGCCAGAAAGACGAGCACGGAGAATTGCGCCCGGTGGCTGCGCCCGAAGCCGTCATTGAGAGCGGCACGCTGCGCGGGATGGAGGACATCGTCCGGGCAATCGACGAGGACGGCGATACCCAAGGCAATCTAACGCTCGCCTGTCGCAGCCAAGAGCTAATTTTCGCAATCGTCGAGTCGCATCGGCAGGGCGGGGCGCGAGTGGCCTTGCCGCTGGAGAACCGGGCTTTGTCGATTGCGCCAGATCACTACTAGTGCCGATGCAGATCAGCATTGTCTCTTACGAGAAACATCGCAACGCAGCACTAGAAGCCGCTGAGCAGGAGTACATCAAGCGGCTCTCGCGGCAGGCGCGGGTCGCACTCTGCCCAGGCAAGGCGCGGGGCGGCCTACCGAACCGGCTGTTGAAAGGGACGTATGTCGTCGGGCTGTACGTGGAAGGAGACCCGTTTACTTCTGAGCAGTTGGCGCAACGGCTCCAGCGGCTGATGAATCAAGGCCACTCGCATCTAGTGTTGGTAATAGGAGGGGCTGAGGGAATGCCAGCGGGGGTGGAGTCTCAAATACAAGAGCAGTGGTCGCTGTCGCCGCTGACTTTTTCTCACCAGCTAGCGCGCCTGCTGTTGTTGGAGGCTTTGTATCGGTCCTTTGACATTTTAAGCGGCGGGCGGTACCACAAATAGCCGCGCTTAAAAATACGTCATCAGCTTGTCCCATAGCCCCATGCGGCCGATGCTCTTTTCAGCGTGGATGGGCACCACGGCCAGTAGGCTGTCGCCCAGCGAGACTCGCAACTTGCCCAGTTCAGTTCCGGCCGCGACCGGGGCTGGAAATTCCTCGGGCAGCTCTAGGTGGTGGACGAGCTGTTTTTCCTGTTCGGGGGTAAGCACGGCGACTATGGTGTCTTGGGCTAGGACGCCCACCTCTGGCTCTATGCCCCAGTCGAGCACGACCTTGCCCATCAGTTCGCCGGTTTCGACGAGGGGCACGCGCGAGAAGTTGTTAAAGCCCCAGCTTAGCAAGCGGCGGGTCTCTCGGTTGCGGACGCTCGCGGAGGAAGCTCCCAATATCACAGAGATTAGGCGCATGTTGTGGCGCGTGGCCGTGGAAACTAGGCAGGCACCAGCGCGCCGCGTATAGCCGGTTTTTAGCCCGTCGAGCCCTTGAAACCGTCCCAGCAGCCTGTTGGTGGCCCAGAGCGTGAATTTGCCATTGCGAAAGGGCTTGCGGCGGATGGACGACCACTGTAGTACCTCCGGGTGGACCAAGAGCGCGCGGGCGACTTTAGAGAGGTCGTGGGCCGTGGTTAGATTGCCCTTGCCGGGCGGGGTGTCGTCGAGGCCGTGGACATTGACAACACGCGTGGCGTGCATCCCGAGGCTTTGGGCGCGATCGTTCATCAGTTTGACAAAGCCGGCGGTCGAGCCGCTGATGTGTTCGGCAATGGCAACGCAAGCATCGTTAGCCGAGGAAATGGCCGCAGCCTCCATCAGTTCCCGCAGTGTAAAGACCTCGCCTTGCTTCAAGAAAACCTGTGAGCCGCCGGTGCGCGCCGCACGACGGGAGACCCAGACCGAATCCTCTAATGAGATCTCGCCGGCTTTGACCATTTCCAAGACCACGAGTTTGAGCACCAGCTTTTGGGTGCTAGCTGGCGAGCGCTGTCTATCTGGGTGATGGGCAAAAAGGACGGTACCGCTTTCGGCTTCGAGCAAGAGGGCAGCGGCATACGGCGGCTTCGAGCCAGGGTCGAAGTCGACAGCTTGAAGCGGTACCCAAGACAAACATATAGCGACACACAGCGAACGAATATGCATTATTTCTCTCGCTCAAGAAGCCAAAGGGAATGACAAGGGATGAGCCTAAATGTAATAATTAAGACACTTTAGGTCAATCAAGATGTTGCACCGCCCGTTCGAGTAAAGAGGGGGACGTTATTTCGTCCTTTTAGTCAATGGGTGTTTCCTTACGAGGACCAGCAGCGTAATTTTAGAGCTAGAAAGGACGACCTATGACTACGGCAACTATACCTCAACTCACGTATAGCGGCAAGCAGATCGCCATGGATCAGGTGGGCGAGCTCCGCCACTCGGATGATGTAATTGACGATCGAGACGAACTCTGGGAGCGGATGGAAGAAGATGGATATTTGTTTTTGCCGGGGTATTTGGATCGGCGCGACGTGTTGGCGGCGCGAGCAGAGTTGTGCGATCGCCTCTTCAAGGCTGGGGTGCTAGACCCAACGCGACCGCCCATGGAGGGCGTAGTGGCCACGAGTAAGAAGATCAATCCGGCGGCCACAGGCCCTTTTATGCCCGTTTTAGCGCGCAACAACCCGCCGCTGGACAAGGTCCTCTACGACGGCCCGATGATGGACTTTTACGAATTCTTCTTAGGCCGCCCGGTTAGGCATTACGACTACACTTGGTTCCGCGCTAAGCAGCCGGGCACGCACACGGCGACGACTCCGCATTATGACATCGTCTATATGGGCCGGGGGACCAAGGCGCTCTACACGTCGTGGACGCCCTTCAGCGACGTGCCCTACGAGATGGGGGGGCTAATGGTGTTAGAGGGGTCGCATAAGAACGAAGCCCTGAAACAAGGCTATGGCCAGACCGATGTGGATGCGTTTTGCGAAAACGACGGTCCCACCGCGCGCCAAATCGTCGCGGCTGCTCAGCAGCAAGGCCGCGAACTGACCCAAGAAGAACGCGCACAAATTCGCTGGAACTCGTCCGGGGCCTACTCGCACGACGCGATTGCCGTGCGCGAGGAGCTACAGGGTCGCTGGCTGACGGCCGAGTACCAGATGGGAGATTTGCTGGTCTTCTGCATGTACCTGTTGCACGCCAGCTCAGACAACCAGACGGACCGCATTCGCCTGTCTTCCGATACGCGCTACCAGCGTTCCCACGAGCCAATAGACGATCGCTGGATCGGCGACGATCCGCCCGCGCACGGCATCCGCGCCAAGCGGGGCATGGTGTGTTGATCAATTGACGGACGGATCTTGGGGGAACACGGAGATGGGACGATATTTGCCCCCCATGGAGTGGAGCACTGCTTGCCACATGGTCTCGGGCGTGGACGCGAGGACTATCTCGGATTCGCCTGGGGCCAAAAACCAAGTGCCGGCACTAATCTCGGATTCGAGTTGGCCTGGTTCCCAGCCGGCATAGCCCAAGTAGAACCGCAGCCGCGGCGCATCGGGCCGGAGAATCTCAGCCTCAGCGTACTTGGTATCGAGGTCGCCACCCAAATAGAGACCGTCGAGGATTTTCGTCCCCCCTGCGACTAAGCCGTCGAGTCGGTGCAAAAAGAAAAGATAGCGCTGATGTACTGGCCCCCCCTGATAGAATATTCGCCCCAACTCTGCACACGCGTCTTCGCCGCCTGTGAGTTGTTGCAGGGAATCAGGCGCATAGCGCCGGATCCGCTTGCCGAGGGGCTGGTTGATCACCAAGCCCATCGTGATGTCTGTTTCGCTATAGTGGGTAATGAGCACGACCGCGCGGTCGAAGGCGAGCGATTCGAGTGCGGGCGTGGCGACCAACAGGGTGCCGGTTTGGAGCGGTGCAGGCATGACAGGTATCAGGTGTAGCGAGTGCTAATGTGAACGATAACAAAGATCGCACGGCGAGACAACCTCACTCAAGAGTACGCTAGGTAGCGGTGGCGGATAGCATCAAAGGCTTGGCACGCCTCGGCCCAAACGGCCAGCAACTCGGAGACTTCTGCGCCCGCGTCGAGTGCGCGGCGGCTCTGGTCAGTGCCGGCGAGGCGGTCGAAGTTGTGGATACCGCCAGCGGGCACGCGCCAGGCGAATTCGCGCGGATAGAGCCGCCGCACGACCGCGAGTGCCTCAAAGCCAACGCCGACCGGCTCAAAAGCTGCGCGATCGAGGACGTGGACTTGGACGCCTTCGCAGGTTTCGCCCGCGTACTTGCCAGCCGTCGGCTGGAAAAACACCGGGCGGAAGCCCACCCCGGGCAGCGCTCGGCTGTTGAGCACGTCGGCTAGGCGCGCCCCGTCGATAAACGGCGCGCCAAACTGCTCAAAAGGCTTGGCCGTCCCCCGTCCTTCAGACACATTGGTCCCCTCAAAGAAACAGGTTCCCGGATAGATCACCGCCGTCTCCGGGCTAGGCATGTTGGGCGACGGCGGCACCCACGGCAGGCCGGTGTCCTCCCAGTAAAAGGAGCGTTGCCAGCCCTCCATGGCGACCACGTGTAGTTCCGCGCCTATCTCGTATTCCTCGTTGAAGAGCCGAGCGAGTTCGCCGATGGTCAGGCCGTAGCGCACCGACGAAAGAGGCAAACGCTGGGTCGAGACAATTTCCGGCGATGGCTTGGCCGCCAATGGGGTTGGGGCGGTCGAGGACAAAAAAGGGAATGCCCGCTTGGGCGCAGGCGGCCATACTCAGGCTCATGGTGTAGAGATAGGTGTAAAAGCGTGCGCCGACGTCTTGGATGTCAAAGAGCATCAGCTCGACGCCAGCGAGCATGGCGGCATCCGGTGCGCGCACTTGGCCATAGAGACTGTAGGTTGGTACGCCGGTGCGCTCATCGGTAGAATGGGCGATGTGCTCGCCGTCCTGCGCGGTGCCGCGAATTCCGTGCTCCGGTCCGTACAAGGCGACGAGCGTGCAGAGATCGGATTGGTGCAGCCGGTCGGCGGTGGATTGCAGACGCGCATCAACGCCTGAGTGATTAGTAATCAGGCCGACGCGTCGGCCGCGGATCAGGTCGGCTTGCGCAAGCAGGCGTTCGCAGCCGAGGACAACGCGGCTCATGGCTCGCGCACGAGCGCGGAGGCGTGCTGGACGCGGCGCGCAAAGTACTGGTAGAGGATGCTGCCCGCATAGACGCCGTCGCGTGCGACTGCTGCGCCGCGGATGGCTTGGCTTTGGCGGCGACGGTGATAGATGTTGCGCGGATGCACAAGGCACCAAAGCAAGGCCGCACAAGGGGCCAAGGCGCTAGACCACTGGCCTCGGCGAAGGTAGTAGAACACGGCCACCACTTCCAGCCATAGGCGCAAGGGCAACAGCCACAGCAGGCGGCGCAGCCCCTCATTTTTGCACAGCGTGATGAGGCTGTTGCGGTGGTTGAAGTACGTCTTGCGGAAGGTGGCCGGAGGCTGGGAAAAGCCCGAGTGATGCAAGACCACAGATTGCGGCACGGCGCGGATCTGGTAACCTGCGAGTTGGAGACGCCAGCACAAGTCGATTTCTTCAAAGTGCATGAAGTAATCGGGATCAAAAAAACCGACTTGGCGGGCCGCGGCAACGCGGAGAAAGAGGGCTGCGCCGCAAGCCCAAAAGAGCGGGACGGACGCGTCGTATTGGCCCTCGTCGCGTTCACAGCGGTCGAAGAGCCGCCCCCGAATATAGCCACCGGCTCCACCTCCGTAATCGAAGCGGTCAGGCGCGCTGGCCGAGCGCAGCTTGGGCTGGCAGGCGGCAATCCGGGGGTCGCTGTCGGCCATGGCGACGAGGGGAGCGAGCCAGTTCGGCTCGACGCGGGTGTCGTCGTTGAGCAGCACGGCGTAGCGGGTGTGGGCGGCCGCCAAGCCCCGGTTGCAGGCCGCGGCAAACCCTAAATTGCGCTCGTTGGGCAAGACCGCTAGCTCGGGAAAGGCGGCTTTGGCCCGCTGCAAGCTCGGGGCGTTGCCGCCGTCGTCAACGACGAGTACACAGACGGGATAATTGCTGTGTTTATAGACTGAGGCCACGCAGTCGTAGAGCACGTCCGCGCGGTAGTGCGGGATGACGACGGTGATGGCCTCGGTCATGGAGAGGCGGATTGGCGGAGGATGCCCTCGGCCTCGACCAGCTCCGGCCGCTCGCCGTACTGCTCTTTGTATTGCTGGAGAATGGCCAGTGCCCCGGCAACATCGCCCTTGGCTTGGAGGGCGGCGGCCAACTCGTAGTAGCCCTCCCAGCGTTTCGGCGCGAGAGCGATGGCTTGATGATAGAGGCCCACGGCGCGGTCGTAGGCCGAGTAGGGTTCTTGGATCAGCACGCCGGTCAGCGCAATGATATTGTCGTAGGTGGCGGCTGGCTCAACGCCCACGCGCTCGATGAGGAACAGCGCGGCGGCGTGGATGTGCTCGATTGCGATGTCGTGCTGGCCGAGTTCGCTGAAGTAATCGGCCGCCGCATAGTGGTTTTCCCAACTCATGTAGATGTTGTCGCGCGCCCACTGCATGAGTTGGGGCACCTCGGCTCTGCGTCCCTGCTCATCGTAGCTGCGGGCCAATTGCAAGACGCAAGCCCAGTAGTTGCCCAAGAGGCGCTCGGAGTTTTCGTCCTTGTATAAAGACGGATCGGTGAGGCCGCGGAAGCGGTAGTTTTCGAGCAGATTGCGCTCTAGGGCCGCGTCATCGACGCCGTCTGTAGGTTCGGGTGAGACTTTTACGCTCATGCCGACCATGGTCAAATAGGGGTCGAGGTTGAGCAGATTGCTGGTGGGGACGGTGATGGCAAAGTGGATGGGTTTTTTCCACTCGTTCCAAGCCAGAATTTTGATGACCATGACGTCTTGGACGCGGAGAATCGGGTACTCAGGAGGCGCGCTCACTTCCACGTCGATTCCCAATTTTTTGAGTTCCGGCGGCACTTTAGGCTCGGGCCAATACCGCTTGTAGAAATCGACCATCTGCGTGTCGGTGAGCACTGAGTCGATGAGCGGCTCGCGGTCGCGCAGTTGCTTGATGTACCAGTTGGTGTTCAACAGGCTCAAATTGACCACCCGCACATCGCGCCGTAATCCTTCTACTTCTTGCAAGAACCACAGCGGGAAGGTGTCGTTGTCTCCATTGGTAAATAGGATGGAGCCTTCGTCGCAACTAGCCAGCATGTTGTACGCGTAGTCATAGGCGATGAAGTCGCCCGTGCGGTCTTGCACGTGATAGAGCCGCGCCGCCACCCCGGCCGGCAGCAGCAATCCAACTGCGGCTACGGCTAGCACGACCGCCCGATGCTTTCCCCACTGCTGCCGCACCGCCTCGACTATGCCCAGCCAGCCCAACCCAATCCACAGCGCGAACGCCAAGTACATTCCGCCGAACACGTAGTGCCGCTCGCGCGGCTGCGGGTCTGGCATATTCAGGTACAGCGACAGCCCAAACCCCATCACCAAAAACAGCAGCAACACGCCCCCGAACCGTCGCCAGTCCCGCCGCCCGTGCCACCACAGCCCCCATAGCCCCAGCCCGTACGGCACCAGCGAAATGGACACTGGATCCGGTATATTTATGGTGGCCTTGCGGAATACCTCGACCCGCTCCAATAACGGAAAGGGAAACTGCTGAAAGAAGTACTTCATCTGCTGATCCCAGAACTGATAGGTGCGGCTCGCCCGCGCCGTCAGCATGGTAGTAAGCATACTCTCGGTGCCGTATTGCTCGCGGTTGAGGAACTTGAGGAACGCCAACCAGGTCTCTGGATCGTTCTCGTCGATGGCCGGATTCAGGCCAGAGCGAATGTACAACGCGCCATACGTGGAATAGCCCAGCCCGAACAGCACGAGGACGCCTAGCAGCAGGACGAACAGCCGCCGGTCACGGCCGTACAGGTATACCAGCAGCCCAGCCAGCCCCAGCAACATCACCCCATTCGAGCCAGTCCCCGGACCCAATGCTACCAGCCCCAGCCCGCTGACCACGCCCCAGCCGACCAGCAGCACGATCAGGCGTTGCAACTGGCGGTCGGCAAACCACGCCAGCAGCATGATCAACAGGCACAACAGGTGTACGCCGCCGCCGAGGCCGAACAAATACGCCAGCGCCAACAGCCAGCGGTCGTTGGCCGCACCAGCGCCGCTGCCTTCCCAGTAGAGAATCAGCCACAACCCCAGACACGTAAACAAGATGGAGTAGCCGTACACCTCGGCTTCGGAGGCATTGTACCACTGAGTGTAGGAAAACGCCAACGTCAGCGCGGCCACGGCCCCACCGGCGAGGAGTTGCAGGGGCTGGCCGCCCAACGCCCGCCGCCCGAGCGCGACGGTCGATAGATAGACGCACCAAATCGCCAGCGCGGAGGTCAGCGCGGACATGAAGTTGACGCGGATGGCGACTTCGCCGATGGGGAACAAGGTGAAGACTCGCCCCAACAGCACGTACAACGGAGCGCCCGGAGGATGGGGCACGCCGAGGATGTAGGACGTGGCGATGAACTCGCCGCAGTCCCAAAACGACGTGGTCGGCGCAAGGGTCTTCACATACATCCCCAGCGTCAGCACGAAAATTCCCACCCCGAAAACTCGGTGGATTACAGCGGAATTAGGCATTGGCAATGATCTTAGATGAATGCGTGGATAGACGATCTATTAAATATAAGATAGGTAAAAGGCTGCCGACTGTCCTAGCCCACCAGTTCGGCCGTGCCCCAAGTGCTCGGATCGCGCTCTACGCCCATGTCCGAGATCGACGACCAAGACTGGGTGCCGTGCTGCGCATCGTGCAACAGGTACGCAAACCCCACCCGGCTGAACTCTCGCGGCGCAAAACCATTGAGACCCGCAGCCGGCAGTTTGATTTCTAGCTGATAGCTCCGCTTGAGTCGGCGCAACCCAGTTTCAATCGAGTCTTCCGGGCAGGGTGGTGCCTGCTCGCGAGCGTCCTCAATCGAGGTTTGGCGGGCGATGGGTTGCTTGCCGTCCTTGCCGCTGCCGCCGGGCAAGACGTAAAACCGGTGGCAGAAGCGATTGGCGCGGTGCTCCTTGACGTCGCGGGTGTCGATGAACAGTTCGAGGCTGTCGCCGGCAGCGGGTTTCAACGGGTTGAGCTTGTAGGTCGTCTTGCGCTTGACCTCGCAGGCAAAGTACAGGCCGCTGTCGTCGTAGGACATATAGACCGAGGCAAAGGGCTGGTGGCCATCGACAGCCATCAGGTCGGGCACGCGCGCTGCGTCATCCCAATCGCGCAAGTTGCCGTCGATTTTGGGCGGTTTCTCCCGCCGCGGGCAGCGAAAGGAGAACTCGAAAAAAGCGCGTTGAGGCAGGTACAACTCACTCATGTTCGCTGCACCTTTTTGTCGCGCTGCAGCACGTCGGCGAGAATGCGCCCGGTGTGCGATTGCCGGCTTTGGGCGACTTTTTCTGGCGCACCTGCGGCGACGAGCATCCCCCCTTGATCGCCTCCCTCTGGCCCCAAGTCGATGAGGTGATCCGCGGCTCGATGACGACCATGGTGTTGCCGGCATCGACGAGGCGGTGGAGCACGGCGAGCAGGCACTCAATGTCGGCCAAGTGCAGGCCGGTGGTTGGCTCGTCGAGGATGTAGAGAGTCTGCCCGGTGTCGGGGCGGCACAATTCCGCAGCTAGCTTAAGGCGCTGGGCCTCGCCGCCGGACAGGGTGGTCGAGGACTGTCCCAAGGACATGTAGCCCAAGCCGACGTCCTCCATGATCTGCAGTCGCTTGCGAATGCGGGGGATGTTCTCGCAGAGGACGAGCGCGTCGCGCACCCGCATCTGCAGCACATCGGCAATCGAATGCCCCTTGAACTGCACCCGCAGCACCTCGGGCGTGTAGCGCTGGCCGCGGCAGTGGTCGCATTCGACCCAGACATCGGGCAAGAAGTGCATCTCAATGCAGCGTTGCCCCAGCCCTTCGCAGGTCTCGCAGCGGCCCCCGGGCTTGTTAAAACTGAAGCGCCCAGCCGCAAAACCGGCGACCTTGGCGTCCGGCAGGTCTGCGTAGAGCTGGCGCATCAGGTCGAAGATACCCATGACCGTAGCTGGGGTAGAGCGGGGAGAGTGGCCGATGGGGGTTTGGTCGATGTGGATGACCTTGTCGATGTGCTCAACCCCGTCGATTTGGTCGTGCTCGCCGACCGGGCGGCTGGCCTTGTGCAGCTCATTGGCGAGCGCGTTGAAGAGCACGCTTTCGACGAGCGAGGACTTGCCCGACCCCGAGACGCCGGTGACGCAGACGAGGCGGCCGAGCGGGATCGGGATGTCGATATTTTTGAGGTTGTGCTGGCGCGCGCCGCGCACCACGAGCTGTCCGTTGCGACGCTTGCGGCGGCTGGTCGGGACCGGGATGTGCAATTCGCCGCGCAAGTACGCGCTGGTGAGCGACTGCCGGCCGTTGCCGAGTTGGCTGGGCATCCCGGCCGCGACGAGGTTGCCCCCTTCGCTGCCAGCACCCGGACCGAGATCGACGATGTGGTCGGCGCCTTCGAGCGTATCGCGGTCGTGCTCGACTAATACGACAGTATTGCCCAAGTCCTTCAGGGATTTGAGGGCGTCCAACAGCCGGGCGTTGTCGCGCGGATGCAGGCCGATAGTCGGCTCGTCGAGCAGATAGAGCACGCCAGTGAGGCCGGAGCCGATCTGGGAGGCGAGGCGGATGCGCTGGGCCTCGCCGCCGGACAGGGTCGCGGCGCGGCGCTCCAAGTCGATGTAACCGAGGCCGACGCGGTCTAAAAAGCCGAGGCGCGTGCGGATTTCTTGCAGCAGCTCGCCGGCGATGTCGCGCTCGCGCTCGTGCAGGTGCATGTCGCGGAAGAAAGACAAGCTCTCGGCGATGGGCAGGCGGGCGACTTGGACAATGCTCTTGTCGCGGAGGTACACAGAGCGGCTGTCGGTTTTAAGGCGGCTGCCTTCGCAGGCCGAGCACGGGACTTGGCCCAAGAGGTGCCGGTGCCGCTTGCTGGTGCTCGCGTATTCGTCGAGGGGCGGCAAGACGCCAGCGTAGCGGAAGCCGAGGTTTTCTACAGTCAATTGCTGCTCGGGTGAGCCGTAGAGCAGGGCGCGCCGAGCCTCGGGCGCGAGCGCGGCATACGGCACGTCCAAGCTGAAGCCCAAGGCCTCCCCCGCGACGGAGAGTAGGCGGTCAAACTCTGGGTCTTGCACGGGCCCCCAAGCGCGGATGGCTCCCTCGCGCACGCTGAGATGCGGCGCGACGACCCGCTCGCGATCGACGCGCAGACTTGGCACATGCCCTGCTGGTGATTGAAGGAGAAGCACTGCGGCGACAGGGGCGAGAAGGCCCGGCCGCACTCCGGGCAGGAATAGCGGCGGCTCAAGCGTTCCTCGGTCTCATCGTCGGGCGAGGCGACGATCAACTCACCGCCTCCCAATTCTAGGGCGCGCTCGACGGATTCGGTGAGGCGGCCGCGGTCGCTGGCGCGGACGGCGAGGCGATCGACGACGAGTTCGATGCGGTGGCGATGGCGGCGCTCTAGTTGAATTTCTTCGCGCAAGTCGTGGACTGTGCCGTCGATGCGGGCGCGGAGGAAGCCATCGCTGCGGGCGCGCGCCAACAGGGTTTCGTAGCCTTCGTTTTGGCGCGGCTCTATGGGCGCGAGGATGAGGATGCGGCGGCCGGAGGGCATCTGCACGATGCGCTCGACCATTTCCTGCGCGGTCTGCGTGCCGGCCGGCACCTGGCAGCGCGGGCAGTGCTGGGTTCCTAACGCCGCGTACAGGGCGCGGATGTAATCGTACACTTCAGTGACCGTGCCAACCGTGGAACGGGGGTTGCGGCTGGGTGCTTTCTGCTCGATGGCAATGGCTGGCGACAGCCCGGAGACGCGCTCGACCTTGGGCTTTTGCATCTGTTCGAGAAACTGCCGCGCATAGGCCGACAGCGATTCTACGTAGCGCCGCTGTCCTTCGGCGTACAGGGTGTCGAAGGCCAGCGAGGATTTGCCCGAGCCGGAGACGCCGGAGATGACCGTTAGCTGGTCGCGGGGGATTTTGACGTCGATGTTGCGCAAGTTGTGCTGGCGCGCGCCGAGGATCTCGATTTCCCGGATCCAGCCGTTGCCCTCGCCGTGGCCGTTGGTCGCTGCCGCTGGCAGCGCGGTTCGCTGCGGTTTGAGCGCCTTTTTGAGCGCGTGGCCGGTGTGCGACTGCTCGTTTTGGGCCACAGCTTCCGGCGGCCCGGCCGCGATGATCCAGCCGCCGTCCTCGCCCCCTTCAGGGCCTAAGTCGAGGATGTAATCCGCGGTCTTGATGACCTCCATGTTGTGCTCGACGACGACGACGCTGTTGCCTTGGTCGGCAAAGGTGTGGAGGATGCGCAGCAGCTTATCCACGTCGGCAAAGTGCAGGCCGGTGGTCGGCTCGTCGAGGATGTAGAGAGTGCGGCCCGTGCTGCGGCGGCAGAGTTCCTTGGCTAGCTTGATGCGCTGGGCCTCGCCGCCGGACAGGGTGGGAGCGGGCTGGCCGAGCTTGATGTAGCCGAGGCCCACGTCGTACAGGGTCTGGAGTACGCGGCGCACGGGAGTCACGTTTTCGAAGAGACTGAGAGCTTCCTCGACTTCCATGTCCAGCACGTCGGCGATTGAGTGGCCCTTGTATTTGATGGTCTGGGTCTGGCGATTGAAGCGGCGGCCCGCGCAGACTTCGCAGGTGACCCAGATATCGGCGA
>JAGWBY010000120.1 GCA_021295675.1 Candidatus Latescibacterota bacterium | reverse complement strand
ATCGGGGGGCGCGAGTTAGTCAGCCGCAACGGATGCAACGCAAAGGGCCGGTGTTCCAAAAGGAGCACCGGCCTCTTCCTTTTTGCCCCTGCTTTTGAATAACTAACGTTACGCACAGACCCATAGGGATGAGATGCTTCGACTCCGCTGCGCTGCGCTCAGCATGACAAGGAAAGAAAGCACCGGCCACCGGCCACTGTCATGCTGAGCGTAGCGAAGCATCTCCTGCCTAAGAGGCTTCCTGTGCGTAACATCAGTGAATAATTTCAGTGCGCCCCGGTCGAGCCAAAGCCGCCGCTGCCGCGCTCCGTTTCAGCGAGTTGCTCGACCTCGACCCACTCGCCGCGCGTCACCGGCGCGAAAATGAGCTGGGCGATGCGCTCACCCGGGCCGATGTGCTGCTCCTCAGCCGAAAGGTTGATCATGATGACGCCGACTTCGCCTCGGTAGTCGGCGTCGATCGTACCTGGGGCGTTGAGCAGCGTTAGGCCGCGCTTGAGAGCCAAGCCACTGCGCGGCCTGATCTGTGCCTCGTACCCCGGGGGAATTTCGAGGAACAGGCCCGTGGGAATGAGGCCGCGCTCGCCGGGCGCTAACACCACTGCCTCTGATAACGCCGCGCGCAAGTCGAGGCCCGCGCTGTGCTCCGTCTCATACGTGGGCAGCGGTTGGTCCCCCTTGTTGATCACCTTCACTTGAATGGTCATATAGCAATCCTAAATGATTTCTTGTTTATACTGTTCTGCGTCTATCTGCGTCCATCTGCGGATCATCTGGTGAGTGATTTAGGAGCTGACGTTACGCAGAAACTTCTTGGGTAGGAGATGCTTCGCTTCGCCCTGCTTCTCGGTGTCATGCTGAGCGGAGCGAAGCGGAGTCGAAGCATCCCATACCTAGGTGCCGTGCGTAACATCACTTAGGAGTACTATAGAACTTCAGACGTCGTCTGGTGCCGCTCGCGCCAGCGCTGTTGCAGGTCCCGCATGTACACCGCCCCCAGCACATAGGAGAATGAGGCGATGAGGCTGAGTAGGCCGGCGATAAATACGATCAGCACGCGCTGGGGCTTGGCCTTGATTTCGGGCGGTGTGGCTGGGTCGAGTATCTGCACGGTCGAAGTGGCGTCCTTGGCCTCGATCAGGGCTTGGGCCTCCTGTTGTAGCAGGACCAGCATAAGGGACGTCTGCACGAGCACATCCTTTTCGAGGTTTGCGTACTCTTGGGCCACGCCTGGGATCTGATTCAGCGGTAGGAAGAGGTTTTCGTCTAGCTGTAGTTGCAGCGCTTTGTTTTGCAGCATGGTGTTGTCGGCAGGATTGAGGCCGTCGCGCAAGAAAGCTATGGTCCCCTGCCGCAGGTTAATTTCGCGCTCGAGCTGTTTGACCTTGTCGTGGTTGGGACCTAGCCCCGATAGAATGAGCCGCTGGCGCTCAATTGCGAGTTCCATTGCGGCGGTGTGCATCGAGGTGGCAGTCAGAATCGCCGCGCGGGCTTGGTCGTCGATCGAGATGGCGTTGTGCTCGGACTGGAACTCCTCCAGCAGCTTCATCTTGTCATCGAGCCTTTTATCTTCTTCTTGCAAAATCCCGCGGATAAAGTCCAAGCGGTCGGAGGCCGTCTTGTGCGAGAACCGCTTGTTGGTGCTATCGAGCAGGACGATGTAGTAATTGGCCATGTCGGCGGCCATTTGCGGGTCTTTGTCTAGAACTGAGACTCCAAGCATGCCCTCTTCGGTCATGGCGGCCGTGGTTTTGTCGGTGAGGGTCTCGAGCGCGTCGGTCAGGGTGCGAGCCTCGTAGCGCTGCATCAAACCGAATTTCTCGATCATCCGCCGCCGCGCTGTCGTGCTCTTGATGGTGGCGAGAGAAATGTCAGATGGCGTGCCCCGCTCCCCGAGGCGCAAGGCAGGTATGGGTAAGGACGCGAGCATGCTGGAAAAACCAAAACTCTCCTTCTTCTCGCGGGGGGGCAGAATTTGCACGGTGGCCTCGTATTCCTTTGGCAAGAGGAAGCTGAGGCCACCGGCCAAGACGCAGATGGCCAAGGTGCCGCCGATGATCAGCCATCGGCCCGCGTGCAGTGCCGTTAGCAGATCGATGATGTCGATTTCTTTTTTTTGGGTATTCATTAAGTAGTGCTCCTTGGGATTCTTATTCTAGAAAAAAGCCCCCTTCAACAAGGCCGCGAGGGTGAGGATATTGAAGACGGTGGGAATAGTCTCTTGGGTGAATGCCCAGTAATCGATGCGCTCTTTCTGGGGCACCCATATTTCGTCGCCGACCTCGACTAGCAGGTTGTCTTTGAGTTTCTCGCGGACGCCCGTGCGCGCTCGGACTAGGCGGGCATTGCGTTTGTCGGCGTCGTACAAGTACCCGCCGGCCTTGGTTATGTAGTAGCGCACTTTGCGGCCTGGCTCGTAGTCGATCAGCCCGGCTCGCTGCACTTGACCACTGACGTTGATGGTGTGCCGCTGCATGGGGAAAAAGATCACATCGCCGCTGGCGAGCAAGATGTTTTGCCCCTCGTCACCATCGACAAACAACCGCTCGAAATCGACTGCGATCCGCCCCTTTTCTTCGCGGGTTTTGGTCTTGAGATAAGCCCGGTCCTCGATGTTCATGTAGGTGAGGCCCGCCACCTCGCTCTGTCTCTTTAGCTGCTCTAGCTGCGGGTCTTTCTCGGCCCGTACCTTGGTGCGGATTACTCGGGCACCGATGAGAGACGCCTCATCGGTTAGGCCGCCGGCCGCGGCCACCACGTCCTTGATGCGGGTAACGCCGGGTTCGATGCGGTAGGGGCCTTGGAACCTGACCTCGCCAGAGATCACGACCGTGTGGGTTGACTGCCACAGCGACTGTGCGCGGATAAAGATCGCGTCGTTGGGGCGCAGCTCAATGTGGCGGATGGTCTCGTAGTTCAGTTCCTCCAGCATCTCTTTGGCGCTGCCTAGCTCAATGACTTCGGCCTGCTCGGTGCCCTCTTGAAAGCGCCAGAGTTCGGCGCTGATCAGCGGTTTGGAGCGGTTCAAGCCCTTGGCCAATGTCACGAGGTCGCCGAGGGTATCCCCGGGTAGGAACTCGTATTTGCCCTCTTCATTGACCGCGCCGAAGATGGACACCGAATGCTTGCGAAACGAGACGTGGACCACGTCGCCCATGCGCACGTAGGGATTGTGCACGAGGTCGCCGGTGGCGAGGAACATATCGAGATCCACGCGCTCGCTGGTACCGTCGCGGTGGATTAGTTGGATGGAGCGCCGACCTGTGTTGCGGTTAGTGGCTCCACCGGCATCTTGATCCGGCGACGCGATCCGTTGCAATCGGCCCTCAAAGCCGCCGGCCTGTTTGATTATATCTAAAACCCGCGTAGTCGGATGGATAGTGAAGCTGCCCTCGTTCAGCACTGCGCCGGTGACGTACGCGGTGAAGAAGCGCATACTCACGAGGGAGATGCTGATGCCGACGTTAGGATATTTGTTTTGGACTGCGGTCGAGAGGCGCTCTTTGGCCGCGGTCAGCGATAGGCCCGAAATGTGAAACGAGCCGACGGTGGGGATGAGGACATTGCCCTCTGGGTTGACCTGCAAGGTGTAGGGCTGGTCAAATTCGCCCCAGATGTAAAGCTGAAGTACGTCGTTAGGGCCGACGATGTACGCGTCTGGGTCTATATCGCGATCCTGACCGATGCGCGTCTTATCCGCGCCTAAGCTGCCGGGCAGGCGCGCCTTATCGGAGATCAAATCCTGATTTAGGGCCGGTAGGTCGGACGCGGAAAGGGCCTGTGGTTTGACTTCTTTTTCGCCTCGCTTGATCAGACTTTCTAAGCTGCCTAGTTGGGCGCTTGCTGGCCCTGCTAGCCCGCCAAAGACGAGGGCGAAAGCAAGGACAAAAATGCTCGTTGGCATGGTTCCTCCTGTTTGATTAGTGGCCAGTAGCCAGTGGCCAGTGGCTAGTCCCCCCGCCCTTCTCAAGGGGGTCGGGACTGGTCCCTGGTCCCTGACCACCGTTTTCATAGCCGCTTGCCCAAATAGCGCGCCCAATTGGCCGCGGCTTCCTCCTCGGTGAACCCGATGAGTTCAGCTAGTTTTGCCGCGACGGCTGCCACTCGCGCTGGATGGCCGGGCGCGTCCGTTTCCAACAGCAGCAACTCGCGGTCGATTTCCGCGACCACGGCTTGGGTCTGCGGATCGCACAGGACAGACGGGCCAACGGACACGTAGATCCGCTCCGCACGGCAGATCCGCACGAGTTTTTTGGACTGAGTGAACCAATGCAGTTGGGCGTTGAGCTTGGTGTGGCGGCGAAACTCCACGGCCCGCTCCAAGGTCTGTCGCTGGGCGCGGCGCGAGTGCAGGTTGATCGGCTTGCCGCACTGTGCCGCTAGGTCGAGTTGCTGAGCGAGGATGTCTTGCTGTTGGGCTTGCTGCTCTGGGCTGGTCGCCCATTTGTAGTCGAGGCCAACCTCGCCGAGGACATCGGCCTCGGGCAGATGCGCGGCCAGATAGGCGAGCGCGTCCGCGAGTTCGGCGTCCGTGGCTTGGGTGACCCATGCCGGATGCAAGCCTAGCCCGGCTAGCACTTGGTCCGGGTGCCGCTGCTTGAGTGCGAGGACTGCTCTCATTGACTCCGCACTTTCGCTGACGGCGACGACCTGCCCCACCCCGGCTTGGGCGGCTGCCGCAAGTACGGCGTCGGCATCGGCGAATTGGTCGAGATGGCAGTGGCTATCGACGAGCATCTAGACCAGCCCTGCGGTCTCGTCGCAGCCAAGCATCAAATTGAGGCACTGCACGGCATTGCCCGACGCTCCTTTGCCGAGGTTGTCGAGCCGCCCGACCAAAACCAACCCCTGCTCTGGGTCGCCCCAGACCGATAGCTCGACGAAGTTGGTATGGCTCAATCTCGTTAGGTCGAGGAATTTGTCGTCGCGCAGTACAGCGTCTTGGGGCGAGACTACCTTCACAAAGGGACAGTCCGCGTAGTATGCGTGCCAGACTTCGTACACGGCTTCGCGACTGACGAAGGAAGTGACGAAAAATTCCGTGGGCACTGGCGTGCTGACGATCATACCGCAAAACGAATGATCGACTTTCGCACCCGCTGAATTTCCAGATCTCGGGCAAGTGCTTGTGCGCGCCGTCGAGGCCGTATAGGCAGAAAGGCTTGTGGTCGCCCTCCCCCTCGTATTCGGCGATCATTGACCGCCCTCCACCGGAGTAGCCGGACACCGCGTTGATGGCCAGCGGCGCGGTCGGCAGAAGCAGCCCTTGCGAGATGAGGGGCCGCACGGCGAGGATGAAGGCGACGGGATAACAACCGCAATTGGCGACTTTCTGCGCGCGGCGAATTTGTTCTTTGTGCGCGGGTGAAATCTCGGGCAGGCCATAGACCCATTCGGGGTGGACCCGGTGCGCTGTGCTGGTGTCGATGACCTTGGTCTGCGGGTTTTCGAGCAGGTCGAGAGCCTCGGTTGCTGCGTCGTCGGGCAGGCAGAGCACGCACAAGTCCGCGCGGTTGAGAAACTCGGCCCGCGCACGCCGATCTCGGCGATGCTCCGGTGGAATGAGCAGCACCTCCACATCCTCGTGCCCGGCTAGCATCTGGCGAATGCGCAGCCCGGTCGTGCCCTCTTGGCCGTCTATGTAAATAGCAGGTTTTTTCATGTGCAATTATTTTTTGCCCGTATCGCGCAATTCGCATCTTCGAGCAAGTCCCTATTGGTGGCGATCAGATCGGCTATGACGCCGGTGAGAAACATCTGAAACCCGGCCAACAGCAAAATCGCCGCCAAGATAAGCGACTGCACGTGCAGCATCCCTTCGTCAGTAAAAAATAAGAAGTAGAGAAAGCGCACGCCGAGGCCAAAACCCGCGACAAAGGTCAAAATACCGCATAGGGAAAATATCTTGAGCGCGGCGTAGCGCGCGTAGGTGCGCAAACTGATTTCCCCGGATTTGAAGACGAACTTGCCGATGTTGGAAAAAAGGCGCGACTCGCGCGTCTTGGGGTTGGTGCGGACCGCGACAGAAGTCACGGCTAAGTTCCGGTATCCGGCTTCGATTACGTGCTCGGCCGTATGGTCGAAATTGGTAAAGGTCGAAAGCTGGAGCGCGCACTCGCGGCTAAAGGCGCGAAAGCCGCTGGCCACATCCGGCACCTGCAAGCCGGCGAGGCGGCTAATCACCCGGCTGCCCAAGCTTTGTAGGTAGCGCTTGAGGGCGGAGAAGTGGGCAATGGCCTGCGTCTGCCGGTCGCCGATGACCATGTCGGCCCGGCCGTCGAGGATGGGCGCGACTAACTTGTCGATATCGCCGCCGTAGTACTGGTTGTCGCCGTCGGTGTTGACGATGATATCGGCCCCCAGCCGCAGGCACTCGTCAAAACCAGCCTTAAAGGCTTGGCCCAACCCTCGGTTGCGCGAGAAGCGGATTACGTGATCCGCGCCGCACTCGCGTGCCACCGCGCTGGTGAGATCTCTGGAGCCGTCGTCGATGACCCGGGCACTTGGCGCGGGATGTCGCGGATTACAGCGGGCAGGGTCTGCTCTTCGTCAAAGCAGGGAATCTGCACGATTAACTTCATTCATTCATCCCCAGCTTTCCTGCCGGATCTGCTTTTTGTCCAGCCCGTGCTCCTGCAAGAGCGCGACCATGTTTTCGACGAAACGCGGCTCTGGGACCTCGCCTTTGGCTCTAGCCGCCCGGCGCTCGTAAGGCGTGATGCCTGGGCCGCAACTGTAGGCCATCACCTTGGAGGGGTCGGGTGCGACTTCGCGCAAGAGTTCCCTAGAGATGCGCCCTTGGCGAGCACCGCGAATGCCGCTTGGGTCTTCGCGGGTGATGCAGTGGATGACGTCGAGCCGGTCGGGATACTGCGCCCGCAACTCCTCAAATTCTTCGAAGTAAATGACGTCGCCGCGCGTCTTGTTGCTAAACAGCAAGGTGTGCCGAAGCGGGTCGCTGCGGTGCAGGCTTTCCTTGATCAAGCTCCTGTTGGGCACGATGCCGCTGCCAGCGCATACGTGGACAATGTGATCAGTGCGCTCGCAGACATCAGCGGGAAAGGTGTACGCCCCGGTAAAACCGCTGATGACCAGCCGCCGACCCTCTTGGATGTAGTACGTCAACAGCGGCGACAGCAGCGGCGGGTACGGCGTCTCGCCGCTCTCGTAGCGCTCCTCTTTGATGGTGATGGCGAGGTGCTCTTCGTGCGGTGCAGAGGCCATAGAATAGGCCCGCGGCTTTTCCCGCTGTCCCTTTTGATCTTCTAAATAGGCGGTGAAGTGCTCCAGCTCGCCGAACTGATGCGGATCAATGGTGCAGAAGTGGCCGGCCTCGTATTCAGTCGGCTCGTCGCCAGCGGACATAAAGAGCGTAGTGGTGTCTGGGGTGTCGCGGCGCACGTGGACGACCTCCACCTCCATCTCCCGCACTCTCCGCCTTGGGGTGCGCGTTGTTTGTGCTGAGGTACTCATGCTAGCGCTTTCTGTCCAAGTGCGCTTTCATCTTTTCGATCAGGGCATCGTCGTCTGCGGACGAGGCTACCATCTCCTCGAATGCTGCGGCTGTCAACTCCACTTCCTCCAGGAAGTGCTTGTCGGCCGGTCAGGGAAATACGTAGTCGCCGATGCGTTGCTGTTGGTGCGCCCGCGCCTTGTCGGCTATGCGCGCCAGCCAGGGAATATCGCCGATGATCATCCCTCGGGCCCGGGGCTTGAAGTCGAGCGTGTTCCACTCGCTCATAGGATTCCTCCGCGTGGTGATAGACAAAATTGCAACCGGCTTCTGAACTCGGCTGCACTTGCGTCTGTGCTCAGGCCCTGGGCCAGCATGGCCGCGCATTGCCGCAGCCGCGCATGGGGCCTTTTCCAGTGTTGGCGCAGGGCCTGGGCATGCGGCTCACCGTCGAGGGCTGCGCACAACAGGGCTGCGCTGTTTAAAAGAAAAAAGATGCGGTGATAATCGAGCGCCCGTGCACCGTCGCTGCGCCCGGACACCTCGGCGTACAAACGAGCTGCGGATGCGTCCAGCAGCGAGCGCATGCGCCCATCCTGCCGACCGCTACCTATACTTGAAGTATACTGCGTCAAGCGCCTTTCCGTCCAGTCCCAACCAATTTTGGCAAATTCGAGAAAGTAAACGCGCGTTCTCTCTGGTTCGACAACTGCGTTGCGCGCGTTGTAGTCTATGCTGCCCAGGGCGGGCGGTCGCGCCGCCAACCAACCGTGCATGACTTCGAGTAGTGGCTGCATCTCAGCATCCAAAGGCCGCTGGAGACGGCTGCATAGCTGTTCGATGCCAGCGTGCGCCCGGATTCCCGCTTCGTTCCAAGCGGCGTCTAAGGCTGCGCGGTTGGCGCTCGGCACTACCCTCGGTTCTAAGAGGTCGGCGCGTTGAGAGAACGCGCGCTCAATGGCGCACAGTCCGCGTATGGCCTGTATCGTCGTCGCACGGTCCCCGTCCTGAATGGCGTCGTCGAGGGTGCGATCGCCGACCCATTGCAAGAAGATGCAGTGGGCGTCTGGGTCTATGCCAAGGACAGCGGGCACCGGACACCCGGCCGCGTGCAGGACGCCGAGCACGTCGCGCTCGACTTCCAACAGGTCGTAAGCCGTACCCTGCGTCAGCCGGCCGAAGAGCTGATGCTTGACCACGACCTTGCGGCCGTCTGTGTCCTCGACGCGCCAGACTCCTTCGGCGAGCGGAGCGATCGCGCGGACGGGTGGATGCCCAGCGCGCACATAGGCTGCGGTTGCCGCGCTGTCGGCAAGGCTCATGATTGGCTAAAGACGATTATTTGGGCGACGATTTTGCCGGCTTGGTTGTTGAAGCTCGGGTTTTCGTTCATGGCCAAGAAGAGCACCCCGGCGCGGTCGGCGATAAAGTCGCAGCGGCTACCCACGGCCAAGGGCGGCCCATCGTCGCCGATGCGGGCTATGAGTGCGCCGACATTGGCCCCCGGCAGGAGATACCCCTCGCCAGCCGGTAAGTTGTACAAGCCATCGGCACCGCACCAGGCGATTTGGTTGCGCATGTCCGGCGACCAAGTTTCCTCCGCGTCGATGACGACCCGCTGGCCGCTCTCTATTCGGATCAAGCTGTCTTGCCATTGCGGACTAGGCCGCACCGTACGCATAATTGTTACAGCCACAGCACCTTCTCGCTATCAATCAGTAATTTAATTAAAGTGCGTATTGCGATTTCATGGCGCTAAAGAAATCCTCCGGCCCCAAAGAGTCAAGCGCGGCCCTGCACCAGCGGCGCATTGCCCTGCTCGGACTCGGCGTGGAAAACCGCGCACTGGCTCGCTTTCTCCACGCGCGCCAGATTCCCTTTGCCGTGTGCGACGCCCGCGACCCGGCCACTCCGGTGGAGGGCGTGCAACAGTGGCGCGTCGGCGAAGGCTATCTCGACGACCTGACCGACTTCGACCTGCTGTTCCGCACGCCGGGTCTGCCGCCGCTGGACCCGCGCTTGTGTGCGGCGCGGCGTTGCGGCGTCGAAGTGTCGAGTCAGACGCGCCTCTTTTTGCAACTGTGTCCGGCCCGAGTGCTCGGCATTACCGGCACTAAGGGCAAGGGCACTACGACCGCACTGCTGCATGTCTTGCTGGCAACCGATTCGTCGGCACGGGTGTTTAGCGGCGGCAACATCGGCCGACCGCCGCTCGAATTCCTTGACGAGTTACGACCGACCGACCGGGTCGTCCTAGAGCTGTCTAGTTTCCAATTGCAGGACCTAGACCAAAGCCCGCATATCGCCGTGGTCCTTTCCGTCACTGAAGACCATCTCGACTATCACGCCGACCGCGCCGAGTACGTCGTTGCTAAAAAACCCATCTGCCGCTACCAAACGCCCGGCGACATTCTCATTGTCAATCGGGACTGTCCTACGGCTCGGACCTTTGCCGCAGACAGTCCAGCTACTCTTTGGTCCTTTAGCACAACTGGTCCGAGCATTCCGGGCGCGTGGATTGCCGACGGCCAGTTGTGGGCCTGCTGCCCCGAGGAGCGGCCGACCGCCATTTGTCCGGTGGACGACATTCCCCTGCGGGGCCAACACAATTGGAGCAACGCTGCCGCGGCCGTAGCCGGTGCTTTGGCCTTTGGTGCGCCAGCGACCCATTTCGCCGAGGTCCTCCGTACCTTTAAAAGCCTTCCCCACCGCCTCGAATGCGTTGCCGAGCGCGACGGCGTCACCTATTACAACGATTCACTAGCCACGACCGTTGATGCCACCTGTGCTGCCCTCCGCGCCTTTGACGCGCCCCTGCTGCTGATCGCAGGTGGCGCTTCCAAAGGGGCCGACTTCAGCGTCTTGGGTACTGCGATTGCCGAGGCCAATGTCCGCGCCGTGCTGCTCATCGGCCAAGAGGCTCCGCGCATTGCCGCCGCCGTACAGCGGGCGGGCGCTGACGAGATCGCCCACTGCTGCCGCGACCTAGCCCAAGCCCTGGACACCGCCCGCCGCTTGGCGCAAACCGGTGACGTGGTGCTGCTTTCGCCGGCCTGCGCTAGCTTCGATCAGTTTGCCAGTTACGCCGAGCGCGGCGACCTGTTCAAGCAGCTAGTCCGCGCCCCTAGCGTTGTATGAGCCGCCCGATGTTTTAGAAGGCACTGATAGAAGGCACTGAGAGATTGATAGCGGCGCGGTTTTTTTTTAATTTGAACTGCCATAAGCGGCGTATCTCGGTCCTACTCGGGGCGTTGTCGTGTGGTAGGGGTTTCGGCGCGGGCTACGCAGCGCGGCCCTATCCCAAACAAGGAGCCTGCCTTGTTGCGCTTTATCCTATCCATCGCGGTATTCGGTACTCTGTTCTGCTCCAAAGATGCGCCTGTTTCGCCTCCTCGCGCTGGTAAAGCCATCGCCGACGATGCCGCTTCCGATCGGGCGGTGCTGGTGGCGTTCTACAAGGCAACGGGTGGCGATAATTGGAAGGATAACACCAATTGGTTAAGCGAGAAGCCGCTAGCCTCTTGGCATGGTGTTTCTACCGACTCTAAGGGGCGCGTCACGTCCCTAGATTTAAAAGATGATAATTTTACTGGCTCTCTACCGCCTGCATTAGGCCAACTGACCAACTTGGAAAGACTAAGTTTGAGATACAATCGGCTTACGGGTTCGATCCCGTCCGCATTAGGCCAACTGACCAACTTGACAATTCTTAATCTTCGCGGCAACCAGCTTACGGGTTCGATCCCGTCCGCATTAGGCCAACTGACCAATCTGACAATTCTTGAGCTTGGTGCCAATCGGCTTACGGGTTCGATCCCGTCCGCATTAGGCCAACTGACCAACTTGGAATGGCTCTTTCTTGGTGCCAACCGGCTTACGGGTTCGATTCCGCCTGCATTAGGCCAACTGACCAACCTGAGAGATCTCTATCTTATGACCAACCAGCTTACGGGTTCGATCCCGTCCGCATTAGGCCAACTGACCAACCTGAGAAGGCTCTATCTTAGCGACAATCGGCTTACGGGTTCGATCCCGCCTGCATTAGGCCAACTGACCAACTTGGAAGAAATAGCATTAGGGGGTAATCAGTTGACAGGGTGTATTCCTAATACCGTACAAGATTTGCTCCTATCCGATAACGTTCTATCTTCGGATCTTGACGACATAGGGCTTCTTTTTTGTGGCGAGGATGATCAATTAGAACGAGCCGCATTGACTGCTTTTTATAAGACAACGGGTGGCTCTAATTGGAAAAATAAGACCAATTGGCTAACGGACGCCTCTTTAGACCAATGGTATGGCATTGATGCCGATGCGTTTGGGCGCGTCATAGCGATACGCCTAGATGATAATGGGCTACAAGGCACAATCCCACCCGAAATAAAAGCGTTGACGTCCCTTAAAGAGCTTCGGCTTGGATACAATCAGCTAACAGACGTGACGGAGGTCGGCAACCTAACCAGTCTAACCGTGTTGAGGCTCCATCATAGCCATAGCCAGTTAGGAGGTGACCAGCGTTCCTTTGAGAGCCTATTCGATGCGTTCCAAGGTAACAAGGAGGGGCCAAGCCCAAGCGAGAGTGGGCTGCTGATCCCCTCAACGTTTGCTCAATTGACCAACCTGAAACTGCTCTGGCTTGACGGTAATCAGATTGGGGATCTATCACCGTTGGCAACCCTGACCAATCTAAATCTAGAGGGTCTATCGCTTAACAATAACCAGATTGGGGATCTATCACCGTTGGCAACCCTGACCAATCTAGAGGTTCTATCGCTTAACGACAACCAGATTGGGGATGTCACGCCGTTGGAAAATCTGACGATGTTAACCCACCTCGGGCTTAACGACAACCAGATTGGGGATGTCACGCCGTTGGAAAACCTGAAAATGCTAACGTATCTCCATCTTGGCGGCAATCAGCTTAGGGATATTACGCCGTTGGAAAACCTGAAAATGCTAACGCATCTCCATCTTGGCGGCAATCAGCTTAGGGATATTACGCCGTTGGAAAACCTGAAAATGCTAACCCACCTCAGGCTTAACGACAACCAGATTGGGGATGTCACGCCCCTGTTGAATTTGGTGGCCTTGGAATGGGTGGACCTTTTGCAAAATCCGCTTAGCGCGGACTTGCAACCCATCTATACTCTGCAGGCACGGGGCGTGCTAGTATTTTTTACGCGCCCTGTGGACAGTGTTTTTACTATCGACTTGGTGTATCTGGGCGAGTTTGGCCAGTATCAAAAGCGAAAAATCGACGCTGCGGTGCAACGCTGGATGTCGACGTTTACGGCGGACGTGCCCGATTATGAATTTACCTCCGATTGGCAGGCCAGTTGCGGCGACCAGTCTTTTGAAATTCGCCAAGGGGAGCGCATAGACGACGTGCGTATCTATGTCGGCTTGCTCGACCTGAGCCATTACGCCGCTGGAAGGGCCTGGCCTTCGCTGACCCGCGCCAATCATCTGCCGGTTGTGGGCTGCATGGAGTTTAAACCTTTTTTCGTCTACTTCGGTGAATACGACGATCCTCTCTATTTTTTGGCGCTGCATGAGGTCGGACACGTGTTGGGATTTGGCACAGAGTGGACCACCCACAACTTGCTTCAGGAGCCCTCTTGGGATGTGCCAAACGGCGATCCGCATTTTGACGGGCCGTTGGCCATTGCCGCCTTTGATGAGGCGGGCGGGCACCAATACCGGGGAGCCAAAGTACCCGTGGAGGGGTTGCTTCCCTCTGGGGCGCATGATAATACTCATTGGCGGGAGTCGGTATTTGGCGACGAATTAATGACGAGAGCACTATCAGGAAGGGGGGTACTCTCGGCGATTACGCTGCAATCGCTGGCGGATTTGGGCTACTCGGTTGATCTGTCCCAAGCCGAGGCCTATACACTCCCAGCACCCGGAGCCGCCAAGCCAGTCGCGGACCCGGATCAGTCGCCCTTCTGCGATGTGTCGGAGCGGCCGGAGCCGGTCTATGTCTGGGAGATAGAATAGCGAACGATCAACGAACGAGTAGCTGCGAGGCGAAATCTTATTACCGGCATGAGCAGGAGGCAACTCAGCTATATGAGCTTGTAAATAGCCATTAGCAAGCCCCCTCACCTGACTCAACAAGAGACGAAAATGTCCATAGCAATGACCCGCGAGCAAGAACGCGACTTTGCCGAGCAGGGCTTTATCGTCCTCGAACACTTTCTAACGTCTGAGGAACTGGCCCGGCTCTCGGCGGCCGCCGATGAAGTGGTCGCACGCATTCAAAAGGAACAGGGCTTGGCGGCAAAGACGCATTTCCAAGTGCGCAACGCCCTCGCGCAGCACGACGCCTTTCTCGACTTAGTGGATCATCCGCAGATGCTGCCGCTGGTGGTCGATGCAATCGGCTGGAATATCCAGATACGCACCACGCATCTCGACTATCGCCCGCCGTACCCGCGCGACATGCAGCCCGGGGCTGTGGGCAGCGGACGGGGGGCCGATCTGTCGTGTGGCATCCCGACTTGGCTAGTCCCGAGCTTTTTGCCGGGCCTTCGCTCGATGGGCGCTTGCCCTTTATGGAGCTCAAGGTTTTCTACGTCCTCTTCGACATGACCGAATCCAATTGTGGCAACCTCTGGCTGGTGCCGGGCAGCTACAAGCGATGCCCCCAAGAGTTGCGCGACATGGAGAACCAGGTGCCAGCGGAACAGACGCTGGAACTGCGGCTCCCGGCTGGCTCGGCCGTGCTGTGGCGCACGGCAACGTGGCATTGCGTTGGCCCCAATCAGTCACCGCGGACGCGCAAGATCATGCACGTGGGCTACCACTATCGCTGGCTGCGCCCGACCGATTACATCCAGCAGGACCCGGCGCTACTGGCGCGCTGCTCGCCGATTCGCCAGCAACTTTTGGGTGCCCTGCCCAGCGGTGGTAATCCGCTGGGAAAAGACCCACATGTTGCGCCATCGTCCCAGTATTGGCTGACCAAAGACACCGCCGACGTGCCGCTGCGCGCTTGGGCCGAAGCGCGGGCGGGTGCGAAAACACCCTAACAAATGGAATAAAATCATGAGCGACCGACCCAATTTGTTGTTCATCATGCCCGACCAGATGCGCCACGACTTTCTCAGTTGTTATGGTGCCCCCCACATTTCCACGCCCAACATCGACCGCATTGCCGCCGAGGGCGTCCGCTACGATCAAGCCTACAGCTTGCATCCGGTCTGCGTACCGGCGCGTTGTTCGTTGCTGACTGGCCTCAACGCCTGGCGCAATCACGTGCTGACCAATGGCAACCACCTGCGTCCAGACCACGCTGCGTGCGGCATCCGCACTTGGGCGGAGATGTTGACCGATCACGGCTACCTCACCTCGGCCATCGGCAAGATGCACTTCTACCCGTGGGAAGCCTCTTTTGGCTTCCAACATCGCATCGCCTGCGAGGACAAGGTGTGGGTCAACATCCAAGACGATTACTGGCACTATCTGCAACAGCGCGGCCATCGCAAGTACATGGGCAAGGAGCACGAAGGATACGACGAGCAGCGCGGCGCTTGCGTGTCGCTTTTGCCTTGGGATTGCTACTGGGATTACTTCGTCGGCGAGGAGGCAGCGCGCTTCATTCGCGAGTACGATGACGAGCGGCCCTTCGCCTGCATGGTGGGTTTCCCCGGCCCGCACGACCCCTACGATCCCACGCCGGAATTTCTGGAAAAAGTAGATGTCGATAAAATTCCCGATCCCGCCCCCGGCGACCCCATCCACCGCGATGTCCGCGAGGGCATCCACGCCCGGCCTCGGCCCGGCGTGCCAATCTGGACTCCAGAGACCGAAGGCCCCTACACCGAGGAGCAGAAGCGCACGGTGCGCGCCCACTATTCGGCCCTCATCGTGCAGATAGACCACGAGGTCGGCCAAATCCTCGCGGCCTTGGAGGAAAGCGGTCGTCTCGACAACACCGTCGTCATCTTCGCCTCAGACCACGGCGACTTGGTTGGGGATCACGGCGTAAACGCCAAGGGC
>JAGWBY010000119.1:845-8688 GCA_021295675.1 Candidatus Latescibacterota bacterium | reverse complement strand
ACTTCCAGGCTTGGCAGGTGCTCAAGGCGCTGTGGACGCAGGACCGCCTCGGGCTCGATCCCCTGCTCTGCATCCAGAATCCCTATAACCTCCTCAACCGGGAACTGGAGCGCGAGATGTGGCCGGCGCAGCGCGACCAAGGCTTCGGGGTTATGACCTACAGCCCCTTGGGCGTAGGCTTGCTCTCCGGCGTATATACCCCCGGAGAGCCGCCGCCGGACGGCACCCTGTACGCCTCCCGGCGCGTCGGCGACCTAGAGCAGGATCGCCGCACCCTAGAGATTCTGCGGCAAATCGCCGACGCCCACGGTCGCACCGTGGCGCAGACGGCGATCAACTGGGTGCTCTCCCACCCCGAGGTGACAGCGGCTATCACCGGCGGCGATACGGCCGCCCACATGGAGGAGAACGTCGGTGCCGTGGGCTGGTCAATCACCGAGGAGGACCGGGCCCGCCTCGACGAGGCCTCGGCCGGCCAGGATCGCGTCTTGGACGTCTGACCACTGTCCTCGCGGCGTAGAAAGAAGCCGAGCCGGAAGAGGCATAGGGCGCTCAACGAAGTGGTGCCCTGAGGCTTGGAAATTGCGGGGCTGCGACACCCCTAGGAAGAAGAGAAGGCGGGGGGCTCGGGTGTCCCGCTTTTTTTTGCCCAAATGCGAACCTTTTGCCCGTCGGTTTCTTCTTGTAAGGTGAAGGAGGTGCAGCCGTGGATAGAATATCAGCGCCACTGAAAAAAGGAGTTGGGCGCTTCCCCATCACCTAAAGACGAGTCCCCAGCGCCGGATTGTATGGACAGCGAAGCCGACCTAGTGCGCCGGTGCTAGCTGGGCGATGGCACGGCCTTTGCCCCGCTCCTGCGCCCGTACGAATACGCCTTGGCCGCGCTGATCCGCTACCGGATCGGCCACCCGCAGCACGCCGAAGATGTATTGCAGGAGGCGCTGGTGCAGGCTTGGACGCGGATCGGCGCTCTTAAAGAACCAGACAAGATTGGCCCTTGGCTGATGCAGATCGGTCGCAACCAATGTCGCGATTTCTTCAAGGCGGCACAGCGGCGCGAAAAGCCTACCGAGGGCGCGGCGCTAGCGCGGGCTGTCGATAGCGACTTCCTGCGGCAGCATCGACGGCAGCTGCAGCGGGATGAAGCGGCCCGGGCGTTGGAGCAGGTGCCGCAGCCCCAGCAGCAGGTCGCCCGCTTGCACTACTTGGAGGGCTTGAGCATCGCCGAAATAGCCGCCCGCGGCCAATGGCCCCAAGGCACGGTCAAACGACATTTGTTCCAGGCGCGCCTGCACATGCGCCAGAGCATGGAAATCACCGCCCGCGGAAGGAGACCTGAAATGCGGATCCAATTACCTAAAGACCAAAAGGGCGGACAGTCCTTCCCCCAGCAGCGGCCCGAAATCGCTGTCCGCGAACTGGACGGGGTGCCCTTTGCGGTCGAATGCCCCGAGTTGCGCTGGTGGCTGGTGGTGCCGCGCCTGGGCGAGGAAGCAATCCAAGGCACGTACAAAGCGCCCGACTGGCGCTTGGACTGCGCCACCCGCATGCGGGTGGCGCGCCCGGCCGAGGTTCACGGCTTGGAAGGCGTGGAAGTCGAGGTCGAGGAATGGGATGGGGACGTTGAAGGCTGGCGCGATGCCGGCTGGTCCATGTGCGCCCGAGAGAATGGGGAGGAGATCCAGTATCTGGCGGTCATTGAGCAGCAGGAGGAGGGGATCTCGATCAACACGTATCTAAGCCAGGGCTTCACCGGGGCCTTCGGGTGTATGAAGCGCCGCATTGAGGACACTGGACGATATGTGCGCCAGCCGGACGGCTCGTGGAAACAGGACCACAGCGCCGACAATCTTGACGCTAGCGGTGCCGGGATGTACGAGGTGCGCATCGGCGATAACGTCTTCACTTGTCTGCGGGTGCTGCAACTAGAAGGCTTGGTCACCGAAGAGGACGCGCCCATCGACGAGGCATACATCACTGCCGAGGGCCGCACTGTGCTAATCCGAGACTATGCCCATGACTGCTTTGACAATATCGACCTGGACCGCTCCCATGCCCTGGTAATCGACGGGCAGACGCTGTACCACTGGACGGATCGGGTGACCGGGGAGGGATTGGGACTTTGAGGAAGTGCCCCTTCGTGTTCCGGGCGGACTCTAATACGGGCCGGAACCGTGCCCGCCGCAACCAGACCGTACATGGGAGTCCTGTAGCGACCGTCAGGGAGTTGGCCTAACCTCAGGCTGGGCTGAGCGCCTTGACAGATAATCCAAAAAAGGCTCTTTATTTTTTCTGTACGGTATAACAACAAGCCCTTCATCTCGCTGTCTCTGCCATACCCGGTGTCGACGCTCCCGAAGGGAGGCCGGGTGTATCAAGAGAATAGCGTGTTCTGGCTCTGCTGAATTGGTTGCGCGTACACCTATAATCGAATAATCGAAATCGGATGCCTAACGCAGACCAGCGGGACCGGGTGTTTCAGGCGGGAATTCCGCTGAGTGCATACCGCCTCTACTCGATAGGAAAGAATACGATGCCAACGCTCGCTGATGGCCTTGCTCGACGCTCCTTGCCCCCTGAGTGGGTCTCCGGTTTGGAAAAGTTGGCAGCTGCTTGGCGCACGTATGAGACTTGGTTCGATGAGCACGGCGAGACTGTGATGGGAGTCCTCGCGAGCGTTGTCGTGTCACTGGATGAACTCAAGGTCCATGAACTTGGACGCTTCATTCAGGTCGACCGCCGTCTAGTGAGCGTCTTGGTTGAGCGTGGCTGGTACCCCGACCCCCGGATGGCTCCGATACAACTGGCGCTACTGTCGTCGTACAGCGACAGCGAGCCTGACGCGATCGAGGAGATCATAAAGGAGGTGTTCCGAGAGCGCCTATACAGCATCGAAGCGAAGCTGGTTGTCGAGTACCCTAAACGCGCAGCGATTTTGCAAGAGGCGTTCGACGCGCATCGAGAGTCCAAGTACAATCTCTCTGTTCCTGTCTTGCTGACTCAAGCCGACGGCATTTGGCACGACCGGATCGATCTCAACTTGTTCAGCGGTGACCTTGAGAATGCTATCAATGCGCTCGCCGTCCAAGTCAAGGATGCAAATTCCCGTGAATTCGTGTTCGCCCTCAGCACCCCTGACTGGCCGCTCGCTCTTTCTAAGAAGGACAGGCCCGACGATTTCAGCGGTTTGAACCGACATCTAGTTATGCACGGCGAAGCAACCGATTACGGGACCGAGGATAATAGCCTCAGGGCCGTCGCGTTCCTCAATTATTGCGCGTTCGTCCTTGCAGAATCGGAACAATCGGTCACGACTTCCAGAAAGAGCTAGATGTTCTGTGCTATGGCGTGGATGAATAACCCCTAAAAGGCCCTTTATTTTTTCTATACATTCCAAAAACCCAAAGGAGATCAGCATGCGACTCAAAGACAGGACCGCCATCGTCACCGGTGCCGGGGGCGGCATGGGCCTCGGCATAGCGAAATGCCTGACGCGCGAAGGGGCCGCCATCGTGGCGACCGACATCGACGGCAACAGGGCGCAGGCCACCGCCGACCAGCTCGCGCGCGCAGGGGCGACCGCGGTTGCCATCGCCGCCGATATAACGGATGAATCCGCCTGCGAGGACCTCGTCGCGCAGGCGATCGAGCGCTTCAGTGCCATCGATATCCTCGTCAACAACGCCGGCCACTTCGGCACCATCGTCGGCGCTCCGTTTACCAACTTCACCGGAGAGGAGTGGGACAGCAACTACGACATACACGTCAAGGGCCCCTTCTTCCTCTGCAAGGCGCTCGCCCCGCACATGATCGAGCGCCGCTACGGCAAGATCGTCAACATCTCTTCCGCGGCCGCCAAACGCGACCCGACCTTCCTGCCGACCTACGCGGCTGCTAAGAACGCGATGCTCAGCCTGACGCGGCTGACCGCCAAGGACCTAGGACCGCACAACATCACCGTAAACGCCGTATGCCCCGGGTTTGTGTGGACCAACTTCTGGCACACGCTGGCGCCGAAGATCGCCGAGGTAGATCCCACCTATGCTGGCAAAAGCGCCCGCGAGGTGTTCGACCTGTTCATCGCCAACTCGACGCCGATGCAGCGCGAGCAGACGCCCGAGGACATCGGCAACATGGTCGCCTTCCTCGCTTCCGACGAGGCGCGCAATGTCACCGGCCAGACGATAAACGTCAGCGGCGGCATGGTCCTGGACTGAACAGTGGAACTGAAAATCAGTGACTATAATGGAGTTGACACCAGCTAATCAGCTACCATCAGGCGAAGTTATAGTAGCCAGACGACGGACATTTTTTAATTTGTATATAATTGCTTAATTGTCCGGTTCTGGATATGTTCTTTAGTGATGGAAAGCGAGGGGCCATCTTTTGGGAAAGTTGGAATGCTTTCAATTGGCAGGCCTAGAATTATGGTTCAATTCCTCAGATCACGAACCTCCTCATTTTCACGCTCGCAAACCGGACAAATGGGAGATACGCGTCTTTTTTGGTGCGTGTAAACGCAAGAATCTAGTTTTTAATGTGAAGTTTCCCCCTTCGAAATCAGGCCCTTCGAGCAGAGAGCGGCGGGAACTGTTACGTCTAGTGCTTCAGCATAGAGACGCACTTTATGCCGAGTGGGAAGCCAAAGTGGATATAGGGAGCTAAAAATGGCGAAGGCTGCTGAAATGACTGTCTGGGCTCAAGACTTATTTAGCTATAACATTATTCCGCCCTCTTTCTCCGTTTTTAGAGAACCAGATGTGAACAAGGTGAAAGCTCGGAATATTTTCGTATTAACTTCTGTTGCCGACCTTCCTACGGTAAGTGAGTTTGTCCGTGCTGCCAATCATCGAAACCATCTTCGAACCCTTTTCGTCCGCGAAGATGACAACGCTCAGTTTTTGCCGCAGATGCTTTACGAGGCAAAACTCAAAAGCAGCCGACATATTCTCGTGCATTCGACTGAGGATGTGCCAAAGCGCGTGCTAACGGCTTGGAGTCTTGGATGTCCCGATCAACTCATTGCCGATGCACAGGTCGTAGATGAGGAACTCTTTATCGTGGCGTGTGATAACACCCTATTCAGAGTGGGTGGATTCCATCCCAACAGCGTTCTTCATTTACTATCTCCAGTGAAGGCAGTTATATACACTGGCCTGAGGTTGATGTACACATTGACCTAGATTCTATTCGCTACCTAAAAGACGAAACATGGCGTGAGAAAAAGGATCGGGAAAAACTGATGTACGACCTCCGATTCGGAGAGGCCGTTGCTGCATTGCGCAAGCAGTACGGGCTCAAGCAAGCCGATATACAAGGGCTTTCTGAACGCCATGTGCGAAGGATCGAAAAGGGGGAACGGACAAAGATTGATACGCTAGCGATTTTGGCAAGAAATCACGGATTGTCCCTTGCCGAAATGTTCTCCTCCTAGGACTTTTCCTGACGTATTTCTGAAAAGAATAGGAGCCTTATCATGAGTACGCTGAGCGTTCGATTGCCCGATTCGCTGCATGAGCGAATCAAGCAGATGGCGGAGGGGGAAGGGGTTTCAATGAATCAGTTTATCACCTTGGCAGTGACGGAGAAAGTGTCGGCGCTGATGACGGTTGAGTATCTAGAAGAGCGTGCTAAGCGAGGTAGTCGTCAGAAGTTTGAAGCTGTTTTGGCAAATGTGCCGGATATAGAGCCGGAAGTATATGATCGGTTGTAATGCAGCCCTCACCTAGGACTTTTCCAGCCGCGTCAGTTTATTTTTTGCGGCCCTTGTAGCGGCGGCCTCGATCTTCGACGCGGCGCTCGCGCACTAATTCCATTACCGGGACGCCGTAGCCGCAACTAGTGCCGGTCAGTTCGACTTCCACTTCGATTACTTGGCGTTTGGTGCGCAGGTGTTCGGACTCCGTTTGCAGCAGCAAGGCGGCGTGGGGTGATTCTTCGAGCGGGGTGACCGTGGCTTTGCCGTAGAGGCGGATGATGCCGGCGTCCTCCCCTTCAAAAGAACAGACCATGACGGTGATCGGACCGCCGGCCACCGCATGACGCGCTGTTTCGTTGCCGCTGCCCAAGTAGTCGAGAAAGGCCACGCGGTTGGAGTCAATCACGTGCAGCGGCACGCCGCCCTTGGGCGAGAGATTGATTGGGCCAATGCCTTCAGGACCGGGCGCGAGCGCGGGATCGGCGGAGGCGACGAAGAACAACGGCGCGTTGCGGATCAGCGCGGCTTGGTCGTCGGTGATGTAGGGATAGTAGGTAGCCATAGGTTTTCTTCGTTGGAAGGTAGGTTTTACGTTTGCAGCATGTCATGTGCCGGGCTGCGTTGAAAATCCGTGGGAACTGACTTTCGCTCAAGCGGCTGTGTTCTGCTTGATCTCCCAGCCGGGGAAGACCAAAACAGCCGGATGGCACTGCAAGGCTTGCGCTAGCACTTTGGCGCGGTCAACCCCAAGCTGTATGCGGTTATTTTCGATGGCTGAAATAGTAGATTGGGGAATGCCCGTGCGCTGCGCGAGTTCATTCTGGCTAAGCTCCTGCAGCTCGCGGATAATGCGAACGGACTCACCTACAGATACTTCGATCTGCTTCTTGGCGCGACGGTAATTTTTCATTTTACGGTCTCCGGTAATCATGTGCTGTTAGACTGATAACCTGCACGAGAATGTCGCTGGCTTCGATTTTGTATATGACGCGATAGTGAAGGCCGAGCCGGGATGACCTGTAGCCTTTCCATTGGCCCCGCAGTGCTTCGTCGTGAAACCCTTTGATGAGCCGCAAGCCTCCGGGACCAGAGATCATAACGATATCCTTCCACTTTTCGTAACGCTTGAGGATTTCTTGGGGCATGGATTGTAGCTGCTTATCCACCCTTCGGTGTTCGAAAATGCTCCACATACTATATAAAGTATAGATTGATTATAGTATGTCAATTCTTGGAGAGTAGTAATGGCTAGGATATGATCGATTATAACAGTCAACAGGACGAGTTTGAGCAGGGAGTTGTGCTCGCTAGGCGAGCGCTTCGTTGTATTGCAATTGATGCAGGCGGGCGTAGATGCCGTCTTGAGCCAAAAGTTCTTCGTGGCGGCCTTCTTCGCGCAACTGGCCTCGGTGCAGTACGAGGATTTTGTCGGCACTGCGAATGGTGGAGAGGCGATGGGCAATGACGATGGAAGTGCGGTCGCGCATCAGTTTTTCCACGGCCTCTTGGATCCAGCCTTCGGTCTCGGTGTCGATGTGGGCGGTGGCTTCGTCCAGCACCAGAATGTCAGGGTCTGCGGCTAGGGCGCGGGCAAGGGACAAAAGCTGGCGCTGGCCGGCAGACAGGGATGCGCCGCGCTCCTGCACCTCGTGCTGGTAGGTGTTGGGCAGGCGGGCGATAAAACGGTCGGCATTGACATAGCGGGCCGTTTGGGCAACGGCTGTGTTCGACAGCTCGGGAGCACCGAAACGGATATTGCTGGCAATGTCGCCGGCAAAGAGAAAGACGTCCTGCTGCACCAAGCCGAAGCGTTGCCGCAGCGCTTCCACATTCCACTCGCGGATGTCGATGCCGTCGACTAGAATCTGCCCGCGTTGAATCTCGTAAAAGCGACACAGCAAGCTGATGATGGTAGTCTTGCCCGAGCCAGTGGCCCCGACTAGCGCCAGACTCTGGCCCGGCTCGGCGCAGAAGGAAACGTCCCGCAGGACCCACTCCTCATCTTCGTAAGCAAACCACACGTGGCGGAATTCAATGGCCCCCGCGACGCGCTCATGGTGCACAGGACCGCCGACCGGCTCTGGCTCGGCGTCCATTAGTTCAAAGATGCGCTCGGAGGAAGCCATAGCCACCTGCACGGTGGCG
>JAGWBY010000119.1:0-806 GCA_021295675.1 Candidatus Latescibacterota bacterium | reverse complement strand
CGCCCCAAGCGATTTCCTCGCGCAGCACTTGGCCGACGCCGTACCACAGCACCAGCGCCATCAGCGCGGCACCGCACAATTCCATAAAGGGGAAGTAAGCCGAGTGGTACAGGGTGCGCACCAAGCGGGCGTCGAGGTATTCGTCGGTGCCCTCATTAAAGCGGCGAGCACTGCGCGGCTCGCAGTTGAACAGTTTTACTACCTCTATACCCGACAAGGTTTCCTGCAAATCGGCGCTAAAGCGGGCAAAGCGAGTGCGGGCTTGGCGAAAGGCTTGGAAGGTGCGGTTTTGCAGCCACAGGGTGGCGGCAAAGGCCACCGGCAAAAAGGCGCAGGTGATCAGACCCAGCTCAACATCGAGGTAGAAGAAGATGTAAAACAGGATGGAGGCGATGGTGACGGCTTCGGTTACTAAGGAGACGGCACCGTAGGTGAAGAATTCGTTGAGCGCATCCACATCGCTGGTATTGCGCGCCATCAGCCGGCCGATGGGGGTGCGGTCGAAGAATTTGAGCGGCAGGCGCTGGAGGCAGGTGAAAATGTTCAAGCGCACATCGCGCATGGTCCACTGGCCGACCATGCTGGTGATCCAGCTCTGGGCGTAGCCAATGGCGAATTGAGCTACCAACAGCGCGGCGAAGAGCAGGACGAGGGAGCCTAAGCCGTCCAAGTCGCCGGGTACGATGTGCTCGTCAACGGCTATCTTGGTCAGCACGGGACCGGCCTGACGGGCCAGCGAGGCCGCGAGGATGAGCAACAACGTCGAGGCCGCCCAAGGCCAGTAGGGCCGCAAGAAACCCAACAGC
>JAGWBY010000011.1:32996-48015 GCA_021295675.1 Candidatus Latescibacterota bacterium | reverse complement strand
TTGACTACGGCCCCCAAGCTTGGGAGGCGTATCGCGACACAGACGGCGATTGGAACGGCGGCGAAGTGGTCCACGGCGACATAGCCGATTCCCACGCGGTGGAGCAAGCCATCAGCGGCGTGGATTGCGTCATTCACACCGCGGTTTACTTCGTCGGCGATCCCAACGACGACAAGCCCTTCCTCATCAACCTCAAGGGCCTATGGAATGTCCTGCAAGCGGCCCAAGAGCAGGGCATCCGCAAAGTAGTACACATCGGCTCGTGTCAGACCGTGCATCCCGAGGGAATTTTCTTCTCCTCGGAAGTGCGGCGGCCCGACGGCAGTTTATATGCGGTGTGCAAGCGACTACAGGAGGAAATGTGCCGCCAGGTTCACGAAGCCTTTGGATTGCCGATCGTGGTCTTGCGGCCCGACTACATCGTGGATTCGCGCTTGGGAATCGGCAAATATCGGGAACCATTGAACATCCGCAACGGCTTTGTCTGCCGCCACGATTTGGCCGAAGCTTGCCGACTGGCCTTAGAAAAGGACGAGGTGAAGTTTGACGTATTGCATGTGGTCGGCACGCCCGAAGCCGACGCTACCTGCAATACGGCGCGGGGCCGGGAAGTGTTGGGTTTGGAGTACAAGGGGAATTTGGATCAGTACCGCTGAATTTGCCGAGGCGTTGTAGCCAGTCACAAGTCTTGGTTGATCTGCTCCCACCGATCCGAGAGCCGTCCCCCAGCAGCGTCGCGGCGTCCGCGTCGCCGAAGACAATCGTGCTACTCGGCGGCATCTAACAGGGGCCTAAAGGCGTCGAGGCTGGGCACTTGTATGGCCGCCCGAAACAACTGCTTGAGGCGCTGCACATCGTCAATGGCCCCAAGGCGAGCGGCCAACGGATCCGACGCGGCCAGCCCAAAGCGAATCTCCAGCACGTCGAGCAGATCTTCAATGGCGCGTTCTCGGCCCCCTCGCTCAATGCCTTGCTCAATGCCTTGCTCAAGGGCCTTTTCCGTGAAATACTGCACTACCGACGATTCGTACATGGTCGCCTCCGAGATGATGGTCATTATTGTTTCTGATGTATACACCAAACCGCTCAAAATAGCAAGATCGGCCAAGTAAGTCTCCTTGACGGTCTCGTCCATGGGCACGGCTTGCGCCCGGTGGACACACTGGCGCAACCACGCCTCGGCATCCACCTCCACTGGCCGCTGCATCAACGGCGCAAACGGCAGCAAGCCCGTAAGGCCGTAGTCGAGGATAGGTTGCCCTTGCAGTTCAATCAGCCGAATCACTTGGTATTGCACCAGTACACGGTAGCCGTGCCGCTCTTGGAGGTAGTACCCTGGATCACTCCGGCCAGCGTCGGGACGCAGATAGATGACGGTGGAGTAGGTAGGTACGCCGTGCTGCTCGATGGTACGCCCGATATAACCGACCATGCGCTGCGGCATGGCCGGGCTGCTATCCGTAGTTTGAAACTCGTGATGAACCAACGCCTCCTCGCCGTCGACTTGTACGCGGATGAGGCTGTCGGTGCGGTGGTGTCGATCACGTCGAGTACCTCGACGTCGTCTTGGTGGAGGGCGAAGCGGGCGAAGTCGTGGGGGTAGGTGTGGATGAGATGCTTGGCGATAGTATCGAATTCAGCCATGAGCCATGCCTTGGGTTGCGGGTGGGATGGTACCCGCAACGGGCAAGAATCGTGCCACGGCGGCGGCTCAGAGGGGAGGAGAGGGATATGAGGCGCTGGAGTGTAGCGGAAAGGATACAGGAATGGGAAGTTGGGGACAAAAGCACTGAGACGAATGGCCTCGTTGACACTGTTTAACGCCGACTCTTCCTTCGCTTGAAACCTTATACGAAGAGAGGAGAGCGTGAGACAGACCGATTGCGTCGTTCGTTTACTTTTTCTTCTACTGATCTATTCGGCCAGTCCAGCCCAGCCAACGGACTGGCGCTATTACGGCGGCGATGCGGGCAGCACCAAGTACTCGCCGCTCGCTCAAATCCACCGCGACAACTTCGCCGACCTGCGCATCATCTGGCGCTGGCGGCCCCCCGAAGCGGAAATCCTCGCAGAGCACGACGTCGATAGAAACTACTATCGCAGTACGCCGATAGTCATCAACGGCGTACTCTACGTCAGCTCGCCCTTCGGCATCGTAGCAGCACTCGATGCGGCCACTGGTGAGGAGTTGTGGAAATTCGATCCCGAATCTTGGCGCGACCAAGAGTGGTTCCCCAGCACCCACCGGGGCGTGGCCTATTGGGAAGAGAACGGGGCCAAGCGCGTGCTCTTCGGCACGACCGACGGCTATTTCTACTCGCTCGACGCCGATAGCGGTCAACCCGACTCGGCCTTCGGCGATAGCGGGCGCGTCGATCTGACCCAAGGCATGCGTCGGGCGGTGCAGCGCGGCGAGTATGTTTCGGTCTCGCCACCGATGATCTATGGCAGCCTAGCCATCGTCGGCTCGTCCGTCCCCGACATTCGCGGGCGGCCCGTGCCCCGGCCCATGCCGCCGGGCGATGTGCGCGCCTTTGATGTGCGCACAGGCGAGCAAAAGTGGATCTTTGAGACGATTCCGCAAGAGGGCGATTTCGGCAATGAGACTTGGGGTGAAGGTTCGTGGAGGGACTTTGGGAGTGCCAATGTATGGTCGATGATGAGCCTCGACCCCGCGTTGGGATATGTCTATCTGCCGGTTAGCACGCCGAGCAATGACTTTTACGGCGGTGAGCGCCCCGGCGACAACCTCTTCGGCGACAGCATTGTCTGCCTCGACGCCCGGACTGGTGCTCGGGTCTGGCACTTCCAGATTGCCCATCACGGAGTTTGGGACTACGATCCGCCCGCCGCGCCGATTCTCGTCGATATCGAGGTTGACGGCAAGCCGATCAAAGCCGTAGTCCAGCTAACCAAACAGGCTTTCTGCTTTGTCTTCGACCGGGTCACGGGCGCGCCCGTATGGCCGATCATCGAAATGCCGGTGCCCGCCTCGACCATTGTCGGCGAAGAGGTCTCTGAAACCCAGCCGATCCCCGTTTGGCCTCGGCCCTACGATCGCCAAGGCTTAAGTGTAGAAGACCTGATCGACTTCACGCCCGAGCTGCGGCAAATGGCGATGGAGGCGATTGAAGGGCATAGGTACGGCTCCTTGTATGCGCCGCCGGCGGAAAAGGGAACGGTTTTCGTGCCGGGTCTTCTAGGTGGCTCAGATTGGTCGGGCGGTGCCGTGAATCCGGCGACGGGCGTCCTCTATCTGCCTTCCAAGACCATGCCCTATCTAGTAACGCTGCGCCCGACCGACGATGACGAGGCTTCTTCGGCCTATGTTGGCGTCTTCAACCACAACTTCACCGCGGCGAAGAACCTGCCGCTGCTCAAGCCGCCCTACGGTCGCCTCACCGCCATTGATCTCAACACGGGCCAGCACCTGTGGATGCGGCCGATGGGTCGCGGCCCGATTGACCATCCCCTGCTGCGCGATCTCGAAATTAAAGAGGATCTGGGTTGGCCCTCGCGGACCTTTCCGTTGCTGACCTCAACGCTTCTGCTGACTGCGACCGAAGATCCTCGCGATGGCCATTTCGGCCCGGCGGCCGGTCAAGGATACTTCGTTGATCGCGAGGCGTATTTGCGGGCCTTTGACCCGGCGACGGGCGAATTGGTAGGCCAAGTCGAATTGCCGGGCAATGCGTATGCTAGCCCGGCTGTTTATCAGGTGGCCGGTCGCCAATACGTGGTCTTGTCGCTGGGCGACTCCTACCGGCCAAGCGAGCTAGTGGCCTTGGCCATTCCGCGCCCGGGCGAGGCCATCCCCGAGCAGGGCAAGCGCCGCAAAGACGCCAATCACAGGGCGTTCTACGAGGCCGCAGCGGCACTCGACGCGGGCGATAGCGAGCAGTTGAGCAGGCTCCTCAAAAAGCACGCAGAGCTGGCCAGCGCACGCGGCTTTTTGGACGAGTGGTACGAGTTCCCCAACTTGCGCGGTGCCACGCTCTTGCACCTGACAGCCGGCGCACCGCTGCGCGCGGCCTTGCCCGATAATGCCGTGAGCTTAGCCGAGATCCTGCTCGACGCGGGTGCCGACCCCAATGCAGCGACGCTCGATTCGGCGACTACGGCGGAGCTTGCGGCCACCGCTGTTCAACTCGAGTGGGCTGGGACCAAGGGAAATCTGCTCACTTTACTATACGAGAAGGGGGCCGACCCAAACCGCAACAACGGCAAGCTGCTGCACGACCTGCTAATCAGCCGTGAAAGAAAGCTGGCCGAGGTAATCCTCAGCGCCGGAGCCGAGGTCGATTTGCGCTTTGCCGCTGGACTTAATCGCACGGACCTGATGGCTGGCTTTTTCAAAGACGGCGCGCCCACGCCCGAGGCCAATCGCCTCTATCGCACCAACCCCGACACCGTCCTCAGCGGCCAGCAGGTCGTGGATGAGGCACTGCACTACGCAGTGTACAGCGGCGGTCGGGAGGCCATTGACTTCCTGTTAGAGCGCGGTGCGAATATCGACGCTTTAGTCGGCTTTTTCTGGGAGTGGGACTGGGGCAGCACGGCCTTGCACAAGGCCGTGGATACCGAAGACGTCGAGCTGATTCGCTATTTGCTGGAAAAGGGCGCAGACACGACAATTGGAGACGCGCGCTGGGACGAGACGCCCTACGACTGGGCGGGCTACTACGACAACGACGCCATGCGCGAAGTTCTCAAAGCGGCATCAAACACGGAAGAGGAGAATTCCAATGAGTAAACGCGCCTGTCGGCCCTTAGTGATCGCATTGTCGCTTTTGCTCGCGACGGCGGCGTTTGCCGACGATGTCGATTGGCCGTACTACGGGGCCGATCAGGGCGGCACCCGTTACACCCCCGCCGACCAAATCAACCGCGACAATTTTGATCAGTTGCGCGTGATCTGGCGCTACCGCCCCTCCGATCAGCAGATCTACGAGACGGCTGACCCCAACCCGACGGGGCGCAATCTCTACTTCGACAACAACCGAGGCACGCCACTGGCCGTCAACGGCGTGCTCTACTATGCCTCGCCCTTCAACATTCTCGTGGCTCTAGACGGCCAAAGCGGTGAAGAACTGTGGACTTTCGACCCAGAGGCTTGGCAGATGAACTTCCGCTTCTTGGGCAACGTGCGCGGAGTTAGCTATTGGACCGATGGCGAGGTCGAGCGGGTGTTTATGGCGACTTCGACTTCCCATTTGTATTCCATAGATGCCAAGACCGGCCGGCCCGACCCGAGTTTTGGCGAGGACGGGCGCGTAGATTTGGGGGCCTCGCTGCGCCGGCCGCTGGACGAAAGGCAGCGCTGGAACTACGGAATCACGGCCCCGCCTCGCCGTTGGCTCGGCCATGGGCGACTGGCGCTTCCAGCCGCCGCCCGAGTACACCCCTCCCGGCGACGTGCAGGCCTTCGACGTGCGTACCGGCAAAAAGGTGTGGGAATTCCACACGATTCCGTTAGAGGGCGAATACGGCAACGAGACGTGGGAAAGCGATGCGTGGAAAAAATACGGCGCGGCCAACGTGTGGGCGACGATGACGGCCGACGAGGAGTTGGGCAACTTTTACCTGCCGGTGAGCACGGCTAGCCACGACTACTACGGCGGCGAGCGCCCCGGCGACAACCTGTTCAGCGAGTCGATCGTGTGTCTAAAGGCCGAGACCGGCGAGCGGGTTTGGCACTACCAACTCGTCCATCACGGCTTGTGGGACTACGATCCGCCGGCCGTTCCCCTATTGTTGGACGCGGTCGTCGATGGTCAAGCGCGCAAGATCGTCGCCCAGCTTACCAAACAGGCATTTTGCTTTGTCTTTGACCGCGTGACCGGCGAGCCGATCTGGCCGATCGAGGAAAAGCCGGTGCCGCAATCGCAAGTGCCCGGCGAAAAGACCTCGCCGACGCAGCCCTTTCCAACCAAGCCAGCCCCTTTCGAGCGCCAAGGCATCAGCGAAGACGACCTGGTTGACTTCACGCCTGAGTTGCGCGAGGAAGCCAAGGCCATTCTCGCCGAATACGACTACGGCCCGCTGTACACGCCGCCGACGGAGAAGGGCGTCTTGTCAGTTCCCGGCCAATGGGGAGGTGCCGACTGGGCGGGCGGCGCGGCCGATCCACGCACGGGCGTGCTCTACGTGCCGTCGCACATGGCCATTACCACCGTGCAACTGCATCCGGTTGATGATCCGGAGGCCCACTCGGCGTTTTCTGCCACCGCTAACACGCACGTGGTCGGCCCGCGTGGTCTGCCCTTGGTCAAGCCCCCGTACGGCAGCATTACGGCGATTGACCTGAATAGCGGCGAACACCTGTGGCGGACGACAGTGGGCAAAGGGCCGGTTAATCACCCGGCGCTCAAGGGCCTCGACTTGCCGGATATGGGCTGGGATAATCGAACCTTTGTCTTGGCCACGCCGCACCTTCTGTTGGTCACTTCGCAGGATCCGCACGGCCTCGCCGAGGCCGGCGAGGATTACTTCGTCGATCGCGATGCGTACCTGCGGGCGTACGAGTTGTCGTCAGGAGAGGAAATTGGTCGCGTCGAGCTACCCAGCAATGCCTATGGCGCGCCGATGAGCTATACGGCTGGTGACCGCCAATACGTGGTCGTGCCGCTGGGCAACTATCTAGGTGAGTCAGGTCGCCCGCCCGAATTGGTCGCCTTGGCCATTCCACGCGAAGATGAGGAACTGCCGCCCCAAGGCCGCGACCGAGGCGACGCCGACCACAAAGCCTTTTACGAGGCTGTAAAAGCGATTGATGCTGGCGACGCCGAGACGCTCCAGAAGCTGCTCGCTGAGGACCCCGAGCTAGCGACGGCGCGCGGCTATTTCGACGAGTACTACGAATATCCTTACTTTCGCGGTGCCACGCTCTTGCACCACCTCGCTGGCGAGCCGCAACGAGCGCCGCTGCCCGAAAACGCGGTTACACTAGCCGCGGCTCTGCTCTCGGCAGGTGCCGATCCCAACGCCGCCACGTACGACACGGTCGCTGTGCTGGACTTGGTGGTAAGCAGTGCCCAACTCGGTTGGGCTGGGAGCAAGGCCGAGATGGTTCAGCTCTTGGCCGACGAGGGCGCGGACTTAGGGCGCAACCGGGGTCGGGTGCTATGGGACGCGCTTATCGAGGAAGACTTGGAGCTAGCTCGCATGTTGATCGCGGCGGGTGCGCCGGTGGATTTGCGCTTTGCCGCTGGGGTCAACCGCGTCGACCTGATGGCGGAATTCTTCGACTCGGAGGGCAAGTTGAAAGAGGGAACCGGCCACCTCTATCACCCGGATCCGGACACCGTGCTCACCGCCGAGCAGATTATGGTAGAAGCGCTCAATTTTGCGGCCTACAGCGGTGCGTTGGAAGCGGCGAAATTCTTGCTGGATCGCGGTGCGGATATCGACGGCTTTGCCGGTGAGTTTCACCTTTTCGACCACGGCAGTACGCCCCTGCACAAAACCGTCATGACCAACCAGCTAGAGGCGGCCCAGTTGCTTTTGGCGCGGGGCGCGAACTCGCTCGTGGGAGATCGGGCCTATGACACCACGCCTTATGGGTGGACTTACTATTTAGATACCTCTAAGGCCCTCGACGAGTTGCTCAAAGAGCACCATGAGGCCGCCGTAGAGAAGGCGGGTACTCGCTAGGATGCCGAGCAATTTCGTCGAGCGGATCAACCGCTACATGTGCGGGAATGAATCGCGGCGATAGGCTGTCTAACTAGTAGTGTCCCGCAGCAAATAGTGTCCCGCAGCAAATTTTTTGGGCGGGCTACTACGATAACGACGCCATGCGCGAAGTCCTCAAAGCGGCAACAAACCCAGAAGAGGAGAAATCCAATGAGTAAACGCGCTTATCGAGCCTTGTCGATTTTGTTGTCGCTGCTGCTCTCGCTCTCGGCGTTTGCCGACGAGGTCGATTGGCCGTACTACGGGTCCGATCAGGGCGGCACCCGCTACACTCCCGCCGATCAGATCAACCGCGACAACTTCGATCAATTGCGCGTGGTTTGGCGCTATCGGCCCCGCGACCAGCAGATCTACGAGACGGCGAGAGCCAACCGAAGCCGTGATCGGGATCGGGGTCGAGGTCGAGGTCGGGGTGATCGGCGGCGCGGCGGTCCCCGCTTCGACAACAATCGCGGCACGCCGCTCGCCGTCAATGGCGTGCTCTACTATGGCTCGCCATTCAACGTCCTCTCGGCTGTTGACGGCCAAAGCGGCGAGGAATTGTGGGCGTTTGACCCGGAGTCTTGGAAGGTCGGTTCTGGTTTCTTGGGCAATTCGCGCGGGGTGGGTTATTGGACCGATGGCGAAGTTGAGCGGGTTTCTCTGGCGACTTCGACCGCCTATCTGTATTCCATCGACGCCAAGACCGGCCTGCCCGATCCCAATTTTGGCGAAGATGGCCGCGTCGATTTGGGAGCCTTGCTGCGCCGGCCGCTGAGTGAAGAGGAGCGCAGGGGCTACGGAGTCTCGGCTCCGCCTGTGGTCTGTCGCGACGTGGTCGCCGTTGGCTCGGCGATTATGGATGCGCGCTTCAGGCCGCCGCCCGAATACATGCCCCCGGGTGATGTGCAGGCCTTCGACGCGCGTACCGGCAAAAAGGTGTGGGAATTCCACACGATCCCGCAGGAGGGCGAATTCGGCAACGAGACGTGGGAGAACGATGCGTGGAAGACCTACGGCGCGGCCAATGTGTGGGCGACGATGACGGCCGACGAAGAGTTGGGCAACTTCTACCTGCCGGTGAGCACGGCCAGCCACGATTACTATGGCGGCGAGCGCCCCGGCGACAATCTGTTCAGCGAGTCGGTCGTCTGTTTGAAGGCCGAGACCGGCGAACGGATTTGGCATTATCAGCTCGTCCACCACGGCCTGTGGGATTACGACCCGCCGGCCGCCCCTCTGCTGTTGGACGTGGTCGTCGAGGGGCAGAAGCGCAAAGTCGTCGCCCAGCTAACTAAACAGGCTTTTTGCTTTGTCTTTGATCGCGTGACCGGCGAGCCGATCTGGCCGATTGTCGAAAAGCCGGTACCGCAGTCGCAGGTGCCCAGCGAGCCGACCTCGCCGACGCAGCCCTTTCCGACCAAGCCAGCGGCCTTTGAGCGCCAAGGGATCAGCGAGGACGACCTGATCGATTTCACGCCTGAGTTGCGCGAGGAAGCTAAGGCGATCCTCGCCGAATACGACTACGGTCCGCTGTACACGCCGCCGACGGAGAAGGGCGTTTTGTCGGTTCCCGGCCAAGTCGGTGGTGCTGACTGGGCTGGGGGTGCGGCCGATCCGCGCACAGGCGTGCTCTACGTGCCGTCGCACATGTCCATTACCAACGTGGAACTGCGGCCGGTGCGTGACCTAGATGCTTATTCGGCGTTTTCTGCCCGCGCCGGCCGGCACATCCGCGGCCCTCGGGGTTTGCCACTGGTCAAGCCTCCGTACGGCAGCATCGTCGCGATTGACCTCAACAGCGGCGAGCACCTGTGGCGGACTGCGGTGGGCAAGGGGCCGGTCGATCACCCGGCGCTCAAGGGACTCGACCTGCCGGATATGGGCTGGGATAACCGCACTTTCGTCTTGGCCACGCCGCACCTTCTGTTGGCCACTTCGCAGGACCCGCACGACCTAGCCGACGCTGGCGAGGATTACTTCGTCGATCGCGACGCGTACCTGCGGGCGTACGATTTGGCGTCGGGCGAGGAGATTGGTCGCGTCGAATTGCCCAGCAATGCCTATGGTGCGCCAATGAGCTATACGGCCGGCGGCCGCCAATACGTGGTCGTCCCAGTGGGCAGTTCCGGGCGACCGCCCGAGCTGGTGGCGTTGGCCATTCCGCACGAGGGCGAGCAATTGCCGCCCCAAGGCCGCGACCGCGGCGACGCCGACCACAAAGCCTTTTACGAGGCTGTGGAGGCCATCGATGCCGGAGACAGCGAGACGCTACAGAAGCTGCTCGCTGAGTACCCCGGGCTAGCGACGGCGCGCGGCTATTTCGACGAGTACTACGAATACCCGTCCTTTCGCGGGGCCACGCTCTTGCATCACCTAGCCGGCGAGCCGCAACGAGTGCCGCTGCCCGAAAACGCGGTCGAACTAGCCGAGGCCCTGATCTCAGTAGGTGCTGACCCCAACGCCGCCACGTACGACTCGATCAGCGTGCTGGATATGTTCATAGAAAGCGATCAGCTCGAATGGGCCGAGAGCAAGCCCGCAATGATTCAACTCCTAGTGACCAACGGCGTGGATGTGAACCGCAACCGGGGGCAAATTTTATGGAACGCGCTCAGGGAGAGGGATCTAGAGCTAGCGAGCATGTTGGTTGCCGAGGGGGCGACCGTGGATTTGCGCTTTGCCGCCGGGGTCAACCGCGTTGATCTGATGGCCCAATTCTTCGACTCTGAAGGTCAGCTAAAAGAGGAGATCGGCCACCTGTATCACCCGGATCCCGACACTGTGCTCACCGCCGAGCAGATTGTGGTGGAAGCGCTCAATTATGCGGCCTATTGCGGCGCGCTGGAAGCGGCGGAGTTTTTGCTGGATCGCGGCGCGGACGTCAACGGGTATGCCAGTGGGTTTAGCCGGTTCGACCGCGGTAGTACGCCCCTGCACAAAACCGTTATGGCCGACCAGCTAGAGATAGCCCAGTTGCTCTTGGCGCGGGGTGCTGACCCCCTGTTGGGGGATCGGCGTTTTGACGTCCCGCCTTATAGGTGGGCCAATTTCATGGATACCTCTGAGGCCCTCGAAGAGTTGCTCAGGGAGTACCATGAGGCTGCCTCCGGGGAGACGGACGCAGACTCCAGCGCCGCTCCTCCGTGGAGGCGTCGGGGGAACCGCGGGGGGGCGCGATAAAGCATCATGGGCCAAAAGACAGAACCGTTTGATAAAAGGCTACGCGAGTTATTCGGCGCGGACGCCCGCAGCGAGGGGCCGCTGGCTGCCAGCGGTGCCGGGCGGCGCTTCACTGGTATCGATCTGTGTCGCCCGCTCAATCCCGAGCAGGTCGCCTTTCTGCTGGACGCCCTGAGCCGGTTTCGCATCGTCAGCATTGCTGGGCAGGACTTGGAAGCCTTTTCCCTAGCCCACTTCGAGCGCTTCGCCAACCACTGGGGCGCGCCAGTGCCACACCCCAACAACTTCATGCGCGGGGGTAAACCGGCCCAGCAAGATGGCGACAGCGACGGCCCCTTTGAGCTAATTCCCTTTGAGCGGCGCACGGCCGCTGCGGTCAACGCCTCCTTCCCCGGCCAACTGCAATGCCTGCCGCACGAGTCGCCTGCGGTGCTGGTAGTGTCCAACTTTCGGGGGGAACGCAGTGCGGCTCCCGTTGGGATGACCGGGGGCGGCTCGTGGCACACGGATATTGAGTACGAGCGTTTGCCGATCTACGTCTCGATGTTTCTCGCCCACAAGTCGCCGGTGGCGCGCGATGCCCTAGGCGGAAATTGGGTGCAGGCACCCGACAACGGCAAGGCTCATCCGTACTACGAAGGCTCGGACCGCGAACTCATGCGGCTGCGCAAGTGTCTGCCGCTGAACGGCGAAACGGCCTTTGCCGACACGGCAGCGGCTTTCGCTGCGCTGCCGCCGACGAAGCAGGTGGCTCTGGAGCAAGTTCAGTTGCGGCGGCGTTTGAACGAGGACGACGGAGGCTGGCTGGCTCCGCTGGTGCGCACCAACCCGCGTTCTGGCATCAAGTCCCTGCACAGTCCAATCTGGGCGTCGCGGCCACGGGTGCGGCCGGCGATCGAGGTGGAGGGGATGTCGGCGGAAGCATCGCGCGCGTTTCTCGACCGGCTTGAAGCGCACGTGCTGCAGCCGCAGTTCCGCTATGATCACCCGCACGAACCGGGCGATGTGACGCTGTGGGACAACTACATGACTCTGCACAATTCGCCGCCACTCAAGTCGAATATCAACTCGCTCGACGATGCCCGGCTGCTGTACCGCTTGAGTTGCAAGGGCGAGCCGACTCTGTCGCTGCCGCGCCGCGATGCGCCGAAGTGGCTCGCTGCTCACATCCCCGGGGGCTACGCTACGCCCTCGGAAATTATCGATATCGCGTAAGATCTTGACAGAGTTCGTATGATATTTTCAAAATAGAAGCGTACGTTTGCTTCGGAGGATCGCTTCTCTCTCCAGATTGAGGATACTATGGCGAGCACGATCGAAAAATCTCGTTTTCCCAAATGGGTATATGATGACTCAGGTGAGATCATTGAAGTGATACTTGGATATGACGACTTCAAGACCTTACTGCAAAAGATCGCTCGGGAAACCGATTGGGAGAAGCTCCCTCTGCATCTGCAGGATGCGGTTGATGCCCTGTTAATGGAAGAAGCTAATGAGGAAAATGGCGAAGCCCGACCTTTGCGAGATCTTCTTCGTGAGACCGGAGAAGCTCTTTAACAATGGCCTATGCTGTTTATCTGCGTTCAGCGGCAGAACGAGAACGCAGACGCTTGCAAGATCCTATTAGTCAACGCATAAACCAGCACCTCCTTCACTTAGAGTCAGAACCACGTCCTTTAGGCGTAGAAAAGCTAGTTGGCCGCCCAAATTCATGGCGAATTAGAGTGAGTGACTATCGCATTCTTTACGAAAGTGACGACGCCAATCAGCGTGTTACTGTCTTTCGCCTCGCTCATCGTCGAGAAGCATATCGATCTTAGCGCAAAGGCAGGCAGAAAACACGGCCTCAATGATCGTGTACAGGGACGGCTTTACCGCTGATCTAGACTCAGTCGAGATTCGCCTCGACGATTTCGGCATGAACCCGGAAAATATGGCTATCAGCCGGATCGACGATTACCCGTAGATAGTGGATGTCGGGCGTGCCGAAAGGCTCGATACGTGTGAAGCGCGTTAAACGCCGCCCCGTGGCCGCTTGGCGCAGCGGCTTGTCCACGCGGAAATAGTGGGAGTCGCCGTGGGCTAGGGCCACCGGCCGGCCAAAGCGGACGACTTCTTGCTCTAGGGCCTGCAGAAAAGCCGCATACGGCCCGTCCGGCTCGTCTTCGCGCTTCTCAAAGCGCGGGTTGGCGTGGATGATGAGAAAAACGGCGCGATGGTCTTGTTCCGCAGCTTGGGCGAATGTTTCGCGCATCCAGGCAATGGCGGCGGCGGTGCGGCTTTTGACTTCTTCGTCGTTGGCCCGAGTGCGATCTTTAAACTTGGCGGTGGCATTGTGACTGCCGACGATGTGCAGCACCGCAAAGCTCGTCCGCCCGTGGGTCCAGCGCACGTGCTCGGGGAAGTTGCCCCCTTGGGTGTCGACGCGCATGGGTTGCTGGCCCAAGGTCCAACCAGGGCGCGGAAAAAAGAGTGCCCGCACGTGCGCCAGCCGATCCAGCGGCTGGTATCCGCTCCGGTGGCAGTCGGTCCAATCGTTGTCGCCCGGCGCTAAAATAAAAGGGCGTTCAAATTGCTGGAACCACTCGAAGCGGCTCTGTAGCAGGCCATCGCTACAGGGGCTGCTGCCGCCCTTGATATCGCCCACGTGGATGACCCATTCCAAGTCCTCGGCCCGATTGATTTCCTCGACGAGCCGACCAAAGCGGACGCTGTCGGTCGGAGAGTATGGCATATCCGCGATCAGGGCGAAGGCGAAGGGGCTATCGGCGGGTGGGTTTTGGGCGCTAGCGGCGTCTAGCAACGCGACGATTAGGGATAGACTCAGAAGATACCGGGCCATACATTCCTCCAGGTAGTTGGTAATACGCCGCTTGAGGTTGGTTTTCTTGGGCGTAAGCGAACTAAAGAATAAAGGTAGTTTTGGTAACAATGTTAAGGATCGGCTGTTACACTTGATTCGCAGAATCGACCACTTTCAAGGGAAGACCGCAACGCCATGAATAATCTCGTAGATCCCTCCCTAGCCAGAGAATTGGCCCAAGGCACGCCGACCCAGAAAGTCGATGCTTTATTCGCGTACATGGAGCGGCGGGGCCAGTCCTTTTACGACGAAATCGTGACTCAACTCGAACACGCCCTGCAATGTGCCCACCAAGCCCAACAGGCCGGGGCTGATTCGGAGCAAGTGGCCGCGGCCCTGCTGCACGATCTGGGTCATTTCCTCGTCGATGAGCACAGCGAAGAGGCCGATTTTCTCACCGAGGACTTCCTGCACGAAAAAGTGGGAGCCGAGTATCTGGAGCCTTTTTTCATCGACGCAGTGACCGAGCCGGTCGGGCTGCACGTGCCGGCCAAGCGCTATATCTGCACCGTGGACAGGTCCTACTACCAGACCTTGTCGCGGGCGTCCAAGCGGAGTTTTGAGTTGCAAGGTGGCTTCATGTCGGCAGAATCCCCATTGGGAAAGTGCCGTGCAGTTGCGCAAGTGGGACGACTTGGCCAAGGAGAAGGACCTGAAGACGCCGGGTTTGGAGAGCTATCGGTCGGTCGTGCAGGGCTGTTTGAAGTGATCGCGGATGGATTTTGATGCTTCTTCACGCCTTGGTTCACTTGATCAACGACACCTTGCGCTCCTGCACAACATCGCCCGTTTGCAAGCGCACAAGGTACACCCCGCTGGCGAGTTCATTCGCGTCCCAGAGCACCTGGTAAGCCCCTACTTTGCGCCACGCCTCTACCAGCGTTTTCACCCGCTGTCCAGTCTGGCCGAAAACCTCTAGCCGCACTTTGCCGGCCTGACCCACGCTGAAATCGATATGCACCCGGCTGTTGAATGGGTTGGGATAAGGCGGCTGTAGGTGCGTTTTTTGCGGCGTGCTTTCCACAGCCTGTACCGCGGTGGCGGCGGTTTCCCCCATATACGCCTTTACATAGCCGTCTGTGGTCGTGACCACCGCATCCAAAAAACCGTCCCTATCCGCATCGGCCAAGGCGATATCGCTGCTGCGACCCTCCACGTCGAGAGTCCAGGCCCGGCGCAGGGTGTCTTCCTCCTGTTCCACGCAGATCAACTTGGTGCCGCTGCCAAATAGAAACTCGTCGCGCCCATCGCCGTCCACATCGCCGGAGACCACGTCCGTATGGGCCCGCACCCCATCGT
>JAGWBY010000011.1:0-32817 GCA_021295675.1 Candidatus Latescibacterota bacterium | reverse complement strand
GTTCCGGTCGGCTGTCGCCGAATAGATCGACCACCGCCGGAAACGCATAGCCGACAAAGGAGTCGCTCTCAAACAGCGGATTGAGCCCGTCGCCATAAGCCTGACGCACCACCTGCGCCGCGCCCGTGACCCCATCGACAATGTGCAGCCGGTCGGGCCACATCACCACGATTTCCTCTAAGCCGTCGCCGTCCACATCCCCCGCGGCGCTGGGATGCCCGCCCAGGCTGCGGCCACTGCCGTTCTCGGGGAGGATGAAACCTTTGGATTCCCAGACGATTTCGCCGCTGCGCCCGTCGAGCAAAAAGCCCACTTCACTGCCCAACTTACCGCGCCGCAGAGTGGCGAATACATCGAGGTACTCGTTGCTGCGGAAATACCCAACGCTCCAGTAGGACAGGCCGCTGAAATTCCATATTGGCATACTGCCGTCAAAGCCGACGAACTCGGTCTGCCAGCGGATGGAGCCATCGGTCGCGAGCGCCACCAAGCTGGCGTTGCCGCTGGCCGCCTCGCGCGCCGCTAGCACTTCCCGGCGGCCGTCGGCATCTACGTCGGCGGCGACCAGTCCCCAGTGGTAGGGTGCGTTGTTGGTCTGGCCGTAGCCCGGTACCTGCCACCGCAGTCGAGGCTCGCCCCCGCCCACCCCCGGAGTTTGCAGACACAGCACTTCCCGAGTCGCGGTCTGCACGACCACTTCCACCCGGCCATCCCCTTCCAGATCGGCCACGATTGGCGTGCCGGCCGGGGTAAATGCCTGACGACTCCACTGGTGCAGCACGCCCGAGGCCTGCTCCAGCATTAGCGCTTGATTAGGCAGCCCACTCCCCTTTAGATACAGCAAAGCCGCTCCGTCATCCGCTACCGCGGCCGCTTCCAAGGTCATCCCGGCTGGACCGCGCACCGACCACCGCTCTCCGATGCGTCCGGTCCCGTCGCTACCCAAGGCGACCAACACTTCGCCTGCCCCATCCGGCGCGAGCGCAAAAAAATCGCGCCGCCCATCGCCATCCACATCGCCGGTCGAAACCGTGCGCAAGCCATCGGCGGCCCCAGTGCTCACCGTCAAGGGCAATTGATTCAGCAATACCGTACTGAAACGCCCCCGCTCGTGGCTCCAGCGCACGGTTGCCGCCCCCGCCTCCAAGGACCAGACTGCCAGCGGCGCATAGGTCGGCAGAGCCTCGCCGCTGGTGGCCGAGACGAACAGTTCCAAGCGCCCATCGCCATCTACGTCGGCCATACCGTGCAAATGGTGCTGGGGAAAATCAAAGCTGGTCTCGCCGCTGAGCGCATCGATGCCGACGATGTGCCACTGGCCGTCGCCCTGGTCGTTGTAGATGCTGTACACCAGCTCGAAGCGTCCATCGCCGTCCACATCGACTAGGGCCTGCGGTTTGGGCCGCACCACCTTGGTCGATTGCGATGGATCGGGCTGAATGTCGCGCAGCCAGCGCAGCGTTAGTTTTGTGCCATCGTTGTCAATGACCTCGGCGTGCATGCTGAAATCGGCCACCACGCCGAATTCGGGATACGGATCGTCGTCGATGTTGGCGGCCCCGAACCAGCCGTAGTTGCGGTACCCGTGGTACTGCAACTGCATCTTGGTTTCCCCGGTGGCCCCGTCGAAGACGAGGATGCGGTAGTGAGTGGCCACGACGAGATCGAGTTGGCCATCGACATCGACGTCAACTACGAGGACGTTGGGATCCCAGGTATTGGTAAAGAACTCGGTCTCCCACACCACCCGAGGCTCACCGCCGTCGTACGCGTATAGCTGACCTTGCTTGGGCTCGGCCCCGCCGTCGCTGAAAGAATTGCCCATCTCAAAGCGCTGTAAGCCCTCTACCCCAGGCAGGATCTGGGCCACTTTGAAGACATTGTCCACCGGCATGACCTCCTCGACGCCGTCGAGGTCGAAAATCTGCGGTCCAATCCCCCAGACCCGCCCTTGGGTGCCGATGTACCCGGGATCTACCGGAGTGGCAAAAGGCAAGGACACCGAGGCGTCACCCGCTTGTTGCTCCACTCCCACGTAGCCCTCCCAAGCGGCAATGTCGTAGCGCCAGCGCTCTTGCGGCGGTTCGTGGCGCATTTGACCAATCCCCGAGGCCCGGCCGCTCATGTGGCGGTCGCCGCGCAATTGCAGCCACTCGCCCGTTTGCCCGTGCGCCCCTCCCGCCAGCATCGTCAGCAGCAAAACCGCCGCCGCAATTGCTATACTGTCTTTGGAAAGCCGATCATTGGGCATAGCGTTTCCTCCGGTATAGTCATAAAACTGCGATTGTGCAACGACTCAAACCACATAAGTCAAACCTGCAACGGTTTTGCCGCGATGGCTACCTACACTTCGGTCATCTCGCAGCTTTGATCCCCAAGAGAACCAGTAGCCACGTCTTGTGCCAGTAGGCGCTGTTGATATAAGGGTTTTCTTCCGAGGGCCAGTTGGTCCAGTAGGTCTGGTTGTGGGGAATTCGATGGTACCACTGGACTAAAGGGATCGCGGGCAACTCGCGCAGCCAGATGTCCATGGCCGCGCGGAACAGTTCCACTAGTTGCGGGTCGTCCGGCGACGTGCGTCCCATGCGGTCCACTAGTTGATCGAACTCGGCATTGCGCCAGCGCCAATAGCGCTCGGAGTGGGTTCCGGTGGGTTGGACGTAGCGGCTGTGGAAAAAATTGAGCGTGAAGTAGGGATCGCGGATTGAACCGACGCTTCCCATCATAAAGGCCCTTGCGGTTCCCTGCGCCATGCGCGTTATGCCATCGGCTGTCATGCGATGACTCGCATGGAACCCAGCGCGCCTGAGTTGTGCCACTAGTACCGGTGCCAGATCTTGGTGCACGGTGCCAATGTCAATGGGGATCTTGAAGCGAGCACCGTCCCGCGCCCAGAACCCTTCCTCGTCCCGCCTCCAGCCCTTGGCCCTCATTATGGCGGCAGTCCGAGCCGTGTCGTACGTGGCCACGCGGTACTTTTCTACCAGCGGCGCGACCTCGTCGAGGTACGGTCGCAGTGCCGGGAACTCGGGGAAGGGCAGAAAATTCGCTTTTCCAGCTCCCTGCCAGCCAACTGCCACCAGTTCCTCGCGGTTGATGGCGTGATTGATGGCGTGGCGGATCTGCGCATCGCGGAAGGGCTCCTCTAGGTTGTTGAACCCGAGGTTGACCGGCCACCAGTCGACGTACCCGTAGGGCGGCGCTTCACCCGTCCAAGAAACGATCTTGGTATTCTCATCGAGGGCCGTCTTGATATTAGGGGGGCGCAGGTCCAGGGAGAGGTCGATGTCATTGCTGATTAGAGCCTGAACGCGCTTGGCCTCGTCCATGTAGGGGAGAAAGATGAGTTGCTCGACTTCGGGCAAGGCATGGAAGCCGATCTCGGCCGCCCACCAGTCATCCCTCCTGATGAGAATGCGCTGCTGTGGAACCGAAAGGCCGAGGCGATAGGGACCGCTGACTACTGGTTGGCCCTCGCCGCAGCAATTCTCAAAGGTCTTAGGGTCTTTGCCCTCCCAGATGTGCTTGGGAACAACGACTATCCCATTGAAGAAGCAGTTTGTCAGGTAGTTGAATACAAAGCGCGGGTTGGGCTGCTTGAGCACGAACCGCGCGGTCAGCTCGTCTTCTACCTCCACGCGCTCGACCCAAGTCTCCATGTCGGTGGATAGGAACAGTTCGGGGGCGTTTTCCTTGAGGGCTGCGACCGTATAGGCCAAATCCGCGGCGGTCCACGGCGTGCCGTCGCTCCACGTTACGCCCTGCCGGATATGGACCGTGACTTGCGTGAAATCGTGGTTGTACTCGTGTCCGGTGGCGACCCACGGGATGAGCTGGTCGTCCTCGTCATAGGCGCTGTAGAAATACAGTGGCTCGTACAGGAAGTGCGCACCGGTGCGGGAGGACGAACCGAGGAGAAAAGGATTAAAGGTGTTGTAATCGACGATCTGTCCGCCGCAGGTGTTTATGTCCGAGCAGTGGGTGACGAGCGTGCGCTCTCGCGGAATGGATCGGGTCCCCTCTTGGCCTGTCTTGCCCGGCCTCTCTTCCGCACAGGCCAGCAATCCCATGCTGCAAGTGAGAAACAACCGGATCGCCGATTTCGATGCGATAAAAAGAAAATTTGGTCTGATCGCCATGATTTGCTACAGGCCTCCAACCTCAAGCGTGAGGCGTCTCTGCCCCTTCCACTCCCTTAGCTCCACTTGCGTACCGTCGTAGTCAATCCGCTCAACGCCGGCAAAGTCGCTTGGCACTTCGACGAGGAAAGTGATATACGATCGACTAATTGTTTCGCCTGCATCGATGTAGTCGAAGAGGGTTCGGCCGAAGATGCTTCCCTTTTCCACGAGGAAGCCGAAGGGGGTCCCCGGTCCCGTAGTACCGAATTCGAGGCCCCGGGCGAAGGGACGGCCATTGCGGATGTGCCGCCACGCTCTGAACCAAGGGTACTCGGCGGTTTTCCAGAGATAGCCTAGGAGCAGGCCGTGACCCGGCGCAGTGGCGGTGGTCCAGCCGTATTCATCGTCGATCACGTAAACGACCACGGCCGGTTCTTGGTCGTCCACGAGCTGGCGCATATCGACGGGCATCCCCGCGTTGAGGGCACGGGGCCAGTACACGGATGGCTCCTCCGGGTTCGGCATGGGGCTGCTGAGCATGAACCCCTTGCGCGCATTGGCGTCCACCAGTGTGCTCTCGTCGAGAAAAGGCGGCCCGATTGTGGGATGCTGCACTATGTTGTATATGCGTCCTAGCGCATTATTATTCGTCACCTCTTCGCGAACACTGAAGTAGGCCCCTGATAGTCTCACGATGCGCCGCACGTGCATCCCCGCCAAGGGCAGGTGAGTGCTCATTTCCGCCACTAGGGCATCGCCTTGTTGCTCCGGCTCGCCGAGGAGTTCCCACATCCTGCTCGCCGCCTCGCCGTGGAAGGGCATGCCATTGGCCTGCTCCGCGGCCGACGGACGACCCACGCGATCCAGACACAGAAAGTGCCCTCGATTGCGCGGCTCCAGCTCGCCTCCTTCGCCCTCCCACTTGAGCGGATTGATGCCGTTGGACAGCAGGTGAAAATCGACGATACCGCCGCCGGCGAGATCGATGGACAAATGCGCCTGCTCGCCGAGAAGAGTAATCACAGGCCGTTCAGCGCCTCCTGCTTCCCGCGTCCACAGGTTAGGGAGCAAGGCCGTTATTGCTAGCGTTATAGCTATCCATCTTTTCATACATCCTCCTTTGACGATGTCTCATATAGCCATCCTACATCATTCCCGAGAGGATCCGCAGATAGACGCAGATGGACGCAGAATGGTATTGACAAGCAAACCGTAGCTCGAATCGTTCAACTCATGTTGGATGCCCATATCCTCACAGTTCCCTTGGTCGTCTGCTGGCCAGCGGCAAAAGTCAAGGTACTCCCACGCTCACCCAATTGCCCACCATGCCCGTCAAGTAATCTATAGCCATCCAACTCGCGCCGCAGCTAATCTGTCCCGCGATCAGGCCGACGAAGAAGGGCCGTATGGTCCGATACAGACGCACTCCCCCATAGCGCACGATAAACAGCTTAAACAGCCACCCGATCATAATACTGAACCAACCTAGGCTGATCGGTAGCGACGTAGCGATGGGAAAACCTAGGTAGTGAAGTGGCCAGTTGATAAACCGGTGCCGGGCGTACATCAGTCCAGCCATGACTGTGCCGCCCAACCCCGCAAAGGCGATCCGCGGCAAGGTGATGTCGCTGCCGAGGGGGTTCTGGAGCTTGTCTCCGACGAACCCGAAGATTGTCTGGGGCAATCCTAAGAAAGCCCAGCGCTGAAGATTGATCCCCCCATAAGTATAGGCGAGCCACACGGTCATCAGGCCCGAACTAATCGTGCCGATCAGCGCCGCCAGCACAATGGCACCCAAAAGGGGCCGCGGCCGGCGAACGCCAATGCTGTCCATCATTTTCAGCGCGTGCATTACCGACGCCATCAGCGGGGAGCGGATCTCGGAACTCCAGGTGTAGGTGAAGCCCAAGCTGGTCAGCCCCGTAGGCCCCACGAGGCCAGTCCCAAAGGTGTAAACCGTGAATACGGCCGGGACGAGTTGGGTTCGAGAAAAGCCGACGCCTCCTTCGGCGATGATCCGAGTCAGGGCGAAGAATGCGGCAAAGGCAGTGCCTACGAAGAAAGGCGTGAGCCACAGCGGCATCCCGCTAGCGTTGAGCCACAAACCCATGCCGACCAGCCCAACCAATAGAGTAATCACCGCTGCCCGGTAGGACATGATTTCGTCCCTGTCATCCACGTGTGGAGCCGTGCCGAAGGCTTTGCCGAAGACGGAGGTTAGATGCCGGCGACTCGTCCACAGGACGAACAACCCCCATCGCCTCGTGGCCGACCGCGACCGTTCCCCCTCCGCCGACAAAGACCTCTTCGCGCCCTGGGATGTCGTAGCCGATAATGTTTAGCAGGCCCGACTGTAGCTTCATCAGCAGGTGGAAGAACCAGAGGCTAAATCCGATTTCTAGGTTCACTAGGTAAGTAAACCCGATGACGGAAAAACTCAGGAGAACGCGGAGTGGGGTGGTATCTCTGAATAGCTCGAAGTAGGTGTTCGTCTCGATCCTAGGGATGTAGTTGAAATAGGCGTGCAGCCCATGTGTGCTCAGGACGATCCAAGGCAGCGCGATCCCCACCCACAACAGCGGTTGCCGGAAAAGAGATCCTAGGACATGCCCTGTTTGGGGAGGCTGGAGCATCTCCAGCGGCACTTGGGTCAAGGGGAAAACGAGCCGCTCGTGTTCCACCCACTGACGCCGGACGATCACCATGCTGCTGATCATCACGGCAAAGAAGGAGGCGATAAAAAACCCCCACGCCGCGAAGGGCACTAGCCATGCCCCCCACGGGACCGAGACGTGAGAGGGAGCACCTTCGTAGAAATACTTTATGGCGAGCGGGTCGTGGGGGCCTATCCAGTCCGGGATCAAGGGCAAGATCAGCTCGGCCCATTCGTTCTCCGGCGTGGCGTAATAAGAAGCTCCTGGCAGAACGGGGATCATATTCGCCATCAGCGTCTTGGTCGGGATCGTGGAAGCCACGATCATCATCGTGTAGATGACGACGAGTTCGCCCGTTTTAAACACCCAAGGAGGATGGATTTTCCGCAGTGCAGTATTGACTACAAAGGTGAGTAGGAAAAACAGGAACACGGCACCGGCCGTGATGGAGTCGGCGTTGAGCGGTGCCGTGTGATGGACGAACTGGACATAGAGCGGGCCAGTTCCAAGGAACGCCGTCAGCAGGCAACCGAGGAGAAAGGCGCGCACGGTAAACACGCGCCCTCCACCAGCCGGCAAATCCGGCTGCCCCTGCGTAGTCATAGCATCAGCGCGCGTCGGGGTAGTGGTCGGGGGGGTGCTTCGCGAGTTCGGATTCGATCAAGTCCGACCCTAGACCAGGTCGTTCTGGTAGAATCAGGTGTCCGTCCTGCACTTCAAAGGGATGACTCATCAGGTCGTCTCGCCACGGCGCGTCGTCCACATCGAATTCAAGGATGTAGAAATTGGGCACGGTGGCACAGACATTGGCCGACACCAGCGTCGTCAGCGGGCTGTGGCAGTTGTGGGGGGCAAATAGCACGTCATAAGCGTGAGCTAGGTCGGCGAGCCGCCGGCCCATCGCGATCCCGTTCCAGGCTAGGTCGGGCATGACGATGTCTTGAGCGTGGAGTTCGAGGAAAGGTCGAAAGTCAGTGGTGCCAAAGAGGCTCTCGCCAGTGCAGATCGTCGTGGTCGTAGAATCGCGGATGGTCCGCAGTGCCGCAGCGTCGAGGGTCTCCGTCTCAAGCCACATCAGGTCGTACGGCTCCAAGGCCCTAGCAAGCCGCGCTGCGCCGCCCAACTTGAAGGAGAATCCCACATCCAGCGCGATGCCCACATCCGGTCCGAGGGCCTCCCGGAAGGTGCCGATTATTCGCTCCGCGCGGCGCAGGACCGCGGGGGATGCATCGCCGACGCCACTCCCGGTGCCATCGGGATCGTCCTCCAAGGGCATCAGGTTTGTCTTGATCGCCGTGAAGCCGCGCTCCAGCACCTCCCTAGCCAATTCCTCCAAGTCGGCAATCGTCCGCACTGGCCGCAACCCCAACTTCTGCGTCCACGGTCCAGCTCGGGTCGAACCGCAGTGAGACCAGTAGAGCCGGAGCCGGTCCCGCATGCGGCCGCCGAGCAGTTGCCACACGGGCGCGTTTAGAACCTTGCCGCGGATGTCCCACAGGGCCGAGTCAATGCCAGACATCGCCTTGTAGGCAATGCCTCCGGTGTGGCGAACCGAAAAGGCGGATAATTCCCACCAGATCGCCTCGCTCGCCATGGGATCCTTGCCGATAATCCGCTCAGCGTACCGCTCTACGGTCGCCGCCACGGGGCCGGGAGATCCCCAGTCGGTGCAGTCCCCCCACCCCACGAGGCCCGGGTCGCTGGTTTCGACCTTCACGAAGGTCCAAGGACGGAAACCGCCATCTACGATGTACGTCTTGACTCTGGTGATCCGCATCGCCTGCACTCCAAAAACAAAGGGTGCCGACCGCCTCGGACGCTATTGCGTCCAAGACCTGCCGGCACCCTAGCTTTAGAGGCCCTAACAAAACCCCTGCTGGCGTCGCGCGGCTGCGCCGACCGTGGCCAAGGCACCCGAGGGAGGCATATTATCCAATATGCCTCCCTCGGGTGCCTTGGCCACGGCCTTGCTCGCGTACGCTTGGGCCGACGCCGGATGTTTTGTTAGGGCCTCTTAGAACGACCGCTGCTGCGATCCTTCAGACCTACCGGTACTGCGCCTTGACCCGCGCCCAGCTCGTGGCTTCGACGGCCGTCTGTTGCTCGACGAACTCGATGCCTGGATCAACCGGCGACAGCAACACGTCGGTCGTCCCGTTGGCCGCAGCACCAGAGGGAGATGTGGACCACTGCGTCTCCCGCTTCTGATCCTCTGTGCCCCCTTCGTCGGTGTCGCTGATCATATTGCCCCAATGGATGATCATGCCTTCCTGCAGGATGCCCTCGACCGCTTGGTCTTCGGTGGCGCTCTCGCTGTTGGGCATTTCGGCGATTGGCCGGATCCTGAGTTCGTAGAAGTAGGTGCTCTCGCCGAACTCTTCACCTTCAAAAGTGATCCCAATGTCGAACCACCTCGTCCCACTGGTCAGCCAAGGCAAATTCCCTTGCGGCTCATAGAACTGCCACTCCCCTTCCAAAGGAGGGTAGGCGAACTTGTACTTCTGCAAGGTCACGATGTCCCCATCGTTGAAGGTCTGATCCTCCGACGCTTGGTGCTTGAAATTCAATCCGTACTCGACGCTGTCGTCGAGCCAGAAGCGGGCGGGGTCGGGACGCCCGATGAAGTGCAGGTCGTCGAACACTTCGGTCAGGATGTAGAATCCGTTAGTGGTTGGGCTCCATCCTAACTTGTGTTTAATCTGGAAGTCCGCGGGGTTGATGTCCCCTTGGGAGGCGTTTTCCAGCACTCGTCCTTCTCTCGTCGCCGCACCGACCGGATACATCAGTTCGCCCACGGAACCGTAGGTCTCCACCGGAATGGGTCCCCATTCGACGGGGTTGCCATCGATGACGGGTTCTGCCCCCGGTGGGAACTGCGCCGCCGGGATGAGTAGATCCGGTGGATCGTGGGCCCACGTTTGGGCCGACAGGCCAATGCTTAGGATCGCCGCACTCAGGATGATCCGCTTGCCTAGCATCATTCAAACCTCCTTTTGGAAGTGAGATAATTGCGATAGACTGCTACACGACAATATGCCTCTTTCAATGCCTACCATAAGAAAATCCCGCCTCGCTATCAAGCCTTTTTTAAACGAGGTTTTCTACCCCATTACCGCAGGTTTTCCAGACCAGCAAAGACGGAAATGAACGCACGCGTATTGGTGAAGCCCTCCTCGCCCTCTGGATTCCTGCGCTCCAACAGAATCCCCGATTGCATCGTGATTACATAACCGAGGTACGAAGACCAGTTCGTCGCCTGGAAGGCGATCGATTGAGAATGGAAGTCCCCTTGTTCGTCGCCAAAGTCTTTCTCGAACAAAAACTCGCTGCCCACCTGTAGCTGCGTGGAGTGCAAAACATCCAGCACGGCGAACGCGCCAAATAGCTCGGTGAGCGTCTCCTTGTCCTCCGCGTCGAACAGGCCGCGGGACTGCTTCCTGTACTCGCTCTTCCAGAAAGGCTGCAACCCCACTCGTCCCACCTCCCGCTGGTACATCGCCTTGTTTATCAAGCCAAAGAAGAACTCGTTCTCATCCAATCCCAGCCGGCGACGCTCCTCGCGGGCTAGGCGCTGATGGAAGAGCACGTGATTCAGTTTTGATTCGATCAGTATTTTTTCCGTCTTGAGCTGATGACCGATGAAGAATTGATTGACGAAGCTGTCGCGCCCCAAGAGGGGATCTTCCATCTCCCGCTTGCTTTCTTGGGGTTCGGCTAGGTCAATCAGGGTATCGGGCGAATACTGGAGTAGCGGATCCTCGATGTCGTCCTGCACGGATTTGACCATCTCGTACACTCTCACGCGGCCATAGCGCGGATAGGTCTCGTCGTAATCTAACATGCCATAGACCATGTGATTCTTCTGATCTGAAGAGATTAGCTGCTCCCGCAGGACTCCGCCCAGAATTCTCAGACCCGGTCGCAGGCGGAATCCCGTATAGACGTTCCACCCGTCGTGATCTCTGTCGTAGGGATAGTCGGGGTCCTTGTCGTTTTCGTAGAGATCGGGCCAGAAGTTGTTGTTCATGTCCCGCCCCCACAGCATTTCCGGGCGGTCCACCCACAACCGAATAAATGGTTCCCTCCAGTCGGGAATTGCATTGCGCCGGACCTCGTTATCGTTCTGGTTGAAGTCCGGTTGAAAGTCCCCATTCTGGTCCCACCCCGGAAAGATCAGCAGATCCGGGAATAGCCAGTCCCCGCGAAAGGCGTCGGGGACGCGATCTTGGTCGTCGTTGTCCTCTACGAGATCGACCTTGTACTGGGGTGCCTCGTAATCGATGAATCCGTTTTCGTTTGAGATAAATGTCGTCGTGTTGTACTCGGGATCAATCCTATAGGCTTCGGCAAAACCAAACCAGCGTCCGCGATGGTTGGACACGTTGATCAGCCAAGCATCGTTGTGCGGCTCATCCGTCAGCCCGGAGCTGGTCCTGTGAATCTCTTGGGATACATTTGGATACTGGCGGATATTCCAGTTTCGATCGAACTCTCCGTATAGCCGAAAGCCCAGCACATCGGCGACGCTGAGGCTGCCGCCGAGGATTTGGGTGGCCGTTGGCAAGCCGTACTCAAACCGCAGGGTCCGCAGGTTGCTCAAATCTTGGATATTTCCCTCGGCTTGGGTGACCGGAAGCAGTACTCTCGCCCCTGCGGAATTCAACTGGCGGTCGGAACTCATCGAGATGTAGTAATCGTTGGCCACAGTGAGTTCGAATTCGACCTTTGTGATCTCGTCCTTGGCACCGCTTGCGCGGTTGACAAAAATCTGGTCGTCGAAGGAGTAGAGGAGTCGGATCTCTTCACTGCCGTTGGCCTCCAACCGTCCCCCTGCTGGGATGCCGCCCTCCAATATGGGTTCGAAGCCAATATCCTTGCCCCGGTTGACGAGGCCGCTTTCATAGGTGATGATGATGTCCGAAGAGCCGGGGAAGAACGCGGCTCCGCCGGTGCCGTCCGCGGGAGATTCGTCGCGGAGGACGATCTCAATCGCGGAAATGGGCACGGCATTCTGATCTTCCGTCAGCCTTCCTTTGAACAAGCTCGCCACTGGAGCCTCGTCGATTTTCGAGTTCGACTGATGGGAGTTGACCCCGTGTACGCCCAAGGTCACGAAATCGCCGACCGCGGCCGTCAGCCGTCCACCGAAAAAGGTCGTGGTATTGGTGCGCCGGTCGTCCCGGTTAAAGGTCAGCCGAGGGCCACTAATTCTAGAGAAAATCAGCGTCTGCTGGTACTTATCCGTCGCCATGTCGAACTGGATTCCGTCCATTTGGACTTTGCTCAAAATTAGCGGCGTAAGGGTCGTCCGCAGATTGTTGGACGTTGTCAGCGCGTAGTACGTACCTCCTTTTGCATCGGCGGCGACCACGACTTGGCTGAACCACCGTTCGAATCGATTCCCTTTGAAGAGTCGGTTGCCGAACTCTTCGGGCGTGTTCTGCTCCGTGTTGTAGATGAGCCATCCCTTGGATACGGCATTGCCGAACATGTCGTAGAGGTAGTCGCCCTCAATGTCGGGGGCGACGTAGCGATCAAAGTCAGTGCGGGCGTGGTTGGTCGTCTGCCACTGCCGCCACCGGTATTCGGCGAACAACTCTTGGGGCACGTACCACTTTCTCACCGCTGGATCAATCGAGTTGAGCGCTACTTGCACTCCTTGGGGCAGAAAGCTCGTCTCGTGCCCCCATTGCGTTCCTAGGCGGTTCCCATAGTCGGGCCGACTGCCCGACTGGGCAGTCGTCTCCCCGGCCATTCCCAACACCGCGGCCACGACGACGAGCTTCAGACTACGTCTCATTGTGTTTGTACAACTCGACACTAAACCCTCAATAGCTATGCTAGCCATCCAGCGGCTCAATACACCACGGATACGGTCCCCGTGCTCAACTGCTTCCCTAGGTCCGCCTCCACCTTTAGCGTGTAAACATACGTGCCCGGGGGCACGCGCTTTCCCGCTTCGTCCCGCCCGTTCCACTCGCGCTCGTACACTCCCGCTGCTCCGGGCGCTGTCTCCAGCCGGCGAACCACCCTGCCCGCCAGATCGTACAAGGTCAGTACATGGGGCACGCTGTTGCCCAGAACGCGAACTTGGTATTGGATTAGGACTTGGTCGTTCACGCCATCGCCGTTGGGACTAAAAGCCGCTGGAATGGCCCTCAGCTCGCCGACGAGTTCGCCTCCCCTAGGGGTTTTCACGGACAGGGAATTGGTACTAAAGCGCAAGGTGGCATTTCCTTCCTCCACTTGTTGGCGAATGTCGGGATCGTCGCTGGAGAAAGCGAAGCCAGTGAACTTTTGTCCAAAGCGCAAAACCGGCACCTCAAAGACCACCTCAATGCGCTTCTCAGTATCCTCGCTGCCCACGAGCTTGTCGAATCCAACGACGATGCGGTCATCTTGGATATCTCGGAGGAACTCCTCTCCCACCTCCGCATCATCCACCTTCACCGAAAGCAGTCGCTCCACGCGAGTGGCGGTGGCGATCTCCAAGCGGTCGAAACCGCTGTTGCCCTCGCGCAGGATGGGCCGGACAACATAGGTGAAGGTCTGGGGTTGGAAGTCCGTGGTCTCCGTCGGCGAGATCTCCCCGATCACCGCGTCGGCCACGGAATCGCCAAAGAGCAGTTCGATTCGCTCAATGCGCGGAGCCGTTTCACCCGTCGGAAAAAAGAGCACCTCGAACTGGAGGTAGCGGGCAGGGCTCTTCGATAAGAAGGTTGCGCCGTCCGTCCACGCTGAGGGCGGCGCAGTCGCATCGCGCAAGCCAGCGGCGAAATCGTAGGCCGGAGACCAAAAGCTCCAGTTGTCGGTATCTATTTCTTTCTTGACCAGTTCAAATCCCCGCGTGCTGCCGCTAGAGAAGGGGTCGGCGACAGTCACTGCGTTGAAGACATCGTTGTATTCCCGCCGGTCCACCACGGCGAACTGCCCGGTGCGCTGCTTCCTGCTGTAGCGGAACGGCTGCTCGGTGTTACCCGTGCGGGTCCGCACCTCCACCCTCGTCCCCTCCGGCTCTACGCCCTCCCAACGAACTTTGCTCCAAGCGACGGGCCGCCCGAAATCCAGAATGTCCGTGCGGTAAACAGTCTGCTGCACGTAGCCCTCGCCAAATACTTGGAGTTCGGCCACCTCCCACGTGCGCTCGGGATTGATGGGTCGGAGAGTGACCCACTTCACTGGCCGAGTGGGAAACCGTCGGTCCACCACGACATCGAGGTTTTCCGTAGTGCTTTCGATGATGTCGATGATCGGGTCGTTCTTGGCCGTCAAGCCCCGACTGATTTGATAGAACCACCGCTGACCCCGCCGGGCGATGGAAGGTCGATCGACGATCGGCGCGCTACCCGGAGCCACGCCCAACTCGAACCAAGGGAGGAAGTTGTCCTCAAAGGAGGGGCGAGGAAAGAACTGAATTCGGTTTATGGGCAACTCCCACCCGAGGTTGACGATGGCGTTCTTGATCCAGCCGTGGTTGACTCCTGTTTCCGTCGGCGATAGATCCACTGCCCTGACCATCGCCGTGGTGGAATCCCCGTCGCCGATATTCTGCAGGACGCCCTGTTCGATTCTCCCCCCGACGCCGCCCCCAGAGCTAGCCACGAAGCCACCCCGTTCCTCGACTGTCTCCACTAGATTCGCGCTCGGGTCGATCCACACAGGGCGGAGAGAGGGTTCACTCGTATCCATCATGCCATTCGCTCGCGCCCCTTCGCCAATGGTGCCCCAGTCCCTGATTTCCTCGTCCGCGACCCGATCGTAGGATACCGGCACAACGCTCCCTCGGTCGATGATCTGCCCATCTTGGTCGAACACCAAGTATGCACCCCCTCCTTCGCTGGCCATGTCGATGAAGGAATTGTCCGCACCGACGCCCACTTGGAATTCAGACCGCGCCCATCCTCCATCTCCACCCGCCAGCAATAGCGCGCAGCTCAACAGACAGCTAGGTCTCCAGAGAAACATGCCCAACTCCTTGCGCCAGAGGGTCAATATGCGACTCCGATCGCTCGCGCCGCGCCAGTGCGGCGCGCATCGGCCTGAACTTCGACTCGGACTACGTACACGCCGGGTGCTACTAGCTGCCCCAACTCGTCTCGGCCATCCCAAGCCAAGTCGCCGAAACGCAGCGGATCGTACAGGCCGTTCGTTCCTAAGCGAGCTAGGAGCTGTCTTATGCGCCGACCCGACAGGTCGAATACGGCGGCATTGATCCCGGCTTGGCCCACGATAGTCACTACTTCAAAACTGATTGACGCCCGATCCCAAATTCCATCCCCGTTGGGGCTAACCACGGGGTTGACCTCGAGATTGCGCACTAGCCGCCCTGTGGTAAGCTGTGGACTCAGCACAGTGACACTGGAACGTCCTGGCGCGTCGTCGTCGCCGAGATAGGCTGCGTTGCCCGAAAGCACATCTTGAAACGCTTCCTCTTCAACTAACAGCACCCGTCCCTTAAAAGTATTGCTGAAAGAGAGCATCCGGCCCACGAATCGCACCATGACGACGGTGCCGCTCTCGCGCACTTGGGGAAAGCGCACCACGAAGCGCCTCTCATCCAACTCTTGGATGGCTGCATCCTCTTCCGCTGTCGGTGCATCTTGGACTGCAAAGCTCCGCTCGAGAATGCGGTTCTGGTCGCCGTCAAAGATCTCGATTCCCTGCACGCTCCTGATCGGTTGGTCCGACCGCACCTCGATGGCGTCGAAACCCTGTAGCCCGGCCTCCATTTCCGTGCGCACCGCAAAGACAAAAGGCACGTCCGTTGCTCCTGCCACCTCGCGGGGGAATACCTCGCCCACCACTTCCCTCGCCAGTGGTGGTGAGGTGAAGGTGAAGGATAGGTTCTCCAGCGCGACTGCGGAGTTCAGGTCCTCGCTGATGAAATCCGCGCGGATTTGGACGAACTGTCGCGGGCCTGGCGAGGTGATGTCCGTACCTTCCTCGCCGGTGCCCGCCACAGGGTCGTACGGTGCCGACCACGGGCTCCAATTTTCCACATCGTCGCGCACAGACCCGCGCTCAAACTCGTCCTTTCCCACAACGCCCCGGACCGGCAAGGCCATGTATTCCTTCCGCGTCAGCGGTTCGAGCGAATTCGCGAGGGAGGTCGCGATTTCCTCGGCGTCCCTTCTGCCCACCTGTTTGCGGGTATATACAAAGGGTGTAATATCGCCGCCGGTCCGGGTGCGGATCTCCACCCTCGCAGCCTCCTGATTGCCGATTGCGACCTGATCCCAGCGGAGTTGTCCCCAATTGGTGCCGGCCTTCATGTCGATGATGGGAGAGATATATCTGGCGGTGGGAAGGAATCCCTCCCCGAAGATCTGTATCTTCTCTAGCTCGAAGGATATGCCCGAAATCGCTTCTAGCCGCACGAACCTCAGCAGACGAGGCGGATTCAGTGGAATTGTGGTCACTGGATCAACGTTATCGTTCTCGACCAGAAATTCCTCCCAGATTGGATTGCCGGCGTCGGTTAGGTCGAGACCATCGTTTACCCGAATCCTGAACTTCCGGAGAAAGTCCGACTGGAACGGCGCAGTAGGGTTGGGAAACACCGTGTTGCGGGGGAAGAAGCGGATGCTGCGGACGCCTATGCGAGTTCCGAGGTCTATGTTGACGATGGTTCCGAGGGCGTTGTTGTCCTTGCGCGCTAAAGCCAGCCCGGTGGGGTCCTCAGTGATGAGGCTCTCGAGAACCTTCCTCTTTTCTTCGCCCTCAATGTCCGCTATTGATGGCGCGGTGATCGAACCCCCGAAATCGAAGACTTGGCTGGCGACGTTGGTCCCCTCTCTGACCTGTCGGGGTAGAATGGCCTCGGGGTGATCCCCGCTTGCAAACTCGATCAGGTTCGACGGCGCGATCCCTATCTCGGTGACGTTTGGATCGAGAAACGTGCGGTGCTCGGGGATGATCGTCTCCACGTCTGCTCCGCTCGACGCTCCCTCCAGCCAGTCGATTTCTCCGTCTTTGCCGAGTGTCAGCCTCTCGACCGCCTGGAGCGCCTGTGGTCCGCTCAGCACTAAGCCCATCGCCACAAGCGCCGAATAGACCCACGGTGTCGGCGCTCGCATTACAGTGCCTTGGGTCGCCAATGCTGGCGATGGACACCTCCCCAATTCGGCAGTTGGGGAGATTCGCGCGGCATAGTCGAACAGGGTCATGTTCTCTCTCCTCCGGCTACGGGGTGCCCCCTTGGAGCAGTGCTTTTAGGTTTCCCAAGACCCGGCGGTCGGCCCGCTGGCGCAACCGCTTCTCCCGGTATAGCTCGGCGGCCCGGCCCGCTTCCTCGGGTTGCCCCATAGCTCGGTAAACGCTTTCCATCAATCCGTAGGCGCGGTGCTCGTCTGGATGCATTGCCGCTATCCTTTGCAAGTGCATTAGGGCTTCTTCGTTGCGGCCGGTTCTGTGCAGTAGGCCCGCCATACACAATAGAGCCGGGGCCGAATCGGGATGATCTGCTAGTACGTCGCGCAACAGCTTCTCGATTCGCCCCAAGTTATCTTTTTCCATGCGGCCCAATACCTGTGCTAGCCGCCACCCCACAAGGCCCTCCCACTCCGCTAACCCGACTATGATTCCATAGTGGACTGCTGCGGAGTCCAGCGCGGTCTGCTGCTCCCAAGTGCGGGCTAACTGGAAGCGCACGCGATGGCTATCGGGCCAGACCGCCACGACCGTTTGGTAGGCTGCAATGGCGTCCTCAAGCGCCCCTTGGGCCGCACGGGCGTCGCCCAGTCTCCCCGCGAGCGTAGGCTCGTTCTCCTTCGCCACCAGATCGCCGTAGATCGCCGCTGCTTCCTCCGCCCGACCTGCCCTTAAGTACGACTCCGCCAGCGCGACCCAGATGTCCCTGTCGGCCGCATGCCGCTGCACCAGCGCGTGGTAGATTTCCGCCGCGTGTTCGTAGGCACCGGAGTCGAAGTAGATTTTCGCCAGTTCCGCGTACGGTCGAATTCCAGCATCTTCGGCCTCGATGGCCCGCTCATAAGCGGCAATGGAATTAGCTTCCATGCCCAACTCTCGGTAGGCATAACCCGCCCACGTGTCGTGCGAACTCTGCGCCCCGGCTGCGGCTGCAATAGGAAGGTTTGCCGCCAATAGAACCAGAGCTGAGGTGACGACCCAAACGCGCTGTCTTTTTTCTAGCAACAGAGGAATCGCCGCCAATGCGCCCGGAAGCAAGAACAAGGCCGCACTCAGCCGCGAACGACCGGACGCCTCCTCCAAGAGCGATCCCAGCATCCAAGCGCCGGCAAACAACAGGGGCAGCGCGCGATACCGATCCATCTCCTCCCCGCGGACTGCGACGAGAAATCCCACTAGCGCCAGAGGCCCTACCAGCCCAAAGGGAAATCCCAACAAGGCCCGCCACATGAGGGGAGCCAATATCCACGAAGGCGCAGCAGCGCGATAGGGGTCTATATCGCCCAAGACCTCGGCACCATGCCAAAACAAATACGCCCGCGTTGCCATTTCCTTCAGTCCCAAACCACTGACCGAGGGTACTAGCCCCTCCCAGCCCCATACCGCCCCTCCCAGAACCAGTACTAGAGCTGCTCCCGCAAAAAACCACCACGCCGCCCTCCGACCCCCGCTTCCCCGCACCACCCATACAAATGCCACGCCGACGGCGAATAGCGCCCGGAAATCGCCCAGTGCAGTCACGCCGCCCACTATCCCCATAACCCCAGCCCTCAACGGCCCCATACCAGTCGATCCCACCAACCCCCGCAGGAGCAACAAGCCCGAGAAAGCGGCCAACACGGCCGGCGTTATCTCGCCCCCGTAGTAAATCGCCGGACCGTACAGCACGGCCGCAATACCCGCCCCTCGGCCCACCGCTGGCGAGAAGAGCTGTCTGCCGATCGACCACACCAGCACGCAGGCGAGCCCTCCCATACCGACCTGAATCACGCGCAGTACCCATAATCCCGTCTCCTCCTGCAGCGCGACTGCGCACAGCGCCGCGTAAAGTGGCGAGTACCACTCTCCATCTCCCAACCCGCTCGCGTAATGCGCCGCAGCCCCTACTGCCACTTCCCCAAAAGCGCTCTGCTCCCACTGCCATACGTGCGCGAGCCGCACGGCAATACCGGCTGCCAACAGCCCTGCCCACTCCCAAGCATTTGCTCCCTTCATTGCCAATCCCACTACATCTTTGCTTTCCATTGCTCATCTAGTGCAGACCTGCGAACACGCTTACGAAAGTCGTATTGGTCGTGACGGCGTCTGATAATTCGAAGGCCCTAGTCCGCAACCGCATCCCGGCCAAGGCCACGATCTTATACCCGAGGTACGTGGATCGGTTGGTCAACTGTAGCCCCAGCGATACAGACCTGAAGTCGTTGGCATCGTCCGCGAAATCCTCGTTCCAGAGGTACTCTAGGCCCCCCTGTAGCGTACTGTCGGTCAGGAAGTCCATTTCCACAATGACGCTGAACAACTCTCTTAGCTGTTCGCGCCGTTCCTCGCCAAACAAGCCGCGCGTCTGTTTGAGGAACTCGCTCTTCCAGCGTGGCTCGATAGCCAAAACGCCTATTTGACGGCGGTGCTTGACTTTGTTGATCGCCCCAAAGAAGAAGTCGCTTTTGCGCAGGTCGAGTTCTGTGCGCGTGCGCTCGTCCATGAGTTGGTGAAACAGCGTGTAGTTCATCCGCGTCTCGACTTTCGTCCGGCCGATATTTACCTTGTGCCCGACGAAGAGGTGGTTCACCCATGTGTCGCGCGCGAGCATGGGATCTTCCACCTGCGTCAGGGTGCCCCCGTCGATGGACTGGCTGGGCAGCCATTGAAGCAGGCGATCGGGGATGTCGTCCTCGACTCGCTTCGACATCTCAAACAGTTTAAAATCACCCCAGCGCGCCCAGCTTCCGTCCATTTTCACGAGTGCGTAGTATTGCTCATTCTTCTGGTCCGCCGAGATCTGGTGCTCGCGCATTGCGCCCCCTGCCACCTGCACTTCGGGCGTCAAATCATACGCGGCATATACGTTGAACCCTCTGTGGTCCTTGCGGTACGGATAGTCTGGCTGATCGTCGTTTTCGAACTGGTCCACCCAGAAATTGTTGTTCATGTCAACACCGAACAGGAATTCCGGCCTATCGACGTCAAAGCGCAGGAACGGCTCGTCGTAATCGGGCCGGCGATTGGCGCGGACCGCGTTGTCATTCTGGTTGAAATCGGGGATGAAGTCGTTGTTCTGGTCCCAACCGGGAAAGACGCGGTCGTCGCCGGGCAGGAAGTCGAAGCGGACATTGTCCGGGTAGCGGTCGTGATCGTCGTTGTCATCGACGAATTCCACTAGGCCGCGGCGCGGACTTTCGTAGTCGATCTGGCCATTGCCGGCGGTCACAAATGTCGTGGTGTTGTAATGCGGATCCATCCCAAATGCCTCCGCGAACAAGGAGACCGGCCCGGCCCGCTTCCAAGCATTGATGAACCAAGCGGGTCGATACGGCTCTCCAGCAGTCCCCGAACTCGTGCTGTGCCGCGCTAGGTTCTGATTGGGGAATTTCCGGTAGTTCCAGTTGAGGTCGGCCTCGCCGTAGAAGTTGAAGCCGTGCACATCGAGCAGCTCGAAGGTTGCCCCCATGATATGGGTGGCCGTGGGTAGGCCGTATTCAAAGCCCACAGTGCGGATATTTGACACGTCCTGTACGTTCCCGGCGGCTCGTTCTATCAGCAGCAGCACGGTCTGGCCTTGCCGATTGATCTGTCTGTTTGAAGTAGCCCAAATCTGGTAGTCATTGCCCACCACCAACTCGAATTCCACCTGCATGATCGAGTCCTTGGGGGCGCTCGCGTTCGCGGTGAAACGGGGATTGTCGAAATCGTATTTCAGTCGGATCTCCTCCGTCCCATCCGCAGCCAAGAACCCAGCGCGCTGAAATCCTCCAGAGATCGCCGGGCCAAAGCCGATATCCGTCCCCCGATCTACGGTTCCGTTCGTATAGGTGATGACCACGTCAGAGCCAGATTCAAAGAACGCGGCTCCGCCCGTCCCATCCCCTGGGGAATCGTCGCGCAGCACCACCTCGACAAAGTTTATCGTCTGATTCTGATCAATCGTCAGCCCGCCCTTGAATGGATTGCCCGCCAACTCGTCGCTCAAGGTGTTCGACTGGTGGGCGTTGATCATGGTCAGGCCCAGTATGGCGAAGTCCGTCAGTTGGCCCTGTAGGCGTCCGCCGACCAAGATGGTGTTGTTGGTGCGTTGCAGCTCTAGGTCGGCGGTTGATTCGCCTCCGGGGTTGCTAATGCGCGAGTACAATACCGTGCCCTCGACTCGATCCGTGGCAATGTCGAACTGCACCCCGTCGAAGGTCGGCTTGCGGAAAGTCAGCGGTGTGAGAGTCGTGTTCAGCTCGCTGCTAATCGTCAGCGCATAGCCGTACTGCCCCTTCTTGTCTTGGGCGATGACGACATTTGAGAACCAGTTATCAAAGCGAGTCGATTTGAACAGCGTATTCCCGAACTGGGCTGGGCGGTCTTGGGCATTGTTGTATATGAGAAAGCCACGAGTCACGAAATTTCCGTAGATGTCGTAAAAGGAGTCTCCTTCGAGGCGGATATCTACGTAGCGCTGGTACGCGGATCTGGCGTAGTTGGTATATTCCCACTGCTGCCATTGGTACTCGTGGAATAATTCTTGGTTGACATACCAGCGCCGGAGGGCGGGATCTACGGCGTTGACTAAGACGATCGGCCCTTGGGTCCGCCCCGGTAAAGGCGCTCCGAGCGACTCCCCGATGCGCGCACCGTAGTCGTCCCGGGCGGCGCTTTCACCAATCTGGAAAACAAGTGCGCTCAATACGGCCCAAGCGGCTAGATATCCGCTTCTCACGAGTACCCTCCCTTGAGTTGCCTGCTAGCGTCAAGTGCCATTGAAGCTCGAGGTTCAGTAGGCGACGCCGACGACTCGGCTGCGCCGGGTGCTGGCAAGTCCTTGCTGATCGGCTCGTCCATGCACCTGGACAATGTACAGACCCGGAGGCACGAGAGTCCCTCCGGCATCTCTCCCATCCCATTGCACCAATCGGCGTCCACCGAGCAGATTCTGCTCAAAGCGCTTCACTTCCCGGCCGGCCAGCGTCGCTATGCGGACGGTCACCGGGCGGGGTTCGAACACGCGGAACAGCGAAAAGCCGATGGTCGCCACATCGTTAATTCCGTCGCCGTTTGGGGTAAATAGGTTGGGTTGGATTTCCATATCCCGCACCAAATCGTCCGCTCCCAGTGCGCTCACCACCAGCCCGCTTCCCGGCGTCAGGGACGTCACCTCCCCTCCCCCGCCCAACTGGAACGGCAGTCCGACAGTGGCGTTCCGGCCCGCTAGCTTCAAGCGGGTGCCATGGAGGAAGACCTCGGCTGCGAACCGCAGGCGCACTAGGCGCGTCTGGCCAACCACCTTGCCCTGCCGACTTCTGGGCAGACTATCGTACGCTTCGGCCGTGAGTGGGTCGCCGCGTTGGTCGAAAGCGGTCTCCCCTGTCAACGACGTCGCCTTGCGGAAGAATCGCACCGGCCCTCTCGCCTCTGGCGCGAGATTGGCGAAGGTTTGTTCATCTACTTCCTCCAGACTCTCTCCGTCGTCTTCTACGAGCTTCTCGAAGTAGCGGATCGCCCCCTGTTGTTGTTCGGGGAGCCTGCTGTATGCTACTTGGTCCAGCAGAGTCCCTCCTTCGCTCGTCGGCACCTCTTCGCCCTCCTCGACGCGGCGGTAGAAGATATTGCTTGCGTTGCCCATTGCCTGATCCAAGACCTCGGGGAACCGAACTCGCAAGGAATCTCCCCGACCGCTCAGAACGCGCAGCAGGTCCCCTGCGGCCGCGGCCAACCCCTCCTCCACGCGACTGGCGTATAACCGATAGGGCGCTCCCGCGGCAAATTCTGCTTCCGTGCCGAGGGCTACATCGATTAACGCCATGTCTAAAGCCGGCTCCGAGCGCAGCCGCAGTTCGTCGAATCCGGGACTCGGATTGGGGCGCTCCACGACGGCGGCGCTGACGAACACCGCAAAGGTGTCGCGCCTTCCCGGGACGACCTCCTGCGGCCAGATTTCCCCAGCTAGTCCAACGACCGATGGATCGGTGTACTCCACGCGCACCGACTTGATGGATGGCGGATCGACTCCTGCCTCGGCTTTTAGACGCGCCTCAATCTGAAGAAAGCGGCGCAGGCTGGGGGAAGTGATTTCGGCTCCCGGCCGGATATAGGCTTCGCTCCACTCGCTCCAGTCAGCCGTGGGAACGAAGACGGTGTCGATCGGTCCTCTGAGAAAAAAGGCGAGCGTTTTGTGTTTTTTCGCTGTGACTTCGCCGCCGCCCGAGTTGTAGTACTTGATCTGGCGCTCGACTTCGTTGCCCGTCCGAGTCCTCAACTCGACGCTGGTCCCCGAAGGCGTCTGTGCCTGCCAATTTATCGACACGAGATTGGACTGATCGGGCACTGTTAGCGGGCCGGAGGTGAGGATCACTTCTGCGGGAGGGCCCTCCGAGAAGACCATGAACTCGCCAATCCCTGGAGTCCGGCTGATCGTGACCGTGCCGCCGGGATCGTTTTCTAGGGCGCGAAACTCGAAGAACCGCACTTGCCGGGCCGGTTCGAGGATGTCGGCCAATTCGAGGAAGAATCCCACGCTGGAATTGACCTCCCGCTCTTGCGAGCTGATCCGCGTGAATTTCAGGCGGCCCTCCGAATCGCGTTCGCCCGCGCTGCCCCGGAGCAGGTAGCCCCGGATCGAAGGCGACTGGAAGTAGCCCTGAGACATCACCCGGAACTCTTTGGCCCACACGATCCCGCCGAGGTCGGCGATCATCATATTCTCGGTCGGAGTCTCTTCCAGCCAGTAGTTGTTTTGGTAGAAACTGGCCAATACTCCGTCAAAGGCCTGCTCCCCTCCCCCGCTGGGAAGCTGTTGGATGATCCTGCCTCCACCCTCGATCATGTTAAAGGCCACATTGTCGCCCCAGCCCCACACATCTACTTCTGCTAGGCGAGGCAGTTCGCGCCGGAAGAATCGCCTTTCGCCGCGGCGGTCTGCTGGTAGTTCGAAATAGGTCGTCGAATCCACCGGCTCTCCCCGACCCGTCTCGCTTTTTGAGAGGTATTCGATGTCGCCACGCGCCTCGACGGGCAGCGTTAGGTACTCGCTCTCCGCGATCTCTTCGGCTCTGCCTCCTTTGGTGTCTGTAACCTGAAAGCGAATCGTCTCGATGAGCTTCCCGTTCCAACTCAAACTCGCCTTAGGTTGCTCTAGCTGTTTCTCCACCAAGCCGCTCCCAGCCGGAGGCAATAGGCCGCTGGTCTGCGTCGCGTCGATGACGATTTCCCGTTGCTCCTCGTTGATGCCTGGAAGCGGTTCTAGCACCTCGAACTGAAAATTTGCATCTTCCTCCACCAGTGGAAACTGGGCGTCCTCAAAGAACACGAGCAAGCGCCGGAAAGGGTCGCCTAATTCCGCATCGACGTACTGCAAACGAAGCCGCTCCACCGGAACCGTCCGACCCAGCGAAATTTCCACCCACCAGTCTTCCATGGGACGGTTGCGATCTGGCTCCCAGAACGTCGTTGGATCTCCATCCAAGAGATTGGGCGCTAGTTCTAGATTTGAGCCGGCCCTGCTGAGGCCGGGACGGAGGAAGTGATCGAAAACGGGATTGCCGGCGGTGTCCTCCTTGAAGTTGCCCTTCACATCGACGGATCGAGTGCTGTCCAGATTCATCACCCGAGATTTGTCTGAGCTAATATCTACTTGTCGCCTGAAGGAGCGATCATCTAGGAGATTATAGACGGAGCGAAAATCCCGGACCTGTACCGTCCCGCTGTCGTCTAGTCGCACCAAGTGGTTAGGCATTTTCCACGTCTGCCAATGCTCCAAGCGGTCCACGACGAGTTCGTTGCCCCGCTGGTCAAACCCTTCTGCCGTTTGAGCTTGCGCCGGTTTTGGAGTCAGCTCTCCGCCAAACCACAAGATCGGACCTGCCGCGACGGCCCAGACCAAAATTTTACGGGAAGTCTTCATCCGCTACAATTCCTCCGCCTCACCAACGGGAAGGTCGTAGAGCGTTATTTGGTTTTGGTGTTGCTCCCTGAGCTTGCGAATAAGGCCAGCCATAGCTTCGTCCGTTCTCGCCTTGAGCAGCAACCGGCGCGCTTCTGGGCGGGCTTTGTCATACGGCTGCACTTCCGGCTCTAGGTGCCCTAGCACCTCAAAGACCGCAAAGCCGTCCCCAACCGGCACCGGGCCTACGACATCGCCTGTCTCGGCATCGAACGCCCCTGCGACCAATTCCGGAAAGTGCGCCTCGTGAATGCGGAAAAATCGCCTTATTCCCTGCAACTGGGGGTGGACGTGGCGGGCGACCAACGGGCGCTCGAGGAGGGCGACGAGTTCTGCTCCCGCATCGATCTCCTCGCGCAGATCCCGTGCCTGTTCATAGGTATTCACATAGAGACGCCGGATGACGACGGATTCTGGCACCCGGAACTGCCCCTTATTGCGGTCGTAATACGCGCGGATGTCTTTTTCCTCCATGGGCCCGCTCTCGGCCGCGGCCTGCTCCTCAAGAGCTGCCAACATCAACTGTTGCTTCTTCTGCTCGGCGAATTCTTGGAACTCGGGCTCTTTATCCCACGCTTGGCTACGGGCCGCCGCGGCGAACAGATAGATTGGCAATACCTCGGAGCTTGCCAACTGCATCACGTGGCCGCTGTCCCTCAAGGCACTGCGGAAGCCAATGCGCAGCAATGCGGTCAAAAAGTCGCGCACGGTCAGCGAGTCTCCGTTGAAGTCGCATAGCACCTGGGCACCCAATGGCTCCGCGAGGCTATGGGGAGCGACACCCGCGCCGCCGAGTGCGAGGGCGGCTTTCATTCCTTCCGGCCTCACGCGAAGCGCTAGCTGGCGGGCCAGTTGCTCGTACGCTTGGTGGCTTTGCCGGCTCCGGTGTTCCCTAAGCGTTCGTTCGTGCATCAGCTCCCACACATCCGCCAAGGGCCGCGCGCGCGTATTCTCGAACTGGTAGATCTGCCACGCTCCGCCCAAGTCGGCGACAGGAGCAAGACGCCTATCTTGAATGGAGAAGAACACTTCCTCTGGTATGCGGTAGCGGGCCAGGGCCTCGCGGCCGATCCAGCCGACGGTCCCATCCCCTAGCGCGAGCGAATCCATCTCTCCGTACGAATGCGCCACCTCAGCTAATTCCGCTCCAGAACGAACGCGCCCGAGGGCTTCCGCTAGCAGGTTTTCGTCGGCGACGATGAGCCGAGTGAGGAGGCGCTCCTTATCGAACCCCAAGCGGAGAAAGGTCCGCTCTACATCATCTACGGAAACGGCGATTTCCGCGATCCCGCTCCGCTCTCTGTATAGCTGCGCCAGCCAACGGCGTTCTTGGTGGGCCAGTTCGCGCTGAATTTCGGCGTCGGCAGCTAGCCCTCGTCGTCGGGCTTCCGCGAGAATGAGGTGGTGGTCGATGAGCGACCAGACGTGATCCGCGGTCGCGACGCGGCCGGTATCTTGGCTGCGTAGCCCTTGGGGCAGCCGTTCTACAAACTGCTCTACCTGCGACAGCGAGATTTCGGCGTCGCCGATTCGGGCAACGACCGGATCCTCCTGCCCGCAGGCGACCACTGAGACGGCTATTAGGACGAGGACGATTCTTGGCTCCATATAGTTCATAAGTATTTATTTTTCAGCAGTTTGTGAATTTAAAAATTCTACTACCATAAATCTTTATTTATCAACAACTTATAAAAATTATCTGAAGTGTTGGTCAAGATAATCTCTACAACCTAAGTCCGTCAAGTAATTTAACTGACGTTACGCCTCTGGGCCGAACCGCTAGATGTAGGGGCGTCCCTTGTGGACGCCCAAGCGACACCGCGTACTCAGCCAGCGGGCTCCGACGAGGGCAACCACGAGGGTTGCCCCTACAAGGCGTAACGTCAGCTAGTCAGTAGCGGACTCTAGCACAAACAGCGTTTGATTCGCCTCGACGTTCACCAGATGCTGCACGCCCCCGACGGGCCAACGCACTGCGACTGAATCCACTGCGGCGTGCTGCCCTAGGCCGAAGTGGAGCCGCAGCTCGCTGTGACTTAGGTAGCTTCCGGCCCCCTGTACTTCTCGGCACTGTCTCAGCTCTCCAGCCCGAACGCAGACCTGTGTGCCAATTCCGTCTCGGTTGCTCGATTGTCCTTGGAGCCTCACCCCGAGCCAGTGATGCCCGTTGCTTCCCTCGTTGCGCAAAAGGGAGAGCTGTTCGCCGATATTAGCCACTAGCAGATCGACAGCGCCGTCTGCATTCCAGTCTGCTACGGCACTCCCCCGGCTCACTCGAACTTGGGCCATCCCCGGCCCGGATGAGGTGCCTACTTCGACGAACCGGTTCTCTCCACCACTAACTGCGCCGTTGTTGTGGAACAGCAGATTGCGCTGTGGATAGGAAGTAGAGGGGTCGAAACGCTCGACGTTATCCAAGACGTGCCCATTGGCGACGAATAAGTCGAGCCATCCATCGCTATCGAAATCCAAAAACCCAATCCCAAACCCTAGGAAAGGGAGCGTCACCCAGCCGGTTCCCGAGCTGTACGTGGCGTTGGCAAAGAAACCCATCCCCGTGTTTTGGTAGAGATCGTTCGGTTCTCCCTGGAAATTGGTGACCGCGAGGTCTGGAAAGCCGTTGTTGTCGTAATCCCCGAAGTCAACTCCCATGCCGGCCTCGGCCTGCCCCGACAGCCCGTAGGCCGTCCCCGAGGTCGCTCCCACTTCCTCGAAGCTCCCATCCCCTCGGTTGTGGTAGAGGAAATTGGGATTTCCGTCGTTGGCGACATAGAGATCGGGCCAACCGTCGAGGTTGTAGTCGCCGAAGGCAACTCCCAGTCCCCTGCCGGCAATCGCGTTTGTGTCCACCCGATCGCAGATGTCGGCAAACTGCCCGTTTTCGTTGCGCAGCAGGCGATCTGGACTTGCGGGAAAGCTGGATGGTCGCGGATAGGCTGCTGGCAGCTCTTCGCCCTCTGCCTGCGCTAGAGATAGGTCCGCGAGATAGGGAGCCATCTCCCCAGTCTGACGCTCGGGATCAAATTCGACGTAGTGGACCACATACAGGTCTAAGTCGCCGTCCAGATCGACGTCTCCGAAAGCTGCGCCACTACTCCACAGGCTGTCGGCGAGTCCGACGGGGCTAGAGACCTCGTCGAATAGGCCGTTCCCGTTGTTGCGGTAGAAGGCATCGAATCCATAGTTGGTGACGAGGAGGTCTGGATCGCCGTCGTTGTCGCAATCGCCGACCGCACAGCCCATGCCAATTCCACCGTGGTCAACTTCCGCGGCAGCACCTACTTCGACAAAACGGCCTGCGGCAGTCTGGCGGAAGAGGGCGTTGACGGGTGCCCTACTGGCAGTTTCGGGCGGAGGGACTACGGGCGCGCCGTTGACCGCATAGACATCGAGCCGACCGTCTCCGTCAAAGTCGAGAACGCAGACACCCCCTCCCATTGTCTCGGGCAGGTAGTGACGTCCCCACGCTCCGGTTTCGTGGTGAAATACCAAGCCCGTCTCCTCGGCCACATCCACGAAGTGGATAGGCGTCGGACCCGTTGCGCCGAGCGGACTGGCGATGATGTGGAGTACTAAGTACACGACAGTAATCCAATGGACGTTAGGCATGGGAGCGCTGAGATGCTGCATGACCGGTGATGACGCCCCTGTTGTCATGCTGAGCGAAGCGAAGCATCTCATACCGCTCTACGGTCGTGTACTTAGTGTGGAGTACTATAAACAGCTTGGTCCTTTCCCACACTCGGGTCATCGCAGTCTGCTCTCTAGCGCTCGCTCGGCCCGCTCAATCTTGGTAGTCAGCGCTGTATCGCTAGGCGTTGTCTCGGCGACGCGGTGCCAGTTCTCTAGCGCCTTCTCCAGCGCCCCGTCCAGAAAGTGCGCGTCTCCGAGTATCTCCCTTGCACCGTGCAGTGTAGAGTCGATCGCTAGGGCCTTTGCTGCCGTCCGGCGCGCCTGCTCGGCCTGTCCCAGATCGCGGTAGGCCCGTGCTACATTGGCCCAGAGAGGAGCCTGTGTAGGAGCGTCGCGAGCAGCGGATTCAAATTGCGCGACGGCCTTTGCATGGCGGCCGCTGGCGTGGTAGATCAGCCCTAGGTTGTTGTGCGCCGTGGCCAAGGTCGAGTCGTGCGCGAGGGCTTCCGCAAAGAGAATCTCGGCTTGGTCCAACTCTCCTGCGGACATAGCAAGGGTTCCGAGGCCCTTGTAGGCGCGCGCGTACGAAGGATCCGTTTCCAAGGCGCGCCGGTACGCCTGTTGCGCCAACGCCAACCGCCCCATCCGGGCGTACGCCACCCCCAAGTTGAAGTGCGACTGGGGACGATTCGGATAGCGGGTGGCGGCGTCGCGCAGGGGGCGGAGTTCCTCTTCTTCTTGGCGTATTCTCTCCGCCCTCTTGAGGATCAGCCGGGCGCTGTCGGCCTTGCCTTGGCGGGCCATCGCTTGGCCTAACCCCACTAGGGTCTGGGGGTCGTACGGGGACCAGCGCGCTGCTTCTTGGAGGGATCGTTGGGCGTGCTCCAGTTTGCCTTGCTGGAGATAGGTCAGGCCCAGTTGGCGGTGGGCTTCGGCCGATGGTATTCGTTCCAGCAGGCTGGCGTACACCACGGCGGCGCTGTCCAGTTCGCCCTCGCGCTGGTACACGAGTCCCAGTGTATAGCGACCCCTCTCGTGGTCGGGGTCGAGTTTTAGGCTCTGCTGCAACAATGCCTTGGCCTCAGTCGCCTTCCCCTGCTTTTCGTAGAGAAGCCAGCCGAGTCTGGCCAAGGGATCCGCCAAGGTTGGATCCAGCTCTGCTGCTCTGCGGAAGCGGGCCTCGGCCTCTGCAAAGTTGCTGAGCTCCACTAGGGCTGCGCCGAGCAAACTGTTGAGTTGGGCGTGGTTCGGGGTGACCTCCAAGGCTTCTCTGAGGACTCGTTCGGCTTCCTTGGGCTGACGGACATTGAGCAGATTCCGCGCCTTGTCGATAGCGGCAGCCGTAGCAAGGGGGGGCGTTTCAACTTCCGCAGTCTGAGGAGCGGCTCGTTCTTCTCGATAGCCGCAGCCTTCGATATGGGCAGCTAGAACGAGAATCACCTTGAGTAACAGCAAGGTACCTAGCGGTTGTCGTCGCTTCATTCAGGACCCGTCCTCTCCCCCTCTCCTCGGACTGTAAGCCCGTCTTGGTAGTGGATCAGATAGAGACGATCTGCGGTCAGGTTCTGGTAGTGCTGCACTAGCCCGGAAGGCCAGCGCACCTCCAAGTGGTCCACAAGGCGCGCTGTTCCCAGCCCGATGAAGAGACGCGGGTCGTTTTGCCCCATAAACCCGTCGCCGCTGAATACTTGGCGATGCTGCTCGCGGCCACCCGCGCGCACCAGGACATGGGCACCAATCCCGTGGCGATTTCCAAGTGGACCGTGCAGGTCCAGTCCCAGCCAGTGATAAATGCGATCGCCGTCGTTGCGCAGTAAACTTGGCGGCGCGTCGAGATTGGCCACTACAATATCGGGGTCGCCGTCGCCATCCAGGTCGCCATGGACGGCACCGCGACTTATCCTCGCCAAGCCAAACCCAGGGCCAGCGCGCCCGCTGACCTCTGTAAATCGACTGCCCCCGTCATTGCGGTAGAGCTGGTTTGTCTGCGCGTAGCGCAGCCCACTGCCGATAGAGTCAATGGCAGGCATGAGGTGGCCGTTGGCGACGAACAGATCGAGGTCGGTATCGCTGTCGTAGTCAAAAAAGAAGGTGGCCCATCCCATAAAAGGACGGCTACTGCCAGCTAGCCCGGCTTGGCCACTGATGTCGGAGAAAAATCCGGTGCCTGTATTCTCGTAGTACGTGTTGTGGTCTTGGGAGAAATTGGTGACGAAGATGTCGCACAAGCCGTCGCCATTGCCGTCGCCAAGAGCTACTCCCATCCCAGCTTGAGACCGGCCATCGCCGCTGAAGGCAGCACCCGACAATATGCCGATTTCAGCGAATTTCTCGCGGCCATCGTTGCGCAAGAGGGAATTGGCGTGTCCATCGTTGCTCACGTACGCGTCGAGATCGCCATCTGCGTCGAGATCGCCCCAGGCGACTTGCATGCCATAACGGGGTGGGTCGTCAATCCCAGCAGCCGCGCTTACGTCACTGAAGCTGCCGTTGCCGTCGTTGCGGAATAAGACATCTCTTTCTGCGTTGAAGCCGGCTGGACCGCAAGCGGCCTTTATTCCCCTGTGATTACACCACTTGTCGTAAAACGGGGGGCCATCGAGTTTGAACTCGATATAGTTGGCGACGTAGAGATCGAGGTCGCCATCGAGGTCGTAGTCGGCGAATGCTGCGCCGATGCCCCAGCGATTGTCATCGACTTTGGCGAGCGCAGCGACATCGGTGAAGCGCCCTTCTCCCTCGTTGCGGAGCAAGGCGTTGTGACCCCAGCGCGTGACGTAGAGATCGTCGTCCCCGTCGAGGTCGTAGTCGGCCAGCGCGGCCCCCATGCTCCATCCCTGCAAGCCAGCGCCGCTACCTGCTGTTGCGTTGGCGAACTGCCCTCCATCGTTGCGGAATAGGGCGTTTGCCGGTGCCCCCTCTCCTTCGAGGTGAGAACCAATGGTAAAGTACAAATCGGGGTCCCCATCGAGATCGTAGTCCCACGTGGTTACACCCGCAGCTTGGGTCTCAATTATGTACTTCTTCTCGGGAGTGCCTGAGACATTGGCAAAGTCAATGCCCGACTGCACCTCGACGAATCGAGTCTCGGCTGTCGCTTTAGTGAGGATTGAGGTCAGCAGCAAAACCACCGCCACCGCATTTGCTCTACTGCCTTTAGAAAGTCTATCATTGGGCATTGTTTTTCCTCGGTATCGCTATAAAACCGACAATTATGAACTGACGTTACGCACGAGTGTCGGGTATGGGATGCTTCGACTCCGCTTCGCTCCGCTCAGCATGACAGGCAAAGGAAAAGACCGGTCTTTGTCATGCTGAGCGAAGCGAAGCATCCCAATCGCGAGATGTCCGCCAATTTTGGCGATGATTAATCTATTGCTAATTAGGGAGCATAGAAAACCAGATGGACCCGCAACCCCTCAAGGGAAAAAACGCCATTGTCACCGGTGCAGCTCGCGGCATAGGCCGCGCCATTGCCCAGCGCCTCGCCGCCGAGGGTGCTCAGGTGGCCATCTTAGATATCGACGCCGACGGCGCACAACGGACGGCTGCTGAAATAGGCGGTTCGACCATCGGCCTTGCCGCTGATGTGGCTCAGGCCGCTTCGGTTGACCAGGCCTTTGCCCAAGTTGCCGACCTGTTGGGCGGCCTCGACATCTTGGTCAACAACGCCGGCATTGTCGGCACGGACTCGCCGGTCAAACCGCGTCCTCGACATCAATCTCAAGGGAACCTTTCTGTGCTCGCGGGCGGCTTTGCGCTACATGCTGCCGCAACAGAGTGGGGCCATTTGCTCGCTGGCCTCTATCTCCGGCAAAGAGGGCAACGCCAATATGGCGCCCTACTCCGTATCCAAGGCGGGCGTCATCTGCTTTACCAAGACGCTGGCCAAAGAGGTTTTGGACTGCGGCATCCGCGTCAATTGCGTAGCTCCGGCCCTGATTGACACGCCGATATTGCAGGGCATGGACCAGGATCGCGTCGATTTCTTGACCGCCAAGATCCCCCTCGGCCGCTTAGGCCGCCCCGAAGAAGTGGCGGCGACCATTTTATTCTTGGTATCGGACGAATCGACCTTTGCCACGGGCCAATGCTTTGACGTGAGCGGCGGTCGGGCGACCTATTGAAGGGTCACGGACTACTTGGTTGCTCAGTTCCAATCGAGTGCTAAACCCGTTGTTAGGCTAAAATCGCTTCCAGCCACTCCATGGAGCGGATCGCTGTCGCGCTGGAATGCCACGGACGTAGTAGAGGATAGCGCTTTGGTGATCGACACTTTCAAGACCACGTCCCACAAAACGCGATAGTCGTCGAATTGCCGCACCGCGGGCTGCACGTAGGC
>JAGWBY010000118.1 GCA_021295675.1 Candidatus Latescibacterota bacterium | reverse complement strand
TAAGCAGCGGTTCGCCCTCCAGCGGCAGCAGGGCGAACATGGCCGTGTACTGGTGCATCCAGCGGTGGGTCACATGGCCCGTAAAGTAGCGGTGATTGGCCTCGGTGGTGACCAGCACAGCGTCGATACCGCGCTCCGCCATTAACCCTCTGAGCTTGTTCAGCCGCTGTTGGTATTCTTTGGGGCTGAAGTTGACATAATCATTCACTAATGATTCTACTCCTTTAAAGGTAATATTCCAGCAAGTTCAATGGCCCCTCCCCTCAAGTGAGCTTCGGGGCGGATGATAGGTCTGGAGGCCGGGTCTTTTGCGGTCGGCGAACTAAGCGAGCGGATCCGCGCTTGGCAGGAGCAGCCCGGCGACGAGGCGACGCTATCCTTCCTCGATTAGGGGAAACGGACTTAGAGGAAAGGGGTTACAACTAACTACAGCCGGCGTGCAAACTCTTCAACACGTCTTTGAACGCTTCCATTTCGCCGTGGAATTTTTCCCAGACATTACCCATCTCCGTGGCCAGTCCGCGGCATAGCTCCCAGCGCAATTGAATGCCGTATATATTTCTGAAGAGATGGCGGAAGCGCAGATAGGGCCTCAGCGCGTCTGCGAGGTCTGAGCTGAGAACGGCGGGGCGCACGGATTCGATTTCGCTCGTCATCCGGCCCAAGAGCTGCACGTGCCAATCGGCACCGACTGGTATCTCGCCATCGAGCTCGCCGGCGAGATGCTCTAGAAGCTGTTCTATGCCGGTGTAGAAGTCGTGCAGAATGCTGCCAATGCCGCGCAGTTCTAGCGTGGTCGGAGATCCGTCGATTTTTTCCAAGGTCTCCCGACCTTCCGCGACCACGGCGGTGATCTGCGCTAGCGTGCGGTCAATATCCGCTCGTAGCAGCAGGAATTTCTGTGCGCTCATACAGCAGCACTCCCTCGTTAGCAACGCATTCGAGCAGGGCCGGCGTTGCCGACTCAAGTAGAATCAGATCTACCTCGCGGCCCGCCCGCTCGGCGATGTCTGCTAGTACTGCAAAGTAGCGTTCTGGTGGTATGCCTGCGACGGCCAAATCGATATCGGAACGCGGGTGGAAGCCGCTACCTCTGGTCAGTGAGCCGATCAGGTACACGCGTTCGGCACCGTATTCCTCGACTAAGGCTTTGGCGCAGACCTGCGCCTGCACCTGCGCTTTCTGTGCGGCTTGATCGAGTGCCTTCCGCTCTTGGCACAGACGCTTTTGCCAACCCTCGATGTACGAACTGTAGGCGTCCATAAGATGGAAGTATAATGGAAGAGGTAACCAGAAGCCACCGCACACACGGCGACGAGGTGGCGTTACCCTAAGAAGACCGAGGGAAAAGCTCTCCTTCTAGCGCCTCTGCGTAGGTTTGCGAACGCCCGGAATGGTCGCCGCCGAGCCAGCGATAGGCCCTGGGGTAGAGCGCGAGTGAGCGGTCGGCGAGCGGCAGGTCGAGCGGCACATTGCCCCACAGTGCCGAGTACTTGGCGGCGATGGCCGCTTCGAGCGATTGGCGCAGGTCGTGGCCGGAGATGTACAGTTCGCCGCCGTTTTCTACGACATCTAAAAACGACAGCACTGAAGTGCCCATGTAGGAGAAGCGGGGATATTCGAGTGGGGTGTAGGGACGGTCGATCTTTATGCGGGCACCCTGCGAGTCGCGGCCTTGGAAAATCTCGGGCGGTCCCCAGTCCCAGCGCACGAGCGCGTCGTCAGTCCACACTTCTACACCGCGACTAGGCGTCGGTTGGCCAAAGACCGGGCAGACGAGGCCGTTGCTGAGTAAAAATTGTCCGTTAATGATCAGCCCCTCGTCGTCGTCGCGCGCGAGGGCTTCGGGCGGTGTACCCCAGGCGATGACTTGGGTAATCTCGGCTTGGGTGAAAAGCCGCAGGACGGCGATGTGCTGGCAGCCCCCTCCGGAAATCTCACCGCCCCAGCCGTGGACGCTGGCCCCGCGCAAAGGGCCGTACTCGCCGGCATGTAGCCAGCCGGCCGCTTCTTGCACCTCGCCTATGGCCCGTTGCAGGTTGCCGCCGGCAAAGACCACGCCGCGCGCTTGGCACTCCTCGATCATTTCATCGACATCCGACAGGCGGGCCTCAATGGGCTTGTCGGTGGAGACGCCCTTGACGCCAGCTTGGGCCGCGGCGATGACGGCCTCTTTGATGTACTTGCCGGGTAGCACGACGACCGCGATGTCGGGGACGACGTGCCGGAAGAGGTTTTGCGCGTCCTGATAGAGTGCGCGGATGCCGAAGCGCTCGCCGACGGCTTGGCGGCGCTCGGGGTTGTATTCGGCGATGGCGACTAGCTCGGTGTTGGGCAGGGTTTGATAGACTTCGGCGTAGTGTTGACCGAGGCGGCCGCAGCCGATGATGGCGACCGTGTATTTTTCGTCCATGGAGAAGCTCCTTTAGGTTGGTGTACCCGCGCGGTAAGTTGCTGCGACCCAATCGGCGCTTTGGGCGACAGGGGATAGATACACTTCGGTGATGGTGCCTTGGAAGCGGGCGCTGCCGCCGGCGATATGGCCGATGGTCACGGGGATATCCGTCTTTTGCAAGGGATGGTCGCAAGCTGAGCGCGAGGCTGCGAGCGCGCCGTCGATGTAGAGTTGGATGCGCGCGCCGTCGTACACTCCGGCGAGGTGATGGACGCCGGGGGCGAGAGTTTGGTGAGTGGCAATGCTGACTGCGCCGCCGGTGGTATTGACGATGAAACTGGGACCGGGCACGGCTGCGCAGAGTCCGCCGTTGTGGCCCACGTCGCCGTAGCGCAGGGAGAACGCGCCGTCTGCGCCGAGGGTGTCGTAGCGTTGTACGCGGCCGTGGGCGTGGCTGCCGTCGCGGTCGCCGCGCCAGGGAGCGGTGTAGAAATAGCGTCCGTCGAATGCGCCGGCGTTGTACGCAGTGGTGTGCAGGCCGTCGGTATAGCTGGCGTCGTGAGTGTCCCAAGCGGCTGGGGCGTCGAATGGTACGGTCGTGTCGTACGCTCTCGCCGGGTGCGGCGGCGCGGGTGAAGGGCACGTAGTATATGTAGCGTCCGTCGAAGAAGCCGCCGTCGAAGCCACTGTTTTCTACGGGAACGTGGGTGTCCCAGCTTTGCGGATCGTCGAACGGTGCGGCGGTGTCGTAGCGCAGCATTGTGCTGTTGCCGTAAGAGCAAAAATAGATGTGCCGCCCGTCGAACACGGCACCGACGTTCATCTGCATCCCCACGGGACGGGCGTCGTACAAATCCCAGCTTTGCGGGTCGGCGAAATCCCCGGTGACCGCGTAGCGGAGGACGTGGCCGCTGCTGAGCGGCGCGAAGTAGATATGGCGTCCGTCGAACGCGGCACCGTCGAAACAGGCTGCCTCTGGGTGGAGTTGTTGGGCGTTGAAGACGGCATAGCTCGCGGAATCTTTCAGAGGCGCACGCGTGTCGTAGCGGAGGATGTGGCCGCTGTTTTCGTCGTCCAAGCCGCCCGTTGACGACCGGGTATAGCCCGGGCAGAAGTAGAGGTACTGTCCGTCAAAGGCGAGGCCCTGTCCCGAGTGGGGGAGTTGGGCGTCATGGGCGGCCCAAGCGTCTGGATCTTTGAAGTCGGCTTGGGTGTCGTAGCGCAAGAGCCGCGAGTGGTGGACGGTACCGTCGTCGCGGGGATTGAAGTACACGTAGCGCCCGTCAAAGGCCCCGCCATAGAAGCCCGAGGTGTGCAGACCGTCGGTGTAGCTGGCGTCGTGGGCGGCCCAAGCGTCTGGGTCTTTGAAGTCAGCTTGGGTGTCGAGGCGGAGGACGCGGCCGTGGACGGAAGTGCGCTCATTTCGGTCGCGGATGGGGCAGAAGTATGTGTAGCGCCCGTCGAATACTGCGCCGAAGTAGCCTTGGGTCACTAAGCCGTCGGTGTGGCCGGCGTCATAGGCAGAGAAGGCGTCGAATGCGGCGCGGGGCTGCCACTGCGAAACGAGCGGCTGCATGGCTTCGGCGCGGGCGGAGGTGCTCTCGACCCAAGCGGCGACCGTCAGCGTTTTGTCGAGGGGACGGTCGAGCGCGAAGGGGGCGTTGGATGTGCTACGGTATTCGGGGGTTGCGGACATGGCGTTGTAACAGTCCTAAGGAAAGATGTGGCGTTCTACTAAGTAGCGCTCGACGCCGTCGCGGTCGAGGGTGTAGCCCAAGCCCGGTCGGTCGGAGACTAGGAAGCTACCGTCTGCGAGGACGAATTCCTCGTTGACCAAGGAGTGCTGCCAGGCGATGGGGCCGACCATGTCGTAGGGCTGGGTCAAATGGGGCATACAAGCGGCCACGTGTAGGCCCATAGCAGCGCCTGGACCATAGGCCACGGTTTGCGACCAGCCGCCTAGACCCAGCGCGTGTGCGAGGTGCGAGCGTTGTAAGGTCTCAAAGTGGCTGGCCCCGCCAACGATGACGTAGTCGAGGGCCTCGGCCTGAAAGCGGCGCAACATATCGGCCGCGTCGCCGACGTGGTCGCCGATGGGCAGGTCGATGGTGTGGCGCAGGCGACGCCATTCGGAAAACGTGCCGCCGCGCGCGCCTTTGGCAATGGGGCTTTCGAGCGAGTCTAGCGAATGGCCCTGCAGGCGGCGAGCCAGCTCTTGGGCCACCCAGACTTCCTCTAAGCGCCAGCGGATATCCGGACGCACCACCATGTCGGGAACCACGCGGTGGATGGCCTCGACCCGGTCGGCGACGTAGCGGATGCGCTCCTCGGGGGTTTGCTCGCGGCTGGTGATGCACTTCATCTTGTACGCGCGGAAGCCCTGTTTCCAGCCCCATTGGGCGTCCTCTGCGGTGTGTTCGGGCGTTTTGTACCCCGTGCATTGGGTGACCGGGATGCGGTCGCGCAGCCGTCCGCCCAGCAATTGCCAGATAGGCACGCCCAAGGCTTGGCCGCGCAAGTCGAGTACGGCCTGTTCAAAAGCACTCTGCATGGGGTCGTTGCCTTGGGCCAAGTTGACTTGGAGGACGTCCTGTCCCAACCAAGTCTCGAAAGGCGGTAAAGCGCCCGACTAGCGTCAGGCCGGTCAAGCCCTGATCGGTCTCGACTTCGGCGACGCCGTGCTCGGCGCGTTGGTGCGAGGGCTGGCCGTACACGTCGTCCGACCACCACCAGTGGCGCTCGGGCACGTTGACGATGTGGAGAATGATGCGAGTGATTTTCACGGGAGGCCTCCTATTCAGTGGTCGGTGGTCAGTGGGTGGGGTCTGGTCACTGGTCACTGGCTACTGGTCACTGACCCAGATGGGCCAGTCGCGTTCTTGGAGCTTGCGCCAGAGCCTATCAAAGTCCGCGCTGCCGTCGTCTTCGCGCTCGGCCGAAGGCTTCGTCAACGCCTTGTTTCATCAGGCGCTCGGCCTGGCGCAGGTTGCGGTAGTAGTGTTCGAGGCCGCCGGGTAGGGTTACGACGGAGAAGTGACGCGGCCATTGCGGCGCGGGCACGTCGCGGTAGCGCTCGATTGCGTCCTCGTCTAGTTCCACTCCTAAACCGGGGCCTGTGGGCACCTGCATAAAGCCGCGTTGGACTTGGTGCGAATCGACGATTAGGTCGTCTTCGTATGTGTGATGGGCGGTTACGCCCGGTAGGGTGGCCGTGTGCATGACTGCGCCGAGGTGGCAGGCGAAGGCCGCGGTGATACCCGTGCCGACGTACTGCAAGAGGATCGGGGTATTGGCCGCGGCAAAGGCCCAAGAAGCGGCCAGCGCGTTGCGGATGGTTTCGTGGCTGCAAAGAGCGCCGTCGAAATCGCCAGCGCGCAGCCCAAGCCAAGGGCCGGAAGGCTGGCGCGAGGGGCCGTCGAAGATGGTGCTGACGCCGTGGAGGTAGAAGGGAATGCGGATTTCCTGGTGCAAGCGCCGCCAGCCCTCGATGTCATAGGCGAAGATCGGCTCCTCGATCCCTTTGACTATGGGGATTTGCTCTAGTTGGCGCAGGATGGGCAAAGCTTTTTCGACGTTGACGAGTGCGCCGTTGAAGTCGAATTCAATGCGGAAGTCGGGTGGAGCTGCATCCTGCATGGCTTGGGCTTGCTCGACTATGTCGTAGAAGGCGCGGGCTTTGCATTTTAGCCCGCGATAGCCTCGGGCGGCGGCGGCTTGCACTTCGGCGGCTGAGTCCTCGGGAGACATGCAGGGCATCCACCAACCCATGTTCACCCACTCCCGCACCTGTTGGCCCATCAGCTTCCAAGCCGGTAGCCCGAGGTGTTTGCCCATTAGGTCGTAACAGGCCATGTCGAGGTTGAAGCGTCCAGTGCCCATGACGTGGTCGAACGGGTTGGTGCCGAGGTAGGCGTCGAGCAATTCTTGCTCAAAGGGCGGGCCGGGGTTTTCGCCCAAGCCTACCAGGCCGGTATCGGTGTGGAATTTGTACACGGTTACCTCTTCGTTCATGCCGAAGTGGTAGAACGCCTTGCGGATGCGATCCTCGTAGGGAATGCGCAGGGGAATGACTTCGATATCGGAGATTTTCACGGCGTGGCTCCTTTAGGCCCGGATGGACTAGGTCTTGTCCTAATGATCTCAAACTAGGTGGGAAACCCGGGGGGAAGGTACGGTTACTTGACTTCGCAGGCAAAAAAGCGATGATAGAGCGGAGGAATTGAAAGCGGCCTAGCCGCGATAGCAAGAACGGAGAATTTTATGGGACTTACCTTTCTCGCCATCGACATCGCCAATCCCGCTCGCTCTGAGGAGTTTCACACCGAGCGTTTTTTAGTCGATTCAGGTGCCGTCTATTCGGTTGTCCAACGTCCTGTCCTAGATGCTTTGGGCATTCGGCCGCATTCACGGCGGACCTTTACCTTGGCCAATGGCGACCAGATCGAACGCCATTTGGGCGATGCGCTGTTTCGCTACAAGGAACACCAGGGGGCCGCGCCGGTTATCTTTGGCGAACCCGGCGACAGCAATCTTTTAGGTATAGTCACCCTCGAAGCCTTGGGGTATGTGCTGGATCCCCTAAAGCGCGAACTGCGAGCGTTGCCGATGCTGTTGGCGGGAATGAGGATTAGGTAGTGCGAAAAGTTTGTCTCATGCTTTTGTGTTGGACTACCGCTACGTGGAGCGCCGAAATCCCGTTCCAACGGGGAGTCAATCTGACCAATTGGCTGCAAGCGTCCAGTGCGCAGAACGTGCATTTTGCCAAGTTTGGCCGGATCGATTTTGTGCAGATCCAACAGCTTGGCTGCGACGTGGTGCGCCTGCCGATTAATCTGCACGCCATGACCAGCGGCCCGCCGGATTACCGCATCGATCCCTTGCTCTACGACTTTCTCGATCAAATCGCGGATTGGGCCGACGAGTTGGGGCTGCATCTGATTTTGGACAACCACTCATTTGATCCGGCGGTGAATACTTCGCCGGACATTGGCGACGTGTTGGTGCCGGTGTGGACCCAGTTGGCCGCGCATTTTGCCGCGCATCCGGCCCAGCTCTACTACGAAATTCTCAACGAGCCGCACGGCATCAGCGATGCGGCTTGGAACGCGATCCAACAGCAGGTGATCGACGCGATCCGGCAGGTCGATCAGCAGCACGCAATCGTGGTTGGCCCGGCCAACTGGAACAGCTTCCGCAACCTGAACCGGATGCCGGTTTTTGCCGACGACAACCTCGTGTACACGTTTCACTTCTACGAGCCTTTTGTCTTTACCCACCAAGGTGCTGGCTGGACCAATCCTTCCTTGGTGCCGCTGCGCGGCGTGCCTTTTCCCTACGAGCGGGCGCGTATGCCAGCGTTGCCCTCGTCCTTGCAGGGCACGTGGGTTGGCACGGCACTGGGCAATTACAGCCAAGAGGGCACTATCACGCAGATGCGCATACTGATCGATGAGGCTGCGGCCTTTCGGAAGGATCGCGGCGTGCCGCTGTTTTGCGGGGAGTTTGGGGTGTACAGCCCCAACAGCGACAATAGCGACCGCGTCTTGTGGTACGAGGTGGTGCGGCAGCACATGGAGGAACGGGGCATCGCGTGGACGATTTGGGACTATCGCGGTGGTTTTGGGCTGTTCGAGCGCGGGTCGGATGAGTTGTTCGAGTTTGACCTGAATGTGCCGCTGTTGGAGGCGCTGGGGCTGAACGTGCCGCCGCAACGGGATTTTGTCGCCGAGCCAGATCAGCAGGGGTTTGTGCTCTACGAGGACTCCCTCGGCCCGCACATGGCCGAGTCCAACCACCTCAGTGGGGGCACGGTCGATTACTATGACGAGGCGGATCCAGCGGTGGGCCGCTACTGCATGCGCTGGACCGGAGTGCCGCTCTACGGGTTCATTGGCTTCGACTTCAAGCCTTTCAAGGATATGTCCGCGTTGGCGGCGACGGGCTATGCGGTCGAGTTCTGGGTGCGGGGGGATACGCCGGGATCGTCGTTTGACATTCGCTTGGTCGATACGGATACGGAAGACCCGGACGATCACCCTTGGCGCATGCGCTATACGATAGATGAGCAGGTGGCCGCTTGGGACGGTGCGTGGCATAAGGTGCGGGTGCCGCTTGGCGACTTTACCGAACACGGGGCTTGGGAGAATGAGTGGTTCAATCCGATCGGCGCGTTCGACTGGCAGGCCGTCGATCGCTTCGACATCGTGGCCGAGCACCACGCCTTAGACGGGATCCAGTTCTGGTTTGACGAACTGCGGATTGTGGGCCCGGTGCTGACGGCCGTGCTCGGCGAGGCCGCATCGCAGCCGGACGCCTTGGCGTTGGCCGCGAATTATCCCAACCCGTTCAACGCGACGACCGCGATCCGCTACGCACTGCCGGTCGCCGGGCCGGTGCACATAGCGGTCTATGCGCTGAACGGCCAGCAGGTGCGGACGCTGGTGCAGGGCGCGGCGGCTCCGGGGTGGCACGTGGCGCGATGGGATGGGCGCGACGACATGGGGCGGGCGGTGGCCAGCGGCGTGTACCTGTATCGCTTGGCTGCAGTGGGTGGAGTGCGGACCGGGAAGATGACGCTGGTGCGCTGACGCTAGCGCTTCTGGTCCGCGTTTTGCTTTTGCCGAACAGCAGGGTGCTCTATTGAATGGGTGCCCATCGGTGAGTACATTAACCTACCAAGAAGGAGCTGGCAGGCATGGCAGAACGTTCTCCCCTCGACTACGGCGACCGCCTTGGTCGCCTCGAAGGCATCATTGAGCAGATCAACGACCGCTTAGGCAGCTTGGAGCGTCGCATGAGCAGCTTAGAGGCCCAGATGAGCAGCTTGAAGAGCGATTTAGAGAGCCGCATGAGCAGCTTGAAGAGTGACTTAGAGAGCCGTATGAGCAGCTTAGAGATCAAGTTAGAGAGCCGCATGAACAGCTTGGAGAGCAACCACCGCCGGGACTTTCGCTGGCTGATCGGCACGATGATCGGCATGTGGACGACGATGATGGGCTTGCTCGTGACAGTGGCCGTGAAGGTCTTTTCGGGCTAGCCGAAACTGTTACCGTATAGAAGCGAGTGTTACCGCACTTCCACAAACCCACTCCTACGAATTTCTAGTACTGCAAAAGCAGGTCAAGGCACGTAGCGGCAGCGAGGAAATCGCGCTGTCGGTGCGTGTGCAGCCGTGGTGGCAGTTCTCGACGCGGGCAGATTCCTATTCAGCACGTCGTGCATCATTGCGGTTTTCCAGCCAATAGGCGTATAGCCGCGCTTGGTGCAGGTAGAACTTCAGACGCACTGGTTTTTCAAATACCAGATCGTGCGGCTGCTTCCACACATATTTGGCGCGCAGGCTGTCGCCGGTAAAAGGCGGCGGCTCCTCTCCGGGCACCCAAAAGCCGGGGAGGGGCCTGCCGGTCTCAGCATCTTGGATTTCGGCGTAGATTTCGCCCCAGCGGGCGTCGGCGTTGAGGTAGAGGTCTTCGCCGCGCCAGTGGAAGGGCTGGGTGACGAGGGTGGCGATTTCGTCGCCGTCGATGGAGACGAAGCGGTCGGGCGGTAGCTTGGCCAAGCAGAGCGCACCTGGGTCGGCGAAGTGGCGCTCTTTTACCCCAAGCCGGAACAGTTCCTTGCAGCGGTTGAAGCGCTGGTACATTTCCACGCTGCTCGGTATGCGGAGGGCGTTGTAGTACATCCAAATCTCGCCGTCTTCGCGCACCAGTGGCGCACCGGCCATGAGGAGCTGGCTGGTGCCGTAGTTTTCTCCATCCCAAGGTTCGATGCCGATAAAGGGCGTGCGGTCGGCCACGCGACGCGAGACGGCCATTTCAATCTGGTTGATGCGGGTGAAATTGGTGGCTGGCGGCGGGATGGCGCCGATGGGGTTGAAGACGGTGGGGAAGCCGATGTACAGGCCCTGATAGGGCATGACGGCCATGTTGTAGATTTCGGCGTGGTAGTCTTCGTCATCGACGATTGGCGGGGTGATGTACGCTGGGTCGTCGATGATGGTGCGGACGCGCTGGCGGCAGTTTTCCCAGTCGGTTTCGTCGGCGTGGAAGATGAGTTCGGGCGCGGTGAAGTGATCGAAGTTGCGGCTGGTCGCCAGCCAGACCGAGCGGCCCCATTCGGTGGGCTGCTTGACCATGGCGAGGAATTGCTCGGTATAGGGGTCGTATGCGAACTGGGATTCGTCTTGGCTTGGGATGAAGGAGCTGGGGAGCTGGGTCCAGGCAAAGCCGTCGGGCGAAGTGGCACCGTCGCGGCCATGGCTGCCGAACAGGGCCTTGTAGCGGCGGTTCGGGTCTGGGTCGCGCTCGTCGCGGACGATGTGGTACAGGCCCGGGCCGTTGGGGTCGCAGGCGATGTTGTTGTCTTTGCTGCCGTTCCACTCGTATAGCCCTAGGGAGGGTTGTTCCCAGTGCTCGCCGTCGCGGGAGATGGCAAAGCGGGCTTGCGGGCCGTTGTACCACCATTCGTAGCGCTCCTCGTCCGGGTTCCACAAAGGCGCACTGCGGCTCTGGATGCCGCCGGTGATGAGGGGGCCGCACTTTTTGGGTGGATGTAGGGTGCGGGTGGTGCCTTGCTCAGAGACTAAGGCGCGGCTGTCGAGGAAGAGCTGATGGTGCTTTTTTGGGTCGATGAGGTCAGTGGACATGGTTATCGCTCATAGCGCAAAGGGTGGAATGCGGAGGAACGCGCCCTCTTGCCGGGCGGACTCTTGGGCCAGCAGGCAGGCTTGGGCGGTGGCGAACACCGAGTGGGTGGGGATGAAGAGGTCGGTGCCTCGTTCAATGGCGTCGATCAGGTTGGCGACGAATGCACCGCCTTGGTCTGCGGGTAAATCGGGTGAGTATGGCTCGCGCTCGTTAGTGGCGATGAGCAGGTGATTGTCGGCATAGGCGCGCAGGTGTGCCGAGCCGGCCGTGCCCATGACGATGAAGCGGGTGTCGCCAAACGAGGGTGCGGCTTGAGGCGTGAGCCAGTCGGCGGTAAGGGTGGCTAGCGCGCCGTCGGATAGCGCGAAGGAAGCCTGCACGTGATCGTCTAAGCGCGGTTCATCCGTAAACCGCTTACAGGTGGTGAGGGCGTGAACGCCGACGCATTCGGCATTGGTGAGCCAGCGGATTTGATCGACGCCGTGGCAAGCGAGGTCGTGAAACGCGCCCGTGTACTGCTCCGGGTCGAAATACCACGCCGGGGCTGTGTCGCGGCGGATCTTATGCGGGTGAGTGGAGATGAGGCTGGCGATGGTCCCGAGTGCGCCGTCGAGAATGGCTTGGCGCAGGGCGATAAACGGCGGATAGCTGCGCGAGGTGAACCACATGGATACGTGGATCGAGCTGGCGGCCACGGCGCGGCGCATGCGCTCCCAGTCGTCGAGCGTGCGGCACAGGGGTTTGTCGAGGAGCAGGTGAATGCCGGCGCGGGCGCAGGTTTCTACGAGCGCGGTTTTCTCGTGGTGGATCAAGCCTTCGAGGATTAACTCGGGCTGGGCGCGGTCGATCATGTCGTCTAAGGTGGCGAAGCGGGGGATGGATGCGTAGCGCGCGCAGAGCGCGTCTTCTTCTTCAACCAAGCCGACGATCTGGCCGTTTGTTGCCTGTAAGGCGGATTGGATCATGCCGCCGATGTGGCCGTAGTGGACGCCCATGATGCCGATGCGCATGATGAATTCTCCGGGTGAAGTGTGCGCGGAAAAATAAGACGCGGCGGGTTAATGCGCTATCTGTTGCGACGTGTCTTCAGGAACTCACGGTAGGTGCCCTTTGCCCTTATTGGGGGCGGGTGCGTTTTTATAAACAAGTTTTTACTCCACTTGCAAGAAAGGTTGCCAACGATGCGTTTGCTCATCGCCCTTTGCTTTCTCGTCAGCAGCGTCTATGCCCAAGCACCCGGCGAGGTCTATCTGACCCCCAAAATTGACCTCCAGCTCCAGCCGGTCGCCGTGGCTGGGATGGAGCCCGGTTTTGTGGTCGAGTTGTTCGCCGAGGATGTCGGCAAGGGACGGCTGATGGCGTGGAGCCCGGACAGCGTGTTGCACGTGGCCGTCATGGGCACCCAAGGCAACAACGAGTGGCGCGCCGATCCCAACCGCAGCGCGCGCGTTGTAGCCCTGCCCGACCGCGACCGCGATGGCCGCGCCGATGAGGTGCGGACGGTGGCCGACGATCTGCTGTGGCCCAATAGCGTGGCCTTTTATCAGGGGGCTATGTACGTGGCCGATACCGACGAGGTCGTGCGCTTCCACGACGGCGATGGCGACGGTTTTTACGAAGAGCGCGAGGTCTTTATCCCCGATTTGGCGACGTGGATCCCCGGTTTAGGTGCCGCTGAGCACGTTACGCACACTATCGTCTTTGACGAGGTCAACGAGCGGATATATGTGCATCAAGGATCCTCCTGCGATCTGTGCCGCGAGAGCGATCCCGAGCGCGCTACGGTGCTGGCTTTTAACCTCGACGGCACCGGGCGGCGGATTTTCGCCCGCGGTTTGCGCAATTCCATCGGCTTGGCGCTGCACCCGCTCACCGGCGAGTTGTGGGCGACCAACAACGGCCATGACCGCAGCGGGGGAGACTTGCCTCCTGAGACCATTGTCATTGTACGCGAGGGTGGGTTCTATGGCTGGCCGCTGGCACACGGTTATCAGGCGTGGGTTGACTTTGAGATTGACGAGTACTTTCGCTCGATTGCGCCCTTTACGCGCCAAGACACGCTCGACGTGGAGCGAATGGAGCAGCCGGTTGCCACGGTCCCGGCCCACACAGCGCCGATGGCGATCCACTTTTACACTGGCGACCAGTTCCCCGCCGAATACCACAACCAAGCCTTTGTCGCGCTGCGCGCTGGTGCGCGGGGTAACGACCCCGGCTACAAGGTAGTGGCGGTGTTTAGCGACCCAGATGGGAAAAATTCTCAAGTAGCCGATTTCCTTACCGGCTTCCGTCCCAATTCGGGTAGCAACAGGGTATGGGGCAAGCCCGTGGGCTTGGAAAGCGATGCCCAAGGGGCGCTTTACGTCTCCAGCGATCACACGACTCAAGCGGTTTTTCGGGTGCGGGTTGGGCCGCTGATGGGGCAGTGGGAAGTTGGGCCGCCGGATACGGTCTTGGCCGGTCAGTCGCTCGATTTATCCGCGGCGATTGCGCTGACGCGCTTTGATCGGGAAGCGGCCGAGCCGGTAGTGGTCGCTGATCTAAGTGCCTTAGGAGGTAGTACCGAAACGCCGCTCACTGCCTTGGGCGATGGGCGCTATCGGCTGGAGGCCGCCTTGGCGGGCGCGGAGGCCAACGGCCGCAAGCAAATCGTGGTGAGGGTGGCGCAAAATACGGCGGAAGGTCCTTTTGAAATCGCGCTCTCTCGGACGCTAGTGGTGCTGCCGGCCGAGGACTTGGCGATCGCCGATGATGAGTTGGCTCCGGGCTGGACTGCAAACGCTGGTTTGGGCTTGGATAGCTTTGACTTTGACGGCAGCGGCCCGATTTTTACCGGCACCGCGGCCGGTGTGCTGACGGGAGACCCTCTGACGCGGATGTTGCCTTGGCAGTTGGACATGGAGCCGCCGGCACCTATCGAGACGGTGGGCTATCGGGCGCTACGGCTGGCGATCCATCCGGGCGATGTGATGCCAGCCGAAGACGATGTGGTCGCGGTGGTGTTGGAAAGCGGCGGCTTCCAGCAGGTCGTGCTTTTGGGGGGCTGGATTTAGGGCGCAAGGAATGGCAGGTGATTGAAGTCCCCTTAAGCGCGTTCGGTACCCTCGACCGGCCGATAGCGACCGTGCGTTTTGCTGCCAATTTAGAGGGGCGTTTTTACATCGACGATCTGCGGTTGGTGCGCACGGAGTTTGCCGTACCGACCGTCGTCCACGAGGCACGTGAAGACGCGACTCCGCAGCACTTCGGCCTAGAGCAGAATTTCCCCAATCCGTTCAACAGTCAGACCGCGATCCGCTATACGCTCGACCGCGCCCAAGAGGTCGAGCTAAAAGTCTATGCTCTCACAGGCCAGCACGTAGCGACGCTGGTCAGTGGTCATCGGTCGGCTGGTCGGCACGTGCTGCATTGGGATGGCCGCGACAGGCAGGGACGTCCGCTAGCTTCGGGGATGTATTTGTACCAGCTACGGGCTGGAGGCGAGAGGCAGACGCGCAAGTTGCTGCTGGTGCGCTAGGGGGATGAGTCTGGACAACAACCCTCTAAGATTGATCCTTTGAGGTAAGATTCATGAATCCAAGAATATTAGAAGCCACTGCAATAGAAGGGCATAAACTGAAGTTGCTTTTCGATAATGGAGAGCAGGGATTCTACGATTGTTCTGGATTATTGGATTTCGGTGTGTTTCAAGAATTTCAGGATAAAAGTTACTTTAAGAAAGTAAAAGCCGTGGATGGAACTGTTGTTTGGCCTCATGGACAAGATATATGTCCTGACACATTGTATTTGGATTCTATAAAAGAGGATACAGACGAATGGACGATATTCTAACCATGAACCAAATCGAAGCGCAGTTTGCCTCAGAATGGGTTCTCGTCGAAGCCCCACGGACCAATGATGCCTTGGAAGTACAAAGCGGCAAGGTCCTCTGGCACAGCAAGGATCGGGAAGAAGTCTATCGCCAAGCTATAGGATTGCGTCCTAAACGGTTCGCCATCTTGTACACAGGGAAGATGCCCGAGGACACGGCGATCATCCTATGAGCTTCCCCTTTGATCCACACCAGGGGTTGATCATTGTGCCAGCGGAGTTGTGGGGACCGAACGGCAGTGCTGTTCTCCGCCTAGTGCTCGGCATCGGAGCAAATGCGCTTTACCCCAACAACTTCCGCACGTGCATGTAGTAAGGGGCGATGGTCCGCTCGGCGTGGTCGTGGAACGAGGCGTAGAGCCGGTCAAAGCCAGCGGCGAGGTCGATCTCAAAGCAGGCGCTCGTCGCGGCAGGATCGACTTCTTGCTGGAGATTTTGGCCGCCGATTGTTAGCTGTGCCCAGCCAAGGAATTGACCTGTTCAATTCCTTTCCAAAATCCATTCCGAAGATGACGCTTGAGAGTGCGTCCCCAATCCCCTCCTGCAAGCGAACCAAATGTTTTTTCAGCTTCCCGTAGAAATTGAGCATCAACTTCGCGTGGAATATGTCGAGGCATGCTATTAAAAAGTCCTTCTAATTCTTCCCTTTGTTCAGAAGTGGTGTCCTCGCTGTTCCACCATGCTCTGGCAAATTCTTGGCCAATTTTTTCGGCTTTTTGGATGTTTATAGAAGTGGAATTCTGATTGTCTTTTAGATTGTAGGCTTTGGGGGGTGAAAAGTGCGGCTGTAAAAATTCTTTCTCAACGGTTATGTGAGCGTCCACCTCTTGTATTAAAAAAGACGACTGATTACCGCGTTGCCTTGAGGGAATTCCTAGGAGGACTATCCGAACTCCCCTGTCCTGTGCAGCGATGACACCTTCTCTTAAGTCCTCATCGCCAGAGAGCAAATAGCCTGTCACTATCGCTTTTTCTTGGGCCAAGGTCATGAGATCTCGGTAGATAAGAGCATCTACTCCCTTTTGTTGGCCGCCGGTCATTCGTCCAAGCCGAACCTTCACATTCGGCAACGCAGCAATTTTCCGATGCTCATCAGTAGGGAAACCATTCGGTGCGCCATCATACCAATATGTTCTCAAGATGGGAAGCTGGCAGTCATCACAAACGAGTTTTTCAAGATTAGAGAGCAAGTCTTTGTAGTTGCAGAGTGGACGCATTTTGTGCCTGTGCGTCTCTAATGTATTAAAAAGGATATCCCCAGCCTCGGCCATTAGATAGCCAACATCGACAAAAATTGCACAACGATCCATTAAAAAAACCCCAGCAAAAAAGAGGGGATGAAAGACATTACGTCCTTCATCCCCAGCTACAAGCTGTCTCGACAATCCTTGAACTCCGGAAGGAGCCATAAAAAATATCCGTCTGGATATACCAGACAGTAAGAATAAATAGCAATGTACCCTTTTTTTAGAAATAGTCAAGAAACAAGGCCATTTATTAGTTCAGTTTGCCTCAGAATAGATACTCTTCGGAAGTCTCATTGTCAACCAAGCGGCAGCACTGTCCTCCGCTTAGCACTCGGCACTGAAGCAAACGCTCCCTAGTCCGACAACTTCCGCACGTACACGTAGTAAGGGGCGATGGTCCGCTCGGCGTGGTCGTGGAACGAGGCGTAGAGCCGGTCGAGGCCAGCGGCGAGGTCGATCTCAAAGCAGGCACTCGTCGCGGCAGGATCGACTTCTTGTTGGAGATTTTGGCCGCCGATTGTTAGCTGTGCCCAGCCGAGAGTGAGGGCGACCCCGCCCTCGTAGCAGCGCGGTACCAGCCGCTGTCGTCGCCCTCAATTCCCGCAGCAAGCGCATAGCCGGTTTCCTCGGGCCAGCGCCGCAGCTCAATCTGGTAGCGGCCCGCTTCTTTGACATCAACGGCCCAAAAACCACTCGTGATTTGTCCGGCGCGAACCTGGCGCTGATTCCAGACGGCACTACACGCCTCATTGCGGATATCGTGGGTAGTGAGTTTAGCCGGTTGGTCGTCTCCGCCCAAGGCAATCGGCTCGTCGCGGTCGAATTGCTCGGACACGAGTTCCCACCAGTCATCGTACGCAACGCGGAGGTCGGCGACGATGTCGGGATGTACAGCGGCGATGTCTTGCCGCTGGCCGGGATCTGTGCCGAGGTCGTAGAGCGCGCGGCCGTCGATGAGCCGCCACTTGTCCTTCATCACCGAGCTCTTGCGCCATTTGACCGGATGGGCCACGCGCTGGGTGTCGCAGACGTTGACGCGGTCGGCCCAAGCTGAATCGTCT
>JAGWBY010000117.1:17952-21428 GCA_021295675.1 Candidatus Latescibacterota bacterium | reverse complement strand
CCGCCCATCTCCGACCAGCACCCCATGCAGAAGTCGAGGCCGTGATGCGGGCTGTCGAAGGTGTCCATGTTGCGCTTGAAATCGTCGAAGGAACTGCATATCCGCGCTATGCCGCCGAGGGTTGTGCCGGTGGGTGGGTCGTCCGGGTGCAGGGCTAGGCGCACGTCAGCTTCCTCAGCTACGGGCAGGATGCGCTCCAAATACCAGCAGTAGTTTTCCCACATTTCCTCGTGGGTGAAGACGCGGCCGTGGGTCAGCTCTTCGGGGTCGTGTTCGGCGAGGGCAAAGCGAGTGGCGCGAGCGCCGCCGCGCAAGGTCGCTGGCTCGGGCGTGCGCCAGACGCTGTTGGGAATCCAGTGGTAGCCGAGGATTGGGATGCCGGCCTTGCCCATGTTGCGCACGGTGGTGATCATGTGCTGGAGCTGTTCTTCGCGGTCGTTTTGGCCGAGCATGATCTGGTCGTAAAACGAGGTGGGCACGTTTTCCAGCGCCATCAGCCGCAGTTCGGCGTCGTCGGCCCGCTTTTTGAGGGCGGCCAAGTCGGAGTATTCCCACTGCTTGTCGCCGGGGAGTTTGGGTGTATTCATCAGGAAATCGTCGCAGCCCATCTGCTTGATAAAGGCGAGCTTTTCGTCGGTGAGTTCGTTGAACTGGCCTAGACCTACGCGCATTTGCAGGGACATAAGTGGCCTCCAAAGGTGAGGGGTTGCAGAGCGGGAAATTTGCCGCAGCCGCCGGGGCAGGTCAAGCGCGGCTGCCGACGCCGGCCCCGGTGGGGACGTGTACCTCTAGGCCGGCCGCAGAGTCGGCGACTAGATCGCTATCAAAGACTATCGCCCCCGGCTCGAAAAGCAACACGACGGTCGAGCCGCCGAACTGGAAAAAGCCCTTTTCTTGGCCGCGTTTACAGGGCCCTGGCGAATGCGTCTGGACGATGCTGGCGACGTTGATAGCACCGACTTCGATGTAGGCAATCTTGCCGAAGGCGGGCGTGGTCAGCTCGCAGACGGAGCGCCGGTTGCGGTGGAAAACGTCGGGCACGCGGGCGAGGGCGACGGGGTTGACCGAGTGGTAGGAGCCGTCGATCCACTGCGTTTGACCGACTTGGCCGTCGGCTGGGAAGTGGAAGCGGTGATAGTCGTAGGGGGCGAGGCGCACGACGAGGGCGGCACCGCCGTGGTATGGGGTGGGGTCGATTGCTGCGGCTAGGAGTTCGCGGGCCGAGAGTTGGTTTCTTTTGACCGGCAGCACGTCCTCGGCTGCGAGCTGCGGATAGACGAGGACCTTGCCATCGGCGGGGCAACAGAGGCGCTCGGGGTCGGGGTCGCAGGGTCTGGCTCCGGGTTTGAGGCGGCGAATGAAAAAGTCGTTGAAGCTGGAATAGTGACTGAGGGGGTATTCGATTTCGTCGAGGTCGATGTGGTAGCGCTCGACAAAAGGGCGGATTTGACGCCGAGTCCAAGTGCTTTGCTTCCACCAGCCGTAGAGGCGGGAGCAAAGGGGGCGGTTGAGGACGGCGCGAAAAACGAGGTGTCCTGTGCTCGTGCCGTAGAACCAACGGAGGAGGGACTGCCCTGGGACGTGTTCGACGACGGTGGACCCGGTTTGGCGGTCGCGGTAGCGGGTTGGCGTGGGGGTAGTGGCTTGACGAGAAGTCATGTGAAAAAGAAGAAAGTGGATGTGAAAACGCGCAAGGAAAGTACTTTTAGTACAGCGAAAGGCAATCTATGGGAGAGATAGACAAAGAAGCCGTCAAAGCGTATTTGCTCGGGTTACAGGATGCGATTTGCGCGGCCTTGGAAGCAGAGGACGAGGGCACTTTCCGCGAAGATAGCTGGGAGCGGCCAGAAGGCGGTGGTGGCCACACGCGCGTGTTGGAGGGGGCGGTGATCGAGCGGGCCGGAGTGAACTTTTCGCACGTGCGGGGCAATGAGTTGCCGCCGACGGCTACGGCGCGCCGCCCCGAGTTGGCGGGGCGAGGCTTTGAGGCGATGGGCGTCTCGGCGATTGCTCATCCGCACAACCCTTACGCGCCGACTTCGCACCTGAATGTGCGGTTCTTCACGGCAGAGAAAGAAGGGGAGGAGCCTGTGTGGTGGTTTGGTGGTGGATTCGACTTGACGCCGTACTACGGTTTTGAAGAGGATGCGGTGCATTGGCATCGGACGGCCAGAGCTGCTTGCGATCCTTCCCAAATTCAAGCAGTGGTGCGACGAGTACTTTTTCCTGCCGCACCGCGACGAGCCGAGAGGGATCGGCGGCCTGTTCTTCGACGATTTCAACGAGGGGGGCTTTGAGGATTGCTTTGCCTTTACCCGCAGCGTCGGCGACGGGTATATAGCCGCGTATCTGCCGATTTTGCAGCGGCGCAAGGGATGGGAGTACGGCCGTCGGCAGCGGCAGTTCCAGCTCTACCGCCGGGGTCGCTACGTGGAGTTCAACTTGGTTTGCGACCGGGGGACGCTCTTCGGCCTGCAATCGAAGGGGCGCATTGAGTCGGTCTTGGTCTCGCTGCCGCCCTTGGTGCGCTGGGCATACGATTGGCAGCCGGAGGAAGGATCGGAGGAGGCGCGGCTCTACGAGGTGTTTCTCAAGCCGCGAGACTGGGCCGGTTAGCCCTGCCAATCGGGATTGGGTTGAGGGATTTTGGCTTCCACGTTTTCGCGCCACTCGCGCAACAGCCCGTGCAGCCGGTCGCGGGTTTGCGGCATTTGCTCGGCTAGGTTGCGCTCCTCGCCGATGTCGTCGCGCAGATTGTACAGTTCCAGCCGCCCATCTTCAAAAAACTCGATCAGCTTGTAATCGCCAGCGCGCACGGACGAGCCGGGAGTGCCGCCCTGATTGCCGTAGTGCGGGTAGTGCCAGAAGATGGCTTCGCGCTCGATGGATTCGGCACCGCGCATAAGCGGCGCGATGCTGGTGCCGTCGCAGTGCTGCGTGGGGATGGGGTCTAAGTCGGCCAGTTCGAGGATCGTCGGGTAGAAGTCGGGGCTGGTCACTGGGACGGGACAGGTACTGCCAGCGGCGACCCGACCGGGCCAGCGCACCAACAAAGGTTCGCGGGTGCCGCCTTCGTACATCCAGCCCTTGCCCTCGGCCAGCGGCGCGTTGCAGGTCGGCGAGCTTTCGGAGGTGGCGAGGCCGCCGTTGTCCGAGGTGAAAAACACGGCGGTGTTTTCGGTTTCGCCGAGCGCGTCGAGCAGGTTGAAGAGGCGGCCCAAGTTTTCGTCGAGGCTCTCGATCATGGCTGCATAGACCGGGTCGGATTGGATGAGCCGCCGTTTGACGCGCTGGTCCTTCTTGTGCTCGCAGGGGAAGTACTCCCCCTCGGCAAAGGTCTCGACTTGGTCCAAGCCGAGGGCGCGGGCTTTGGCTTCGTACTTGGCGATTTTTTCTGGTTTGGCTTGGATCGGCGTGTGGACGGTGTAGTACCAGAGATTCAGGAAGAAGGGCCGCTCGTCCTTGTGGCGGATTAA
>JAGWBY010000117.1:13378-17925 GCA_021295675.1 Candidatus Latescibacterota bacterium | reverse complement strand
TCGGCGTCGGCGAGCGGGGGAATGGTCCAAGGGCTGAAGTACCCGCCCTGCCCCGGCGAGCCTTGGTGCGCGCCGCCAACGTTGACCTCAAAGCCGTGGTCTTCGGGCAGGTGCCCGTCGCCGCCCAAGTGCCACTTGCCGACGTGCCACGTCTGATAGCCACCCTCATTGAGCGCGCGGGCCAGCGAATGCTCTTGCGTCGGCAGTTGCTTGAGATACGGCACATCGACGAGCTGGCCACGCGCTGGGTGGATGCGCCCATGCACGTCGATCCAGTCGGTGATGCCGACGGTGGCAGGGTACTTGCCGGTGAGGATGCTGGCGCGGGTCGGCGAACAGACCGGGCAGGCTGCGTACGCGTCGGTAAAGCGCATGCCCTCGCGGGCGAGGTGGTCGATGTTGGGCGTCTCGTAGAAGGAACTGCCGTAGCAGACGAGATCCTTCCAGCCCATATCGTCGATGAGGATGAAGACGATGTTGGGTCGCGTCACGCGAGGGCCTCTTCGATGGCGGTAACGACTGCCGGATCATTGGGGGTGGTTCGGGGCGCGAAACGGGCCAGCGGTTGGCCGTCCTTGTCGATGAGGAATTTCTCAAAGTTCCAAGAGATGTCGCCGGGGAAGGCCGCGCCCTCGCCGGAGAGATAGGCGTAGAGCGGATGACGGTTGGGGCCGTTGACCTCGATCTTGCTAAAGAGCGGGAAAAGAAGTCGAGGATCTGCTCCTCGTTGCCCGGCTCTTGCCCCTTGAATTGGTTGCAGGGAAAGCCGAGGACCGCTAGGCCCTTGGCGGCGTATTGGCGATGCAGCGCCTCTAGGTCGGCGTATTGCGGGGTCAGGCCGCACTCGCTGGCCACATTGACGACGAGAAGCGTCTTGCCGGCGTAGTCGGCTAGGTCGGCGTCTTGGCCGTGGATGGTTTGGGCTGTGAAGTCGTGGACGCTGCTCATGTTTTTCTCCTTGTAGTTCGATGGTGCGGTTGCAATCTAAACGACGGGCGACCACAAGAGTCGCCCCTACATACGTGACGTACTCAAAGTTTATGAGATAATTCTAATATTGCCACTCGCCTAGTTACGTTCAATGCCCGGTGCATGGCCGGTCTATCTTGCCTATCTTTTTATGCCCTTCTAACACAAGCAGAGAAAGAGACTATGAGCGAGCGACCGGCCATCGAGATTTACTCAATTAAACGGACAGATCCAAGACACCAATTCCTTCTGGATGGCGCAGCAGATCGCAGCGCTCGGCGGCTATGTGCGTCGGATTGCGATCCTCGACGACGATATGGACGAGTTGACCGGCGTGCTCAAAGACGCCTGCCAGCGCGGAACTCGGGTGGTGATTACCACTGGAGGACTTGGGCCGACGCCCGACGATATGACGGTTGAGGCCATTGCCAAGATCATGGGGGTGGGCACGGAAGTCGATGAAACCTTGGTCAAGCGCTATATGGAGAGCCGAGGTATTGAAAAGCGCGCCGATGTCAGCGAAGGGCTGATTAAGATGGCGACTAAACCGGAAGGCTCCACGGCCCATCCCAATCCGGCGGGCGTGGCTCCCTGCGTGGAGGCGCAAGTCGGCGCAACCACGATTTACAGTCTTCCCGGCCCGCCGCGCGAGGTCGAAGCGCTGTTCCGCCAGTCGGTAGAGGATGCCTTGGCCGGGATGTACGACGACGTGCGGCTTTCGTTGCGGGTGGCCGTCAACCTGCCCGAATCGCAGTGCGGCCCGATTCTGCACAGCGTGATGAGCCAATATCCCAATACCTACCTCAAGGCCTTCGTCGCGTTGAGGGAGCGCACGGCCGATGGTCAGCGGCTGCCGGTGGATATCGTCGTTTGGGGCAAGGAGGCCGAGGAGGCGCAGGCCCTGCTCGACAAGGCGTTGGCGGAGTTTAAGGCCCAGGCGTTTGAGAAGGGATAAGTCTGCGAAGTAGCAACGGCCTGCTCGTCTTTTGATAATCCATAGAACTCGAATACAGCCGCGTTGCAGGCATCAATGTCGCGGCGCGTAGCAGCTTCCCTCAGAGCATTTTTGAGCGTTTCATCCACGTTCTGCCAGTAAGGCAAGCGGATACGGCGTAGATATTGCGCCTGAAATCGCAAGTAGCCGCCGCGCATCCGGGTCGAATAGACCGACACAAACAGGCGGGCGATACCCGATAGCAGCACGGCTTGCAGCGCGTACAAATCCCATTCATCGCTCGTAATAAAATAAAGATTGTGGTGCGGGTATAGCTTGCCGCATTCATAGATGATATGGGCCTGACCCTTGATGTCGGGGATTAGCAGCTTCGGCTTGCCGGCAAGGGCTGGATAGATGCGATCAATCGTGCGATACCAGTTAGCGGGTGATTTCTTTGCGACATGCCGTTTTGTTATCTGGTCCTTGCGGGCTTCCAGATAGGTTTTGAGTTTGGGGAATTTTGCTAGATCAACAAGCCCTCCTTCATCGGCAATTTGACGGTGCCTGTGATAATATCTCGGGTCATCGCCAGTGGTAGTTTGCGATCCGGCTCTACATCTAGCTCGTCATAGGGCCCGATAAAGGCTTGATCGGCACCGGTAGCGACACCGATGCCAATTTTACACCCTACCTCTTCGATTAGCGGGAAATCTCGCTCCAGCCGCCGGACAAGAGCAAGTTGGTCGGACGACGCCAATATCCAGGGTTCGGCTCCCGCCGCAACGCCGGTCATTTCCTTGACCCCACTCTCTGAGGGTGGTTCTTCTTTGGATAGCAGGGTTTTGCTTAAAGCCTTGAGCGCTGTCGGCTTGATCTCGGGACGGTGCGCGACGCGAGTTTTGCCCGACTTTTCATTGGCAATGATAGTAATAGCTGGATAGGCAATAACATCTGCGTGGAAGGCCGGTGTATCGACCATATCGACATACATTTTCAAATGAAATTTATCAGCAGTCAGTTTACGCAGCGGCCCTCCATAGCGGTTTTTCATCCAGCGGTCAGCGCAGATAAATCCAAGCGTACCGCCCGGCTCCAGCAGGTTGAGCGAACGTTCGATAAACGGGATGTAGAGTATAGCGAGTGCGGTATTCGGCAAGAAGCGCAGCGGGAATCAGCTCTTGCCGCACATAAGGTGGATTGCCAACCACGCAATCAAACGCAAACGGCAGCGGCGTGAGAAGAAAATCGCCCTTGATGAGCCAAGTATCGGCAAGAGCGATAGCCGACTTTGTTTCAATCCCTTCTGCTTTGAGCACGGCGATGACCTTCTCGCGCGTTGCTTGAAATGTATCCTCATGCAATTCGACGGCCCGAATGGCATTGGCCAGCATTTCGCCCGGATCGGCGTTACCCTCTCGCTTGCTCCACGCCTTGAGCAAGCGCTCAATCGCGATAAGAAGAAAATCGCCATCGCCAAAAGAAGGCTCCAGCAGGCGAATTTTGTGCAAAGGTCGGTCTGCGGTATAGTTGACAAGGTCGAGGATGAACTCGACGACCTCGCGCTTTGTAAAAATTGCGCCGCGTTCCTCGATTCCCGCTTGCGCCAGCTTGGTCAGCGCATCCTCGACCGGGCACATGCCGGGGAAAGAGGCTTGCCTCACTTGTTGTAGTGCGCTCTGCACCATGAACCCGCTTGTCCTCTCAGTTCGCGTGTTTGCCCGGCGGCAAAGTCAGCTCGACTACCCTATCCTGTGACGCATCTTAGAGTTTCTTAGGACCGTCCCTCAACCCGATGCCTTCCGCGCCGCCTCCAGCACATCGTAGCAAAACTGCGCCGTGCTCCAGGCGTCGTACCCATTCGCGTTCCATATTTGGCCGGTGACCTCCGGGCAGATGTAGTCGTCCCAGCCGGCGTCTTGTATGGCCTTGTAGTAGGCCTTCATGTCTAGCTTGCCGCTGCCGGGCAGGAGATAGCGGACCCGTCCTTCCTCATCGAGATAGCCGTCCTTGATGTGATTGTGGACTGAGTACTGGAGATTCAGGTCAATCGAGTGCTGCAAGTCGATGCCCTCAACCCAGAAGTGGCTGTAGTCGAAGTTGAGGCCGAGGTTCGGGTGATTGGTTTGCTGCATGAGCCAGGCGGCCTTTTCCGGCGTCTCAAAGTCGTCGCCAGCATGTGGCTCGATGGCGACGATGACGTCGTATTCGGCGGCCATGTCGCCCAGTTCGAGTACCAGTTCGACGATGCGCTCTTTGCCAGTCTCCCAGGCGGGTTTGCCGCCGAGGGTGGTGCTGACGACCATTGGGCGGTCGTCTAGCCGGAGTGCGCGGCTCAGTTCAAAGGTCGCTCTGAACTGCGCGAGTGCGGCGGCGCGTCCCTCGCCTTCGACGCAGGGCGAGAGGAGAGCCATTAGCACGGGCGTGGGGAAGCCGAGTTGGCGGAAGAGGTCGGCGAGTCTTTTGCGCGCGGCCGCGTCCATGTTGGCCGGCTCGGTTGGCCAGCCGGGGGTGACGGCGATTTCCATGCCCTCGTAGCCCATGTCCGCGAGGCGCGGCAAGGCTTCAAAGACGTCGAGTTGCTTCATGCCATAGGTGCTGTAGTAGAGTTTCATGCGGTGATGGCCTCCTGTGGTGCGCCCAT
>JAGWBY010000117.1:0-13305 GCA_021295675.1 Candidatus Latescibacterota bacterium | reverse complement strand
CGCAGGGCGCATCGACAAAGGTGCCGCCGCAGACTTCGAGGTCGAATTGGCACTTGGGCACGGTGGCCATGCGCCGCCCCTCGACGCAACCGGCGCGGGCGGGAATCTCGACGCCGTGGCAGACGCAGCCTACGGGCTTGTCGCAGTCAAAAAAGTAGCGGGTAATGCGAATCAGGTCCGGGTCGTCGCGGATGTATTCGGGGGCGCGCCCGCCGGAGAAAAAGATTCCCACGTATTCTTCGGGCACGATGTGGCGGAAGGCGATGTCCGCTTGGATGGTATAGCCCTCGAATTCGCGGGTGATGTCCCAACCTTCGGCCGGGACCTCGTGCAGGACCATGTTGTAACGGCGGGCTTCCGGCCCGGCCACCACGGGCGCGAATCCCTCTTCTTGGACGCGCAGGTAGGGATAGAGCGTATCGACGGTTTCGGTGGCGTCGCCGACGATGATGAGGACTTTGTCAGTCACTGCATTCTCCCTTGGACGATTAGAAATTAGGAATTAGGAATTAGGAATTAGGAATTGCGGCGTTGCGTTCTTCCTTGGACGATGTGGGCTGGTGGGATACATTTTGCGCGCCGGAGAAACTAACGTGCCATATTGGGTGCAGCAAGCTGTGAGCGCATCATAACGACGCAAGGAGGTTATTGTGGAATATCGCCGCTTTGGACAGACGGACATGGAGTTGAGCACTGTTGGCTTGGGCGGGCTATTGGCCCGCTACGAGGGTATCAACGGCCATCCGCCGCCCGAGGAGAAACGCCGGATTTACCTGCGGGCCGCCGAGCTGGGCGTCAACCTCTTCGACATGGGCTACGGCGACGAGGTCCACATCCCGGACGAGCTAAAAGGCCCGAGGGACGACCGTTTCTTCTCGCTCAAGGTGGGTGCGCCCGCAGCCGCTGAGGTGGAAGGAACTATCGACAAGCACCTCGCCAATGTGCGCCGCGAGGCCATCGATGTCTTGCGGGTACACCATTATGCCTTTCTGCAAAATGAAGGTTTGGCCGAGCGCATCGCCGAGTGCAAAGCCAAAGGCAAAGTGCGTGCTCTGTGCTTGATTCGGCACATGCTAGCCGACCAACAAGCCTACGCTGAGCGCGGCCCCGAACCTGACGCGGACGCTGATTTGGTCATCTACAACTACGTCTGCCGCTGGCAGGCTCCGGGCATTGCGGCGTCGGCGCAGGCTGGGAAGGGCGTGCTGATTATGAAGGCATTAGGCGGCCAGTGGGTTAGCTGGGCCGATAAGGCGCAGACCGATTGGTCGGCCGTAGATGAGTCAAAGGTCGAGGAGCTATCGCCGAGGGGCGAAGGCATTCGCGGAGAGTTGCCGTTGGTCTATCCGATTGTCTCAGGTCCTTGGCACGAACTGCCGCGCACCGAACGGGCGATACAGTGGGTGCTGGCGACCGAGGGAGTGCATTGCACTTTGGTGGCTTTTGCTAGCGTTGAGGAACTGGAGGAAGGGTTGGGGGTGATGGAGGTAAGTGCTGCTATTTGATTGGATTATTTAGCAAGCCTGCACGTAGAGGCGGGAGAGCGCGGGATTACTTGCAAGGACCTTGCTCTGCGGCGGGAGAGACCTGCTGTAATACCTACATGGTCAGGGCTTATCCTGTGGACAAGGGAAATGAGATGAAACGCACGATCATAATCTTCCTAGCCCTCCTCTTTTCGCTCCCGCCTGCCGCCGCGCAGGACGAAGGAGGTTCTGAAGAAATCAACCCGTCCGAGTACGTCCCCTTGGCCGTGGGCAATAGCTGGACGTACGAGCATTATCACTGGAACAACACGTATCTACAGCAAGGTAGTTGGTGGGACCCGGACATAGTAGAACGCCTGAAGCCCTTTGTTGATGTTGAGATACCTGGGTATCCACATGGGGAGGGGAATGCCCTGCCACCCGATTCCCTACTGGAGCCAGTGGATAGAATATTGACCATCGAGATTACTCATACGGAAAGGATCGACGGTCGGGAGTATTTTGTCTTCAGCGACGCCGAGTACGATTGGCCGCCCCTGCCCGCTTGGTTTTGGGCCGGGAAGAAGGTGCGCTTGTCGGACGAGGGCGCTTTAATCTTCCGATGGAACGGGCAGGAAGTCCCCATCTATGACTTCGGCGAGCTCCAAAATGGAGATACGGTTACACTTCCAGGAGAATCGGCCATCCCCTTTGACTTCGATCCTCATGTGAACTTTTATGAAGCCCCTAAGACCTCAAACCAGCACTCCTTGGTCCACTTTCACTCGTACAGACCTGTCAACAGTTACTGTCACTTTATACGCGGATATGGGATGGGGCTGTTTGTTATAGATTTTTTCGGCCTCTCTGCTTTTCTCCCCCTCTATGAGAATGCGCTTACGGGTATCTCAGCGAATATTTACGGGGAAGAGATATGGTATGACCAGCTAGACCCGCATGCCACCCCGCCCCCTCCGGAACCTCCAGCCGTGGTCTGGGGGCAACTCGCGCAGCTAAACAGACGCTCGGGATTTGACTTCAGCGCCGGAACCGAGACCGACTACTATTCCGAGGACGCCGACGTAGTGTCGGATGTATTCCCACCTGGTGATAGTGATACGATTCTTTTATGCGCACACACCTGTATTGGGCTCCCACCAGCCAAAATCGTCGATCTCGGTCGGGTGGATTTTGGCCGTCTGGTCTCCGAAGGGGGGGGTGCCGACCTACAGCTAGTCCAAGCCCAATCCCAAATTCATGATCCCCAAGCAGGCCATACCTATGCCATTCGGACCCGCGAAGGCGGCATTGCGCTGATGCATGTCCTTAAGGTCGTCCGCCCAGGGGGGAGAAGGAGTCATGCTCTCTTCGATTATATCTTTTTTGACTGGGTGTACTATCCTCCCGCCGCCTTGTCGCCCGATGGGACTGCGGTCCAGCCCACCTCGTGGGGCGCGTTGAAACGCTCCATACTCAGGACAAAGTAACTCCTTTTCATCCACACTTCGCTTCACCGCGCTTTTAGGCGTGATCTCCGCTCCGCTCAGCATGACCAGATTGGTCGCGGTGGGGTAGGACTGGCTCCAATTAGGCGTGGATGGTTTCAGTAGGCTACGGAAACGATTCGGCTGACTTGGTCGGTGCGGGCGTCGCCGCTGACCTCGACGCGCAGGACGTAGTTTCCCGGTGCCACTAGGCCGCCAGTGTGGTCGCGCCCATCCCATTCCAAAGCTACTCGTCCGGCCACCTGCTCTTCTTCGCTCAAAAGATGCACCCGTCGTCCGGTCAGGTCGAAAATAGACACTCGCACGGTGCGCGGGTCCAGCACTTTGAGCAGATTGAATTCGAGGGCGAGTTGGTCGCCAACGCCGTCGCCGTTGGGAGTTAGCAACTGGGTTGATATTGTCAGATTATCTAGCAGACCGGGGTCCGCGGGCAGGGCTACGGACACGGTCTCGCTCGCTATGTCCTCGCTGGCGTTTCCCGCATCGACTTGTTGCACTTGGAGCAACGCGTCAAAACGAGTCTGGTTGAGGTAGAGCGTACTCTCGAAATCGATCTCCAAAAGCCCCGAGCGCCGCACGGCGCGGTCGAGGACGAGCAGGGTGCCGTCGGCCCGCTCCTCGATTTGGACCTCGGTTTCTTCCCCATTGATGCGCAAGGTTTTGAAGCGCACCGCGGCCGACGAACTCAGCAGGATTTGGTCGAATCCCCGGTTGGCCGAAGTCGCGGTAGAGCGGAGAAAATAGGTGAAATTTTGCGGCGCGCCCGGCTCGACCTCGGCTGGGTAGATTTCCGCCAGCGTCTGTTGCACCAGCGGCGGATGGAAGTGCAAGGTCAGCGTTTCGAGTGCTGGGGCGCTGAACGGGTCTTCGCTCAAGAGCTGCACCTCGATTTGGGCGAACTGCCGCGGTCCAAACCTCGTAGGCCGGACTCCAGTTGCTCCAATCCGAGCCTATTGTGCGCACGGTGTCGATCCGTCCGCGAAAAGAGGGAATGAGCTTGTCGTATTTCCTTGCGGAGACTTCCTTGCCGTTCTTGTCAAAGAAAGAGTACTCTTCGTCGAGCAGATTGCCGGTGCGGCTGCGAATTTCTAGGCGAGTATCAGGCGGCACTTGAGATTGCCAGTCGAGTGCCGAGATCGTCTTTTTCCCGCCCAAGTCGAAAATCGGCGAGAGCGCTGTCAAGGCGGCGGGAAACCCTTCGCCAAAGACTTGAAACTCCGCGGTCGTGCCCGAGAGCGCGCCAGAGGTCATGCCAAAGAGAAGCCGGACGTAGCGCAACTTGGTCGAGGGAAAGCGCTCCTCAAAGTGGACGATGTCGCGTCGGTTGCGCAGCGATTCGGGCAGTTCCCCCAGCGAGACCCAGCGCAGCGAGCCGTCCGGCGCCAGCGAGCCGTCCGATCCCGACATCTTGTACCACAGGTAATTGATGGACCCAAAGCGGGTGCGAGCCCGCTCGCCGGTCGTCGGCAGCCCGGTGAAATCCCCCAACAATCGCACTCGGTCCACCCAAAAGAGCACACCCAAGTCGAGGATAAAGAGCCCCATCGGCGTCACCCCGCGCCCCTCCTTGCGACCCCAGTACGAGGTGATGTCTCCGTCAATTAGGTTGCGGCTGATCAAGGGATTCTCGTAGCGCTCGTCCCGGCCGGAGCCGACGAGGCTATGTACGTCGATCTGACCGCCGCGCTCTTGCGCGCCCAGGGACAGATTGTCGCCCACGCTTTTTACCGATAACTCGCTGAGCTGGGCACCAGGCGTCTTCTTGTCAGCTTGGATGCGAATGTGCTGCAGGGGCTTGAGGCCAAAGTCGATCTCGATGACTCGATCTTGGCTAAAGCTGTACCGGCGACGTTTGTTATAGCGCAGGGTGCCCTCAATAGCCACGCCAGCGTTGGTGAAGAAGGGCTCGCCGTCGGAGGTGAAAACCTTGAAAAATTCGAGCGGCTCGCCGTCCTCGGCAAAACGCAGGCGGATGGTGCGCGCCGAGACCACCCGGCCTAGATCGACCTCTATCCACCAGTCCTCTAGCGGCGCTTCGGCGGCAGGTGCCCAGGCCGTCTCCACATCTCCGTCTATCAGCAAGGCTGCACGATTCAAAGCTGTGCCCGCGTCGCGGATGCCGCCGCCAAACGTCGCGGCGTTTTGCACCGCGTCGATATTCTGGCGCACGAACGCGGGTTTGAGCACGCCGTCGGCGACATCGACCGCGTCGCCGGGCAGCGTCCACTCGCTCCAGCCGCCCGGGCCGCCGAGGCGCAGTTCCTCGGCTTCGAGGGCTTGGGCGGCGAGCAGGAGCGCGCCTAGTATCGACAAATACGCTACTCGGCCTCGCCGGTAGGAGATTCTTCGACTCCGCTGCGCGGAGTTTATCTTGAGCGAAGCCGAAAGGCTCAGAATGACAGAGCAATATATCACAAAACGTAGCTCCACCGCCTACCTGCTTAATGAATGACGTTACGCATTCCCTGCCTTCGCCGGGGCCGATTGTGAACCGGCCACTTCGACAAGCTCAGTGGCCTACTTCGACAGGTTCTGTACCCGGCCGCTGAGCTTGTCGAAGTGGCTTTACGAATTTAACTCGCGTACACGGCCTCGCGCAGCCCCTTGATATAGCCAATGGCGAACAAGCGCCCGATTGACGAATAGCCCGGCTGGTCGTTGCGGTCGCCCTCCATCGTCGGCACGTGGTCGAAGCCGATGTCGCGGTAGGCTTCCATGCAGGCGCGCATGTCGGTTTTGCCTTCGTCGTGGAAGGTCTCGACGAATTTTTCGGGCGTACCGCGCACATCGCGGAAGTGGACGAAGTAGATGCGGTCGCCAAAGTGGCGGATGACCTCGGGCAAGTCGTCGGTCATCAGGGTGAAGTTGCCTTGGCACAGGCAGATGCCGTTGGCCGGGCTGGGCACTAAGTCGATGAGCCTCTGGTAGTTTTCGACGCTGCGCATGATCCGCCCCATGCCGCGCAGGGGCGACAGCGGCGGGTCGTCGGGGTGCATAGCGAGCTTGACGCCGGCTTCTTCGGCGACCGGCACGACCTTTTCGAGGAAGTACTTCAGGTTGTCCCAAAGCTGCTCTTCGGTGACGACGCCAGCGTCGGTCAGGGGCGCGTTTTGCATCAGTTCGTTGTCAAAGCCGGTGACCATGGCACCGCCGCGTCCGGGCGCGGCCATTGAGGTGCGGGTCCAGTTGAGCACAGGCATCCACTCGGGGCACCAGACCGGAATGCCGACCTTGCCCATGTTGCGAATCAACTCGCAGGCGTATTCGATCTCTTCGTCGCGGTCGGACAGGCCGAGCTTGGCCTTGTTGAGCGGCGGACGGGCCTCGATGACGTCGAGGGAAAAGCCGCCGTCGTTAAACGCGGTTTTCATCCGCACGAGGTTGGTGAAGCTCCAGGGCCGCTGCTCGGGGTGGATGTCGGCGGGGTCGCCCTGGGTGGAGAAGCCGCCGACTACGTGGTCAACGCCGCATTGCTTGACCATCCGCCACAACGGCGTGGGATGATCGGGCAGGACTTCGGCAATTTTGATCATATTGTTCCTTTTCTTGGCGAGGTGAAGGTTGGGACGAGCGAAAAAGAAATATAGCGAATCTAAATCATTCGCAAGATGATCCGCAGATGGACGCAGATGGACGCAGAATAGGATCACAAGATGGGACTTCCAAGGCTCTATCTGTTGTTGGATGAAGTGCGGTCAACATGGTTCAGCGAATAAACGGGTACACTAGGCCGGTCAGGGCGTCCGCGATGCGGATGCGGTGCGAGAGCAAGGTCTGTGCGGGCAGGGCATCGGCGGCAAAATAGCCGATGTTGGTGCTTTCAGAGGAGAGCTGCAATGCGCCGGCGACGGGTTCGCAGATAAAGACGTGGGTGACGTAGTGGACGATGGTGCCGTCGGGATAGCGCATGAATGGGTAGCTTTCCGGCTCGGAGTAAATCCCGATCAGCCGCTCAATGCGCACCTCCAAGCCCGTTTCCTCATAGACTTCGCGCACCACGGTCTGCTCGACGGATTCGCCGAGTTCGACATTGCCGCCGGGCAGGCCCCAAAAGCCGTTGTCCGTGCGCTGTTGCAGCAGGATTTTGCCGGTCTTGTCGCGGATAAAACCATTGGCCGCCACGCCGAGCCGGTCGGGCATTTTCTTCAGCGGCGCGCCCGTGCTGTCGCGCCATTGGGTATAGTCGAATTCTTCTGCGTTCATGGCTATTGCGCAAGCGGCCCATAGGCGCTGAGAGCCGAGTCGTGGAAGAGCGCTCGACGCTCGTCGTCTGAAAAGTCGGCGCTCCACTCGAGGAACTTGGCGTAGAGATAGCCGATGCTAATGCCCCGCAGTTTATCGACGGGATAGTTGCTGGCAAACATGCAGTAAGCTCTTGGACGACCGCGGCGATTTTGGCCTCTTTGGCCGCATTTTCGTGGAAGGCGTCCCGTGCAAACCACGCCATAGACAGCTTCATATAGACATTGGGCAATGCGGCCAGTGCGGCCATGCCTGCGCGCCAGAGGTCCTCGTGCGCTTGGTCCTCGCCGTCGTGGAGGAAGCCGAGGTGGTTGGTGACAACGCGGAGGTTGGGGAAATCGCGGAAAACGGCGACCGCATCGGCCACTTGGTGGGGATTGCAGGAGAGGTCGAAGGCGAGGTTGTGGCGTTCTAAGAGGGCTAAGCCCTCGCGGAAGCGACTGCTCTGCAGGACGCCGTCTTCTATCTGCGGCCAAGTCAGGTCGGGATTGTCGGGATGGTGATTGAGGATCATGCGCACGCCGCATAGACGGCCCTTAGCGGCCGCTAGGTGTTGTTCGATAGTGCGCTCGGCTGCGGTGATGTCGCGTTCCAGATGCACGTACGCGACGATGCCAAAGGCCTGCCCCCTACCGCGATAGGGGGGCTGTTCGGTCGGTGCGAGTTGATCGCGCACCCAGCGGGTTTCTTCTACGGTATCGACGTGGACGCCGCCGGGCACTTGGCCGACGACGGTTTCGACGTGGACGCCGCTGACCCGCTGCAACTCAGGGGGCAGTTCGCTCATGTCTTGGGCGTAGTCGGCGGCTCGGTACGCTGGCATGACATCGCCGAGGTTGGGATTGGGACGCTCGGCTAGGTCCCAGAGGTGGAAGTGAGGATCGCACAGGGGAATGGGAGTCTGCATGGGGAAAACCTTTCGGTGATAAGTGGTTAAGCAAACGCCGCCTTCACGGCTTCGGGCAGCGGGCAATGGGCTCCTCGGTGCTGCACCGCGCTGGCACCGGCGGCGCACGCTAGATCTAGGGCCTGTTGTGGATCCGTGCCGAGCAGGGCGCTGGCGGCCAGAACCCCGCTAAAGGCGTCGCCAGCCCCGACCGCATCGACGACGGACGCGGGCGCGGGTCGTGCGGCGAACGAGGCCCCCGGAATGTGGAGTTGAGCACCGTCGCCGCCAAAGGTAATCGCTAGGCAATCCAGCGCGTAGCGGGAGATTAAGTCGTGGGGTGCGGCGACCTCGGCAATATCCCGCACGGCCTCCCATTCCTCGTCGTTGAGCTTGACAATGGTCGCCGCTTCGAGGCCAAAGAGCACGGTCTGCGGCGTATAGCAGTCCTTGCGCAGGTTGACGTCGAAAAGCCGATGCCGGGGGTTGGCGGCCAGCAAGTGTTCTAGTCCCGGACGATTGGCCGGACTGCGCTGCGCGGCCGTGCCGTAGTAGATCAGGTCGGGGGGCCGGTCTAACGCCGGCTTAGTTTCGATGTAGTCCCAAGCTACGCCGGCGCGGATGGTGTAGGAGGGCTGGCCATCGTCGAGCAATACATCGACCGTGCCCGTAGGCTCGGGCCGATCGGCGACCCATTGCTGATCGATGTCGGCGCTCCGGAGAAAGCCCCGCGCCTGTTGCCCCAATTCGTCTCGCCCCACCGCGCTGACCATGGCCACGGGAAAGCCGAGCTGGCGCAGATTCCAGGCGAAGTTCAGGGAAGCACCTCCCAAGCAGGTGCGGTCGGGGAAGCAGTCGTAGAGGATCTCGCCGAAGACGATGGAAGTGAAGTTCGCTTTGTCCATAGTGCTAAGTACACGATCGTAAAGCGGTATGAGATGCTTCGCTGCGCTCAGCATGACAGGTGGTGACGCCCCGTGCTGTCATGCTGAGCGCAGCAAAGCGGAGTCGAAGCATCTTATGCCTAAAAAATCCATTGGATTACCGCCATGTATTAAGCCAGTTACAACGGCGGAAAGAGCACGTAGCCGACGGCGCTGCGCTCCAACCAGATTTTGCAGAATTCCGCTAGGTCGTACGCCCGTGCGACCTCGTCGTTCGCGGCTGAGTCGTTGACCAGTACGGTATCCCCCACGCACCCCCGGACGACTAGTAAGTGCCCAGACGTTCGCTCAATGGCCGCCCGACTCAACTCGCCTGCCTCGTAGCGCACGGAGGCAACGATGGGAAAGCCCGCGTCGAGCAGCGCACGCGCCGCATCCCAAGAGGGAAAGTGCAATAGATAGCCCAAGAAGCCCCGGCGAGCGGCCGCGTGGATGTTGGCCGGCCACACGCCGTATAGCCCGCTGGGCTGGTGGCGCGCTTCTGCAATCACGTCGTAGATGTCCGCGCTATGGCCGTAGTACGCGAGGAGCATGGCGACGCTGGTCGGCGAGCAGACGTGGGAAGCTAACTCGGGCCGCAGAACCATCTGGCTTTGCGGTGGCACTGCGAGAGCCGTATCTCGGCTGGCGACGGTTGGAGCGGGCACTGCGCCTTTGCGGCGCACCGAGACCGAGAGCAAGGCCGGGGCCGTGGGAGCGACGCCTTGAACGCGCAGGTGTAGGGTGGCCGTTTGCAAGGGGGCGCGGATGCGCAGGAGGTCGATTTCCGCTGCGACCTCCTCGTTTGCCGCGCCCGCCTCGGCCCCGACAAACGAGCCGATCGGGTCGAGGACGGCCCGGCAGCTATGGCCAGTTTTGGTTTCGCATTCTATCGCGAACTGATAGCCCCACGCGCCGTCGTGGACGACCGAGAGGCCCGGCAGGATTTCTAGCGCGCCTTCTAGCACTGCGGGAGACAAGTCAAACGAGAACGTGTCGCCATTCCATGCCAACGGCTCGATTTGCTTTGGCTGGATGGGTGGCGGTACGGCGCGTTGCAGCGCGGTCTCGTCCAGCCCTTGGGCAAACAATAGAAGTGCGTTGCTCATTAGGTTCGTTTGGGAAGAACTGAGTACACGGCAGTAATCCAGTGGACGTTAGGCATGGGAGCGCTGAGATGCTTCGACTCCGCTTTGCTCCGCTCAGCATGACAGGTGCTGACGCCCATGTTGTCATGCTGAGCGAAGCGAAGCATCTCATACCGCTCTACTGTCGTGTACTTAGGGGAAGAATACATTCAATCGCCACCTGCGTCCAGCAAGGTAACACCCGCAGAGTCTGCTGGCCTATCCCCAGAGTTGAGGACGGGGCGGATGGAGGAGGCTGCCTTCGTAGCGCAGCCCGCGTTCCCGATCTTTTTGCAGGAGCAGGGGGCCGTCGAGATCGACGAAGCGGGCTTGTTGCGCCAGCAGGACCGCCGGTGCCATAGCCAGCGAGGTGGCGATCATGCAGCCGACCATCAAATCCAATCCGCACGCGCGCGCCTCGGCTGCCAAGCGCAATCCCTCGCTGAAGCCGCCGGTCTTGTCGAGCTTGAGGTTGACGCATTCGTAGCAGGCGGCCAGTTCGGCGAGATCAGCGGCGGTGTGGCAGGATTCGTCGGCGCAGAAGGGGACCGGGTGTTCAAACTCGGCGAGCAGGGCGTCTTGGGCGGCGGGTAAAGGCTGTTCGATGAGTGCGACGCCCAAGCGAGCTAGTGCGGCTGAGAGCGGCTCGACTTGGTCGGCGGACCAGCCTTCGTTGGCATCGACGATCAGGGTTGAGTCTGGGGCGTTGGCGCGAATTGCGGCGACGCGGTCGAGATCGTCGCGACCGGCGAGTTTAATCTTGAGCAGAGGGCGGTCGGCGTGCTGGGCCGCGGCCCGGCCCATGGTCTCTGGATCGTCGAGCGAGAGGGTGTAGGCCGTCGCTACTGGGCGCGGTGCGGCTAGCCCGGCTAGTTCATAAACGGGGCGACCGCTGAGTTTGGCTTCCAGATCCCAGAGGGCGCAGTCCAAGGCGTTGCGGGCCGCGCTGGGCGGCAGGGCGCGTTGCAATGCCGCTTGGATTTCGGCGAGCTCAGTCGAGCCGTCGAGGCCGGCTTCTACCTGTGGACGCAGCGAGTCTAGCTCTTCTATGGTCCCGGCTACGCTTTCGTTGTAGCGGGGGTAAGGGACGCATTCGCCGCAGCCAACGCAGCCGTCGCGGCTCAACTCGACGACGACGACATCGGCGGTGGTCTTGGCACCGCGCGAGATGGTGAAGGTCTGGGCGAGGGGGAAGCTCTCGCTGCGAACGGAGAAGCGGGTCACAGGGCATCGACCAAGCGCGCGGCTCCTTGACGCAGCGGATCGACTGCGGGCAGGCCGGCTTGACGTTCTATAGTACTGAGCAGTTCGGCGGCGCTGTCTTCCGGCAAGTGCGAGGTGTTGACGGCAATGCCAACGGTGCGGCAGGCCGAGTTGGTGAGCCGGGCGCACTGCTCGTTGAGGCGAATGCAGTCGAGCAGATCGGGCAGTTGGTATTCGGGTAGGCCGCGCATGTGGGGGCGGTTGGGATCGTGGCAGAGGACGAGTGCGTCGGGTTGGGCACCGTGTATGAGGCCCAGCGACACGCCGGCATAGGAGGCGTGGAACAGCGAACCTTGGCCTTCAACTAGGTCCCAGTGCTCGGGGTGGTTGGCCGGGGTCAGGACCTCGACGGAGCCAGCGAGGAAGTCGGACACCACGGCGTCAACGGCAACGCCGGTCCCGGCGATGAAGATGCCGGTTTGGCCGGTGGCGCGGAAGGTGCAGGCCATGCCTCGCGCCTGCATCTCGCGCTCAATGGCCAGCGCGGTAAACATCTTGCCGACCGAGCAGTCGGTGCCGACGGTGAGCAGGCGTTTGCCCGGGCGTTTGACGCCGGTTGCAATGGGAAAAGCGCGGTCGGGAAAGCGCGCATCCACGAGACGAGTGCCCTTTGCGCGGGCGCGGTCGGCCAAGCCGGGGATGGTACCAAGGCGCGTGTGCAGGCCGCTGGCGAGGTCGTAGCCGAGGTCGATGGCCTGCAGGAAAGTATCGCGCCAGAGGTCGGAGATGGTGCCGCCGCGATTGGCAACGCCGATGATGAGGGTGCGGGCACCGGCGGCACGGGCTGCGGCGAGGGTTTGGGCAGTCGGGAAGGCGGAGCTGGCCAATGCACTGTTCGGGCCGCCAGTGGGCGACGCCAACGGCCGTTTTGGCGGCTAGCTGGTCGGCAGCGTCGCCGAGGAACAGTAGGTATGGGTGCGCGAGCTGGATCACGGCCAGCAAAGGCTCACGAGACGACCGGCATGTCGAGGCGGCGACGGCGCTGCTGCCACTGCCACTTGTCGCTGCCGGCAATGAGCGGCTTGAGGGGTTCGGGCGTTTGGGCGATGAATTCAGCGCTCGGCTCTTGGCCGTTCCAAGCTTGAAACATCGGCGGGGTATAGCCGCCGATGACGATGACGCGCTCGCGGTCGGAGCGAATCTGGCCGGTGGCGTGGATCAGGGCCTCGCCAAAGAGCAGGGTTGATCCTGCGGGCGCGATCACTTGGTGGATCAGCGCGGGGTCTTCGTACGCCGCCGCGATGATAGTCTCGCGGTCGCATTTGACCTTGTGGCTGCCGGCGATGACCACGGTGCCGCCGTCGTCTGGGCCGAGCTCCGTAAGGTTGGTCAGGGTTTTGACAAAGGTGCAGTGGTAGAGGCCGTTTTCGACGTACGTGCCCACGTCTGGGCTGGTGCCGGTGTGGAAGCCGTAGCGCGGCGCGGCAGCGCGGTCGATTCCTGGGTCTCGCTCGTTGACGACGGCCTCGGATTCTTCGAGGCGTACGCTGCCGCCGACTAGCTCCTCGGCCATGCCGACCAAGCGCGGATGAGTTAGGTATGCGAAGATCGCGGGATCGGCTTCGAGGATGTGGGCAAAGTGCAGGTGGTGAGGCTGATAGGAGGAGAGACGGCAATTGCGGACGCGGGCTTTGGCCGGGTCTGGGGCGGACAGGAGATCGCGTTTGAGCCGGAGCATGGCCTCCAGCAGGCGATCCGTCAGGTCTTGCTCAATCGCGTTTTCAACCACCACATAGCCATAGACTTCGAGGTGATAGCGCTGGGCGGGGGTGAGCGCGGGAAAGGGCCGGATGAATTCGCCGTCGGACATGCGCCGAAATATAAGCGCGGGAAAAGGGAATGCCAACGGGGAAGCAAATGCGCTATTGTTGCAGCCAAAAGAGCGGCCCAAAC
>JAGWBY010000116.1:32898-37841 GCA_021295675.1 Candidatus Latescibacterota bacterium | reverse complement strand
TTACAGCACCCACCATCTGTAGTAGTCCAAAAGTTCGTGCGCTCGGTGCCTCCGTCGTCGTCGTCGTCGAAGGCCATGCTCATGTGAATGAGCTGGTCTACTTCGAGTTCGGCGAGCGGTGAATTATCTAGATTGCCGTCCTCCGCAATAAACTCGAAGGGCTGCATCCAGATCTCGTAAAAGTAGGTGCTTTCGCCGTATTCCTCGCCCTCGAAACTCCAGCCGAAACCCCAGTAGGGGCTGGTGTCTGGATCTGTGCGCCAGGCATGCGCTGGGAGCATCTGACCCAGATTGTCGGCGGCGATGGGGACAGATACGTTCCAAGACTGCCTGGTGCCGTCCTCCCATCTCTGCTCTTCGATATCGAGGTGGGCCACATCGATGTAGATCTCCCACGCATCGTCGGCCCACCACTCGTCTGGGGCCGAGCGATCCACAACATGCCTATCGTCGAAGACTTCGGCCATGGCGTAGAGCCGGTCGTTGTTGTCGTTCCAGCCCCAAAACGAGCGGATGGCCATATCGCTGACATCGATTTCGCCCTGTTCATTATTGGCGTAATACGAGTCGGCGAACACCTCGCTGCCGATCAGATAGGGTACGTCGGGCACCACAGCCCAATCGGCGAGGTTGCCGTCCACCACCGGAACATTCTCGTCCGGGAACTGAACGGCGAAGAATAACGAATTGTTCCACGCGTGCCCCCATGCCCCAACTGCCATGCACAGGGTCAGAAGGTTCCTCCTTAGCTAAAGAATAAAGAGACAGTTCTGGTGGTGCTTGCCCTTGTCTAAATCCACCTCCTTTCTCGAGTTGACAACAGGGCAATGGTGATTTCAGGGATACTTTAAGTATATGTTTTGTATAGATACTCAATTCAACAGTCTGGGTCAAGCAAAAAACAAGGAGGTCAAGAAGACAGCTAAAAACACGCAACTTATTTATTTTTAATAAATTGCAAAAAGTGTCCAAACTATTCCAACTATTAATGGCGAGCTTGCATCAGGCAGTTTTGCCAGATATATTGCAGCAAGCCAAGTGGGTTTTCGATTTTTCGGCCGACGGCCCCTCAATCCCGATCATTTCCTATATCCAAGTCTGTCGTTTACTGTCCCGGGCCACCTTACATAGAGAAAATGAAAAGAGCCAGTGTAACCCCTTCCTCCGTGCTGTTTTTTATAGGATTGCTCTGCGCCCTAGTCACCTGCGGCCAGGACCCTCGGGAAGATATCGTGGCTGTAGTGGGCGAGCGACAGATCACTGCGGGAGATCTGCGCAAATTCGCGCTCAATCTGCTGCCGGGACTGCGCTCGAACGAAGAAGGGCAGAAGGCGAGGGAGGACTATCTGCAAACCCTGATTGACCGGCAGGTTCTGCTTCTCGAAGCCCACGACCAAGGCCTGGACAAAGACCCCGAATTGCTCAAAGCGCACAGGGCCAAAGAGCAGGAGCATATCGTCGCGATCTTTTTCAAACGAGAAATCAGGCCGCAGATTGCGGTTTCCGAAGAGGAGATTCACCGCTTTTTTGCAGACCGGGCAATGGCCCAGGAGCGTTTTCTCGCCACCATCGTCGTGGAGGCCGAAGACGAAGGTCAGTGGATCCGGCAGGCGATCCACAAAGGCGGCAGTTTTGCGGTACTGGCCCAAGCCCATTCGTTGGACACTGGGTCGGCCGAGCGGGGAGGAGAGGTGGGATTTGTCAATCGCTCCCGGTCTGAGCGCATGGGAATACCCACCGCTATATTTGACTCGCTGCAAACGGGCACCGTATCGCCTCTCCTGCCCATTGGCGAAAACTACCAACTGATCCGCTTCTTGGCAGACCGCCGCGCAGACCTGGAAGTCTATCGGGCTAGAATCGCCCGGCAGTTGATGGCAGAGAAGGCGCAAGATATAGAAGCTCAGAAAGTGGAATTGCTGGCCCGTGAACTCGGCTGGCGCATGGCGCCGGAAGGATTGGCGGTTTTGCGCCAAGGTGCAAAGTCGGCAAGGGGAAGGGAGAGGGTGTCGTTCACCGCAGAGCAGATACGAGGGGAGCGAAATCGCCTTGGGCAAGTACCTCGAGGTATTGCGCGCCCATAGAATTGATAATCCGCAGGCTTTTCGGGACAGTGCCTTCATCGCCTCGGTTGCGCGCCGATTTTTGCTGACTCCTGCCATGTTTGGGGTTGCAGCGGCCCGACTCGGCATCCCGGAGGAACCGGAGGTTTTACAGTGGCTAGAGATAGCAAAAGAAGAATTGATGCTGCTCCAACTGCGGCAGCGGGAAGTCAGCGCTAGCATTTCGCCGAGCGAACACCGCGAGAAATTCTACCTTCCCGAACTGATATGCTTTGATGAATTGCTGACCCCCACCCTGGCAGAAGGACAAAGTATCAGGACGGAAATCGCTAAAGACACCAATCTATTGGAACTGGCTAGGGTAAAAAATCTGCCTACGAGGCGCCGAGGGACCGATGGCCTAGTCTGTATGAACAAATATTACAAGACGGCCTATCCCCAGCTATGGGAGGCCCTCAAGGTAGCGCCTGTGGGAGAATTGCGCGGCCCTGTACTCGCTGGAGAAGGGTATGCCATCTTTAAGGTCCTAAGGCGCGAGGAAGGACGGCAGCAGCCCTTTGAACAGGCCCGCAAAAGAGCGCGGGCCTCTCTGGTCCAGCGCTTGGAACGCCAACGCTTTGACGAGTTGCTCAACGAACTGCGCCAGAAGTACCAGAACCAGATTGAGGTTTATGCGGACCGTCTGGAAGAGGCCCTGCCAGAAGCCATGCTGGCTAGCGCGACAGAGGAACTCTGAGCAAGTAGACATTATCAGAGTCGAAACGTTCCAAGTGCAGGAGATCTGCTTTGGCTAAAATCCCCCTCGAAGCTCTTGGTTTTCGCGCGCTCCTCATCGGTGCCGTGGGGTCGGGGATGATCGGCGCTGGTGTTCTCTACTGCAATATGGTGCTGCAAGGCTCTCGCATCGCTTCGTATTTCAATACCCCTGCGGCCCTCATCCTGTTCTTCGTTCTAGTTTTCTTTGGCAATACCGCGCTGGGCCTGATCCACCGCTCGTGGATGCTCAACCGCGCCGAACTCGCCCTGATCTACATCATGTGGATCGTGGCCACCGCCATCCCTGAGTGGGGCCTGACCAGCTTTCTGCTGACGGATATCACCAGTCCGATCTACAACGCCACGCCCGAAAACAATTGGGCCGAATTGCTGCACCCCTTCATCCCGGACTGGATCATCCCTCACCACGACTTCGTCCAGGTACAGAATTTTTTTGAAGGAGCGCCCAAAGACCACAGCATTCCCTGGATGCTGTGGCTGCGGCCTCTGGCCTACTGGATTCCCTTCGTCTTAGCCCTCTATTTGGCCATGATCTCCATTATGGTGATCTTGCGCAAGCAATGGGTCGAGCACGAGCGCCTCGTCTTTCCCGTGGTCCAGGTGCCCCTTTCCATGATCCAGGACGCCGCCACCGGTCCCTCGCTGATCAAGCCGTTTTTCAAAAATCCGCTAATGTGGCTGGGTTTTGCCGTACCAGCCATCCTCCAAAGCCTCAACGGGCTCAACCCCTATTTCCCCTCCATCCCGCGCCTCTATTGGGGAACGCACCTTTCCCTTTTCGGCGACACCATCACTATCCCGTTCATTCTGAGTTTCCATCAACCGAGACATCCTCTTCGGCCTGTGCTTCTTCCACCTGCTCAATGTCATCCAGCAAGGCATCTTCGCCTATCTGGGAATTCAGAAAATCGATCCGCTGCTCAGTGTCTACACCCGCGGTGGCCCCATGGTCGCCCACCAAGGCCTGGGTGCCTTCATCGTCTTGGTTCTCTTTGGCCTGTGGACCGCCCGCGGGCATTTGCGCGCCGTCTTGAGCAAAGCGCTGCAGAAAAACCCCGCCGTTGACGACAGCGACGAGATCCTCTCCTACCGGGCGGCAGTCCTAGTGCTGGGCGGCAGTCTGCTCTTTATGGGAGTGTGGATTTGGCAGTCGGGGCTGCCGGCCTGGATCACGCCCTTTTATCTTGGCCTAGCCTTCATTCTCTTCATCGGTCTAACGCGCATCGTAGCCGAAGGGGGGATCGTTTACATTTTCGCCCCGATGACGGCCTCGGACTTCGTAGTGGCCGGCTTTGGGACGCGGGCGTTGGGCCCTTCGGGGATTGTGGCGATGGCGTTCACATTTGTCTGGGCCAGCGACATTCTCACCTTTGTGATGGCCTCCTGCGCCAACGGTCTAAAGCTGGCTCAGGAGACGATTAGGCGAAATCGGCGTTTGATTTTCTGGGGCATGATCGTAGCCATTCTGGTGGCCATCGCCAGTTCGGTCTGGGCCATGTTGGCCATAGCGTATAAATACGGCGGCATCAATACAGACAAGTGGTTTTTTGGCGTGGGTTCGCGCTATCCATTTGAAAATGCCGCTTTTCGCATGCAAGTCCCCGAAGGGCCGCACTGGGAAAACTGGATCTACACGGGCATCGGAGGCACCATCATGGGGCTGTTAATGGTGGCGCGCCAGCGCTTCTTGTGGTGGCCTTTTCACCCGCTCGGTTTTCCAGTCAGTCTGCTCTTCGGCACCGTGTTCTTCAGCGTCTTGCTGGCCTGGCTGATCAAGGTAGTGGTGATTAAGTACGGTGGTCCCCAATTGTATTTGAAGACGCGGCCCTTTTTTTTAGGGTTGATCCTAGGACAGTTCGTCACCGCTGGATTCTGGCTGGCGGTTAGCTATTTCACCAAGATTCCCGGAGGGTACAATTATCTGTCGGGATATTTTTGATGCGAATCCCCTAGTCCTATGAGACAGGGAGGAATTCGGTTTGAGTTGCGCCCTAATCCTTTATATTTATGGCAAAGTCGGCTTACTTACTCTGGAAAGAGGGGATGTCCGAGATGGCTCACTGCAAAAGTACCTCCCGATTGGAGCAGAGCTACTTGCTCGCT
>JAGWBY010000116.1:0-32860 GCA_021295675.1 Candidatus Latescibacterota bacterium | reverse complement strand
GCTACAGCATATCCGCGGAAGGGATCGTGGTGGACAGGGCCGAGCAATGGGAAGCGTGGGGCCGGCCCGATCACGCAGTAACAATAGATCCCGCAACCCATACAGCCGCGCCGCGCCGCCTTAGCAAAAATATCAATGTCATAGAAGATATGGAGTGGTTCCGCACCAGGATCGGCGACCAGAAGGCATATGATAAACTGGTCAAGACCCTGAACCGAGAGGGTGCCTCGCTACCGCTCAACATAGTCACGGGCCCGGCCTATGTAGCCGGTGCCCCAATTCTGCACTTGAAAGCGGACGCAAAAAACGGCATAGAGGTAGGCGATCCCGTGATCTGGTACTTCTACCAGGGAGGCATTAGGGAAGCACCCTACCACTCGGGAATGGCCGCCAATATTCTCGACGGCGATCCGAGTACCTACTGGGAGCCGAGCACCGAGGTGAGCGAGGAAGAGTACCATGCTCTGCCACCGGGCGAGCAGGGACCCATTTATTATTTCGCCAAAGACGCGGCCGGCCAGGAGCGTCGCATTGACCGGGATACCTACGCGGCGGATCCAGTACAACAGCCGCTCCCTAGAAAAGTGGTACGTGGATGTGGAGTTGGGCCGGGTGGTGCCGGTCTCAAAGATCGTGCTGCGCTTTGTGGACGAAGAGGTAGGCGAGCCCTTCCGCCAGTTCCGCATCCTCACCACGCCTTCGCAAAAGCGGGACGCCACTTTGAGCCTGACCGCGCGCACGGTAACACCCAACGAGAATCGGCGAGTAGTCGAGTTCGACAATTTGGTTGCAAACGATCCGAGTAGGAATTACCTGCTAGTACACCGGCTGCGCATTCAGATCACGGACAGCAAATTCGACAAGTTCAAGGAGGTCTCCGAGCGAGAATATATGGATCTGCCTCTGGGGCACCAGGGAGGCATCGATTACTTCATTGTGAATGCAATTGGCAAAGAGACCAAGGTGGACAAAGCGGTCTTCGATCAGGTTCCCGCCGATCGCCAGAGCCGGCTGGCCTACTACCAGCGGGAACGTCCCCGCCTAGCGGATATCGAGGTGTGGGCCCAAGGGAACAATATCGCTCTGGGCATTATCGAGGGCGGCGGCAGTGTCGACCTGCTCGGTCCATTGACAGCGGCAGAGGGATTTGACGGGATCTACGACACCCATTTTAGACAGGAGGTCTGGCAACCAGACCCTCGCTTTGAGGACAGAGGCACACTCATCGTAGATCTGGGAGCCGTCTTCTGGATCGATCAATTGCGCTGGGTGGGAAGTATTTCTAGCCGCCATGAGTACTTGACCCGCGTCTCGGATGGAAGCAGAGACACCAATGGCAATCTGAAGTGGACGCAAATAGACCGGAGCGAGAAAGGCATGACCCGGGTAAATTACGAACAACTCTTGGAGCGTCCCATGCGGGTGCGCTACTTGTGGTCCCGGTCCACGGTGGATTTCCAGCGCGCCGCGGGGAGTGGGATCCTCGCGGACGGGTTCAGGGAAGTGCAGGTCTTTGGCGAGGGGTATCCCCCAGAGGTTGTTCTGACTTCGCCCATGATCGAGCTGCCGGGCGCGTTCATCCTAGGCAAGATAGAGTGGGAAGCCGATATCCCCGATCCCGATCTGGTTGATGTGGAGATCCGCACCCGCACCGGAGACCGTTTGATAGAGAGAACTGAATACTACGGCAGCGGCGGCGACTTCAAGACCGAAGCGGACTACAATAAATTGCCCGCCAAGTTCCAGGGCCCTGTGGTCACCAGCAGGATCCCGGGAGGTGGATGGAGTCCTTGGAGTCAGAAATACATCGAGCCGGGCGATCCCATCACTTCTCCCAGTCCGAGGCGGTTTTTGCAAATTCAGGTAAAGATGGCTTCCCGGGCCCCCGACATGGCCGCTAATGTCCGCTCCGTACGGGTGCATTTTCTTCCGCCGGTGGCCCGCCGCGCAACCGGCGAAATCTGGCCCAACGAGGTATCTCTGGGCACGCTGCAGGATTTTGAAGTCTACCTCAATCCCACCTTTGTGGAGCGCGAGCCCGATGGTCAGGGGAGTCGGCGTTTCGACGAGATCTTCATTGATGCCGATCCTATTCAGGAGATCGAACTCCTAGATGTGAGCCTAGGGTCGGAGGAGGACTTGCAAAATGGCACTGGGCAGAATTTCACCGAGCTCGGGTGGCGTCTGGTCGCGGGAGAGAAGGACTACTGGTTCGAGAACGCCGGAGAGCGCTTTCAGTCCCTGATCGATCCCGTCTCCGGCGATACGCTCAAAGTCTTCCAGGGAGGAATCGCCGCCGGGGATGCCGATGCAGCCGGATCCAAACTGCTGATGCGTCTGCCGCACAAGGTCGGTCTATTGCCCCAATCGGAGAAATCGCGGTTCTACAATCGGCTCATCTTGGAAGAGGGGGAAGAGATCCCCGTGGATGAGGATAGTCGCCCGCTGAACCAGCTCACTTATTTGAGCCTGCCCTTAGAGCAGCGGGGGAGCACGGTCTACTTCCAGATTGTCGGTGAGAACCCAGATGGCACGCTTGTCCAGAAAGAAGTCACCAATTTTCAGTACAAGAGTCTGGAGGATTCTCTGAAAGGGGAGACTCTCTATTTTCGCAAGTTGATCGGCAAGGGTGGAGAATTTCCCTTTGATCGGGCAGGGCAACCGCTGTCCCAGACCGCGTACAACGCATTGCCAACGGACGAGAAGGGATCGATTGTAGCTGCAGGGGAACTGGTCCGGGTCCGTTTTAAGGCCAAGGTGATATTGAATGGAAGCACGATTGACGCATCAATCCGCGACGCTGGTGGGCCGGCAATGTGGCAGCAGGTAGATGCCGGGAATGCGACCTTTCTAAGAGAGGGAAACACGATGAGTATCGCCGTCCCGCTCAGCGCCCAGGTGGTGCGGGATGTGGAAATTTCTCCCAATCCCTTTACCCCCAACGACGACGGCGTCAACGACCAGCTGCAGATCCGTTTTTCCCTAGGCAACCTCAATACAAATCGCGCAGTACGGGTCGAGATTTTCGACCTCAGCGGCCGTCGAGTCTGGCACAAAGTCCAGATGGGGTTTGGCGAACAGAGCGTGGTGTGGAACGGCTGGGACGAGGCAGAGCAGGTAGTTCCGCCCGGTCTCTATCTATGTAAGATAGGGGTAGATGCGGACGCGGTGGAGGCTACTCACACGGTGGACTATCGGGTGATTGCTGTGGCGTATTAGGTAGCTGGGTGGCGTTGGCTCATCAATGCTGAAGAAATCGCTCCTCCTGAATCTTCTGGCGGTTCTGGTGGGGATGGGGGCTCTAGTACTGCTGGAAGTTACCCTTTACCTAGCGGATGCCGGCCCTTCCAGTCGGCTTTTCCTGGCTTTCCACCGGGACGGGGAGGTCGTATACGAAGTCAACCCGCACGTCGGCCACCGTTTCTTTCAGCAGCAGTACCGGCGTCCCGTACCGTACAATCCGAGTTTCCTACAAAAAAAACCACCTGACGCGGTGCGCATTTTTGTCCTAGGGGCCTCTACGCTGCTTGGTTTTCCCAACCCGCCCAATACGGCTTTTCCGCACTTTCTCGCAGAAATGCTGGCCGATGTCTATCCAGACAAACGCTTCGAGGTCATCAACTGCGGCATGACCGCCATCAACACCTTCTGTTTGCTGGACTTCGCGGCCGAAGTCGTCGGGTATGAGCCGGACTTAATCATCCTCTACGCGGGGCACAACGAATTTGTCGGCCCTTACGGGGTCACCACTCCCTTCCGCAAATTCGGCAACAATCGGACCTGGATCCGGCTCTACATGGAGTTGCAGCGCTCTAGAATCTACTACTTTCTCAGCGAGGCGATTTACCGTCTGCAAAAGTGGTGGAGTCCCGCAGAGGAGAAGTTCGGACTCCATCTGGTCGGCAGAGAAATTGGTCTGCTGGATGAGGAACACCGGGTCACTGCGGAAAACTACCGGGATAATCTAGGGGAAATACTGCTGCAGGCCCGTCAGCACGGGACTCCGGTGCTGATCTCGACTCTGGTTGCCAATCTAAAGGACTTCTATCCGCTGCGCTCGGACTGCGACGGCGGGGATTTATCGCAAGAGCTGGACGGCCTAGTACGCCAAGGCCGACTGCAGGAAGCCATAGACCTCTGCGAGGAAGCGCTCGATGAGGCCCCCTATTGCGCTGGCATCCACTTTGAATTGGGCCGATTACACTATAGGCGCGGGGAGTACAGCAAGGCCCACAAGGCTTTTGTCTACGCTCGCGACATGGACAGGCTGCCCTTTCGCGCCCCCGCGATATTCAATCAGATTATCCGCAAGCTGGCCGGCACAGCCGAGGACCAGATCCTGTTGAGCGATGTGGAAAAAGTCTTTGCCGCCAACTCGCCGCACGGCATTGTCGGGAACGAATTGATCGCTGAGTACTTGCATCCAACTGTGTATGGGCATTACCTAATTGCCCGCTCCATGGTCGAGGATCTGGTTCAGAGTTCTGTCGGTGCAAACTGGGGAGTGGGCGATACGGGTAGGCTGAAAAACTATGAAGCCTATGCCCGCCAACTCGGTTATTCGCTGTGGGCCCGCGTCTTCTACCGCAATGACCTGATACTCTTCCTGCGCAATATGCCCTACCGAGAACCACCGGCAGTATTGCGTCGCTACGTGGCCGAACTCATGGGCCGACAAATAGAGGATATTTCCCAATTCGATGCGACTCAACGCAGGAACTTTGCAGAGCAGAAAGGGATGGTATTCCTCTTCCGGATGGTAGATTTTTTGCTGCCCCAGGATTGCAGGGCCATCGAGGAGGGACTCAGAAACTTGACCAGTGGGGTCGAATCAGCGCAGCAGCACTAATTTGCGCTTCTCCAGCTAATTGCCTGCCCGCAGGTGGTAGAGCTATTAATCGGCGAAATACGTCCGCATCTTCTCTATACCAATCCGGGCAACATCTGCCGGGTCTTGCTCCCATAGCCCCGGATTGAATAGCTCCAGCGACACAAACCCCTCGTATCCCTGCGCTTGCGCCAGCCGCTCGATTTCGCGCAATTCACCCGGTCGGCGTCGCTTTGTTCGGCAAAGGGCTTGTCGCCCGGGGCATCGTTCCAGTGCCAGACCGCGACCTTGTCGCCAGGTACCTTGGCGATGCTCGCAATGGGACCGCCGCCGCGTAATATGTGGAACGGATCCATAATCAAACTGGCATCTGGATGGTCGGCGTCGGTGGCAATCTGCCAAGCTTGGTCAATGGTGTACACGCTTTGCACAAATCCTAGGTACTCCATCGCCGGCCGCACGCCGATTTCCTTGCCGATTTCCAGCAATTCGCGGTAATCGGCTCCGCCTCGGCTCAGGTCGCAGAGATCTCGCGGCGGGCTGGCGACGATAAACTCGGCCCCCACCGCTACTGCCTGCGCCATCCGCCGTCGCACCTCCTCCAATGCCTGTGCCCGCGCCGCGCCCTCAGCCCCCAACCAGCCGTGGAGTGCAATGACCGTCGGCACTGCCAATCCGTAGTCGGCCAGTGCCTGCCGCACGTCCGCGAGCGAGCCGCCCTGCTGCTCATGCGCGGTCAAGTCATCGTTCCACAGCTCAATGCCCTGATAGCCAGTCTGTCCGGTGATGCGAATTTTCTCCATCAGCGACGCCGGGCGAATAGTCGATGTGTTGAGCGCGTATTGCACCGTCATATTGTTTCCTTTCTCGTTTTTGTTAAGCCACGCATAAAAAATCATTCCCCTCTACCATCCCCAATTCACCCAACGCCTCTCGAATCAGCGCCCGCGCCCCCCGCGACGCCACGGCCGCCAACAGCATGGGTCGCTCGTGGCGCGTCCACCACATCGGTAAATCCTCCGGCCCGATCACGGGCTTGCGCCGCAAGGTGCCGCCAATTTTCTTGGGCGCAATATCGACAAATACATCGGGAGCGCGGCCTTCGCGTTCCAAGTGCTTGGCGAGCCGACGACCGGTCTTGCCCGCGCCCCAGACGGCTAGCCCACCCCGCTCTTGTAGCGGCCCGGCGCAAAGATAGTGCGCTTTGGCGCGGAGAAAATTCTCCACTGAGTAGCGGCTATTAGTATGGGTCGCCCGGTCGGTGTGTTCGCGCCAGTAGTGCAAGACCTCTGGCACCTTGGCAAAGCGCCGGCCCGCCGCCCGATAGCGCAACCACAAATCGTAGTCTTCCGGCCATCCCCGATCTTGGTACCCCCCCAAGTCCACCAACTCCTCGCGGCGCATCATGGCCGACGGATTGGCGATGGGACTCTCGACGAAAAACTCTCTTTCTATCGCCGCGCTATCCACCAAGCCGTTCAACCAAGCCTCGTACACCAACATCCCCTCCCCGGTTTCCGCGCGCGGAAAGATCTCCACCAAACAACTCACGACACTTAAGCTAGGATCTCCTTCCAACCACGCGAGTTGCTTTTCTAGACGCTCGGGATGCATCTGGTCGTCGGCGTCCATGCGCGCCACGTACGCGCCCCGACACAAGGCCAAGCCTCGGTTGGGAGCTTCGACAATGCCTCGGTGGTCGGACAGCAACACCCTGAAGCGGCGATCGCGGCGACTCCATTCCGACAGCATGTCCCCGCTGTCGTCCTCCGAGCCGTCATCTATGGCTACGACCTCAAAATCTTCGCAGCTTTGTACTTGGATGCTCTGCAAAGTTTCCGCCAGCGTGGCGGCGGCATTGAACACGGGCAGTAGTATAGATACGCGAGGCGTTTTCATGGTCGCTAGCTGGTTGCGTTTTCATAGTCGCTAAGCATAAGAGCTTGACATTCTTTCGCTCCATGCCCGATTTTAATTCCTATATGGTACATCTCAAATCACCCTTGGAAATCGACCGCATCCGCGCTAGTTGCCGCATCGCCGCCGAAGCCATGCTCCGCGTCGAAGAGGCCCTCGCACCTGGAGTCACCACCCTCCATCTCGACCAAATAGCCGACCGCTACATTCGCAGCCAAGGGGCGACCGCCAGTGCCTTGGGCTATCGCGGCTTTCCCCGCAGCATCTGCGTCTCGGTCAATGACGAAGTCGTCCACGGCATTCCCGGAGACCGCGTCCTGCAAGAAGGGGACATCCTCGCCGTTGACATTGCCGTTAAAAAAGATGGCTTTCACGGCGACATGAACGTCACCATGAAAGTCGGCTGCGTGACCTCCAAGGCCCAGCGCTTGCTCGACGCCACGCGCCAGAGCTTGGAGGAAGGGTTGGCCTTATGCGCGCCTGGGCGACGCCTCGGCGACATTGGCCACGCGATCCAAAGCTATGTCGAAGCACGCGGCTTTTCCATCGTGCGCACGTATTGCGGTCACGGCATTGGCCGCAACTTCCACGAGGAACCCCAATTGCTCCACTACGGCAAGGCTGGCACGGGTCGCCGCCTGCAAAACGGCATGGTCTTTACCATTGAGCCGATGGTCAACGAAGGCGCGCACGACACGCACGTACTCGACGACGACTGGACGGCCGTCACCACCGACGGCAAGCTCTCGGCCCAATACGAACACACCGTGGCCGTCACCCACGACGGGCCGGATGTGCTATCGCGCTTTGCCGATCTGCCGTACTGAACTTGCTCAGCGGCGGCATTTTCTTATCTTTTTAAGTTCATCTCACAAGGAGAACAGCATGGCAAGGCGGAAGAAAGCCCAATCCAACGGCGACGACGACAACGCTGAATTTCCGTTTGATCCCGGCACGCAGATCGAGTTGGAAATGGAAGATACCTGCTGCGTCACTGGCGAGCCGGTTGAGTTCAGCTTTTGTCGCTTCCCCGACTACAAAAATGGCACGATGATGGTCATGTCCAAGAGCGAGATGTTGGCGCACCTACGCGCTGGCGGCTCCATTGCCAAATTCAAAGAAGTGCTGGTCCAGCGCCACGGCGAGGAAGTCTTAGCGGAGCACTACTCCAACTACTAAAACAACGCCCAATCACCTACATGCAAAAGAAGGGATGGTCCGCATGGGACCATCCCTTCTTTTGCTATATGCCGCCGTCCTACGAGCGAGCCAATAAGGTCTCGATATCCTCGCTGAATACCCCACGGGGATTGAGCCGACCACTTTTGTCGCGCGGCACGCCTATGTGCCTCTTATACACGCGGCCTTGGCGATCGAAAATAAAGGTGAGCGGTACGCCTACCCGCGCCAAATTTTCTTTGTAGAAGGCGCGGAGTAACTCGTGTTGACTGTCGTGAACCACCGGGTAGTTAATGGCCAAGCGCTCGACGAACTCGCCTATCAGGGGTAGGACGCGCTCGGGGGGACCTTGATCTAGGGAAATGCCAATGATCGCCACCTGTTCGGGATCGTAATCATTGCTCATCTCGACTAAGGCTGGGATTTCGTAGCGACATGGGCCGCACCACGTCGCCCAGAAGTTGACCAAGACGACCTTGCCCTCGTAATCGCGCAAATCCACGCTCTGGCCCTGATAGTCGCTCCACTTAGCAGCCTGCGGAGGAAAGAGCTTGTCCTTTTGTGGCTCGGAAGAGCCACAGCCCAACGCTAGAAGTGCCAATCCGATCACCAGCCCTTTGATCGCCATTGCGCGCACGATTACGTCCTGTACTTAACTGGAATAGCCGAGGAGGACACGGCTATTTGCCTTTTGGGCTGCAGCCGAATGGAGTGAGGGCCGATCTGTTCTTCAATACCGATCAGCAAATCGTCGCAGGGATTGACGCGAATGGTCTTTGAGCGCACCATCTTGTCCTGCTCGTCGCCGTTTTGGAGCTGGAGCCACAACTCGCAATCGCCCGTGTGGCGCTCGCACAGTTGGCGCAACCGCCTGAGCAGGGGGTCGCCCACTTTATGGTAGGGCAGCGACAAAGTGACCGACTCGGTCAGTTCCGCTCGCGCCGATTTGAGGGACAGCGCGCTGTCGGCCTGTAAACTAAGGCGTCCGTTGCGCTCGCAAACGCGACCCTCTACGAGGATGGTTTCGCCTTCCACGAGTAGCTGTTGGTGGCGGGCGAAGACTTCGGCGAAAAACGCGATATCGCCCGTGCTATTGAGGTCTTTGATCGTGACAAAGGCAAAGGGATTGCCTCGGCGGTCAAAGAGCTTGCGAACCTCCTCGACTAGGCCACCGACTCGTAGTCGTGCACCGTCGAGTTGCCCATCTATCTCGCTTAGGGGCCGCGCGAAGTTTTTGAGGTCGCGGGCGTAGGGCTTGAGTGGATGGCTGGAGATATAGAGACCTAACAGGTCGCGTTCCTTGGCCAGCTTTTCGCGCTCGGACCACTCCTCGATTTGGGGCAGTTCCTGCACCACCAGCTCGGACGAGCCGCCGCCGTCGAAAAGGCTGATCTGCCCCTTTTCGCGGTCTTCTTGGGCCTTACCCGCAGCCATTTTCTGTGCGCGATGGCCTTCCAGACCGTCCAATGCGCCAGCAGCAATCAAACTCTCGACCACGCGCCGGTTGACTGCGCGCAAGTCGATGCGCTCGCAGAACTCGAAGAGGGTCGTAAAGGGGCCTTCGGCAATCCGCGTATCGACTATGCTCTGCGCCGCGCCCTCGCCGACGTTCTTGATCGCTGCTAGGCCATAGCGAACGCCTTCGTCCGTCGGCGTGAAGTTGAGCGTACTCTGGTTGACATCGGGCGGTAGGACCGGGATTTCCATGTGGCGACACTCATCTAAAAGCACGGTGAGCGTATCGGTGTTGTTGCGCGCTATGGTCAGCGAGGCCGCCATGTACTCTTTGGGGTAGTTGGCCTTGAGATAAGCGTTCTTGTAGGCGACTTCCGAATAAGGAGCCGAATGCGAGCGATTGAAGCCGTAGCCCGAGAATACTTCGACCGCGGCAAAAACCTTGTCCGCAATTTTGCGATCTACTCCATTGTCCAGGCACCCGTTGATGAAGGCCTTTTTCATTTTGGCCATCTCTTCGGGCTTTTTCTTGCCGATGGCCTTGATCATTATATACGCCTCACCCAGCGACAGACCAGCCAAGGCTTGGGCCACCTGCATGACCTGCTCTTGGTAAACCAGTACCCCGAAGGTATCGGCGAGAATCGGCTCTAAAGCGGGATGGTCGTAAGCCACGGGTTCCTCGCCGTGCTTGCGGGCGATATAATGGGGGATCATCTCCATGGGGCCTGGCCGGTACAGGGCATTCATGGCGATGATATCCTCAATATTGTCGGGCTCGAGCTGACTCAAGTATTCGCGCATACCGCCGCTTTCAAACTGGAATACGCCGATGGTCTCGCCGCGGCCGAATAAGTCGAAAGTGGCTCGGTCGTCCCAGGGGATTTTCTCTAGATCGAAGTCAGGGAGGCGGAGGTTGATGAGGCGGACGGCCTCATCCATGAGGGAGAGTTCCTTAAGCCCTAAAAAGTCCATTTTGAGCAGACCCAACGCGTCGCAGGTCTCGCCGTCGAATTGGGTGGAGATACGGCCGTCTCTGGGAGATTTGTACAGGGGAACGAAATCAGTTAGGTCCGAGGGGGCTACAATGACCGCAGCCGCATGCACCGAGGCGTGGCGGGAGAGCCCTTCGAGTTTGCGAGCGTGGGCGATGAGCTGACCTTTTTCATCTAGGGCTGCGGCCATCTGCTTGAGTTCGGGGACTTTGTCGATGGCTTTGTCGAGGGAGATCTTGAGTTCATTGGGCACCAGTTTGGCTATGCGATCTACTTCGCCGAAATCCATGCCCAAAACGCGGCCCACGTCGCGGATGACGGCCTTGGCACCCATGGTAGCAAAAGTGATGACTTGGGAGACGTTATGCTCGCCGTACTTGTCGATGACGTAGCGGATGATCTGGTCTCGGCCGGTGTCGGCAAAGTCGATATCGATATCGGGCATAGCAGCCCGCTCGGGGTTGAGAAAGCGCTCAAAGAGCAGATTGTACTTGATGGGATCGGTATTGGTGATGCCGAGGGCATAGGCCACTAAGCAGCCGGCAGTCGAGCCACGGCCCGGACCCACGGCAATGCCGTTGTTGCGGGCGAAGTGGACGTAGTCCCACACGATGAGGAAGTAGCCAGCGTACCCCATCTGGAGGATGACATTTAGCTCGTAGTCGAGGCGCCCTTGTAACTTATCATCGATGTGGTCGTAGCGTCGTTTGAGCCCTTCGTTGGCCAAGTGGGTGAGATATTGGCCGTCGTCATCAAACCCTTTGGGCTTGGGAAAAGTGGGCAGCTTGAAGTCGCCGAATTCAAGCTGCACGTTGCATTTTTCGGCGATTTCGAGCGTGTTTTCCAAAGCGTGGGGCATATCGCCGAACAGTTCGTACATCTCCTCGGGCGTTTTCATGTAGAGGCCGTCGGGATAGCACATGCGGTTAGTTTCGGCGATTTTCTTATTGGTCTGGATGCAGATCAGGGCGTCGTGGGCCGCGTGGTCTTCGGAGCGTAAGAAGTGGAAGTCGTTGGTGGCGACCAAGGACAGGCCCAGCTTTTTTTCTAGCTTCAGGAGGCCGTCGTTGACCTTTGCTTCGATTTTCGGGAGGTCGTCTCTGACCTTTGCCTTGCTGTCGTTGGCGTGGCGCTGGATCTCCAGATAGTAGTCGTCGCCAAAGATGTCCAGGTACTCGCGGGCGGCTCGTTCCGCCGCGGATACGCCCTCGCGCTGAATGAGATGGGCGACTTCACCGCTGACGCAGGCCGACAGGCACAGCAGGCCGTCGGCGTGTTGGCGTAGAATCTCTTTGTCGATGCGGGGGTTGTAGTAATAGCCCTCCAAATAGCCTTTGGAGACCAATTTGGTCAGGTTCCGGTATCCAGTGTCGTTTTTGGCCAGCAGGACTAAATGATTAGAGCCGTGGGTCAGGCCGCGGGCGGCCTGGCGCAAGTGGCGGCTTTCAATCGCGACATATACTTCACAGCCGATGATGGGCTTAATGCCAGCCGCTTGGCATGCCTGATAGTGCTGGATGGCACCAAAGAGGTTGCCGTGATCTGTGATAGCCAGGGCCGGCATGCCCTGCTCGGCGGCTAACTCGGCCATCTCGCCGACCCGGCACCCTCCATCGAGCAGACTGTATTCGCTGTGACCGTGTAAATGGACGAAATCAGCCGAAGCCATGCTCACCTCCGCTACCTGTATGCGCTAGTAGAAATCTTTAGAACTTACGAGAATGCGGCCGAACAACGGGCCAGACTGCCTAGGGAAGGGCATCGCCTCGGGTGAAGCATAGCCAATTCAAAAAAGGCTGTCAATGTCCCATAGAAGAGGCCATTTTTATAACATTTTATTATTATTTTATTTACAAAAAGAGAATTTGTTATACACCGTTGACAAAACAGACCACACCCACCTGCACTGCGAACTTGTCGCTAGCAATAGACCGGTCTATCTTTAATATCTTTGCCGAGGAGCTAATCAGATGATCGACCAAGAATTGTTGGCAATTCTCGCCTGTCCGGAGACCAAAGAGCCGGTTGCACTCGCCGAGGAAGAACTCATCGCCGCGCTCAACAGCCGCATTGCGCGCGGGGAAGTCAAGAATCGGGCCGGTAAGACCGTAGAAGGCAAGATCGACGGCGGCCTAGTGCGTGCAGATGGCGCGTACCTCTATCCGATCCAAGACGAAATCCCCATCCTGCTTCTCGACGAGGCCATTCCGCTCCGCTAGCGCCCGCACAAAAAAAGGGACTGTATAAGCAGAAGCGGGGATTCGAACCCCGACGCCCGAAGGCACTGCCCCCTCAAGACAGCGTGTCTACCAATTTCACCACTTCGGCAAAAACTAGTTTGGCCCGCTACTGAGCCTCGGCCGGCGTCTCCTCAGCAGTCGAGGTCTCAGCGGCCTCTTCCTGCTCGCCCAGCAGGTGCTCTGCTTCCGGGATGGCGGGCACCGCTGGTGCCTGTTCCTCGGCCATCGTCCGTTGCGTTGCCGTCGTCGGAGTGGTCTCGGCTGTCTGAAAGGCCACCGACTGCACCAAACAGCTAAGCATAAAAGCTGTGGCCAAAACGGTCGTGGCCTTGGTCAGAAACGTGGCTGCAGTGCGACCGCCCAACACGGAGGAAGAGGCTAAGCCACCGCCGATCGATCCAGCCAAGCCGCCCCCTTTGCCCGCCTGCAAGAGCACGGTCACCACTAGGAGCACGCAAATCAGCGAATTTCAAACATAATCTTTCTCGGAATTAGGAATTAAGAATTAGGAATTAGGAATTACCTCCTCCAATTCGCAATTCGCAATTCGCAATTCGCAATTTTTAATTGAAATAAATTTAAGGTTAAAGGGCGGCCTTCACAATAGCGGCAAACTGTCCGGCGTCCAGTGCGGCACCGCCGATCAAGCCCCCGTCGATGTTGTCTTGGGCAAAAAGCTCGGCGGCGTTTTCGGGTTTTACGCTGCCGCCGTACTGGATGCGCACCTCGGCGGCGGCGGCTTTGCCCAAGTGCCCAGCGAGGAAATAGCGGATCATTGCATGGACCTCTTCGGCTTGCGCGGCCGTCGCCGTCGCGCCGGTACCAATCGCCCAAACCGGCTCGTACGCCCACACTACCGCGCTAGCTGCACCCGCCTCAATCCCGGCCAGGGCACCGCCTACTTGGCCGAGGACGACCTCTTCAATTCGGCCAGCTTCGCGCTCTTGCAGGGTCTCGCCCACGCAGACGATTGGACACAGGTCGGCTTGGAGGGCGCAGGCTAGCTTGCGGTTGACCAGCGAGTCGTCCTCGCCGCAAAACTGTCTTCGCTCGGAGTGCCCTAACAACACGTAAGAGCAACCAGCCGCCAAGAGCATGTCGGAGGATATTTCTCCAGTGAAAGCTCCCTGCCGCTCCCAGTGCATGTTCTGGGCCCCCAGCCCAATGGCGCTGTCGGCAAGGACCGTGCGCACGGTTTCCAAGCAGGTGAACGGCGGGCAGACTACTACTTCTACGTCGAGTCCCGCGACGAGCGGCTTGATCCCTTCGACCAACTCGATGGCCTCAGCAGCAGTCTTGTGCATCTTCCAGTTGCCAGCGACAATGGGTCGGCGCATCTCAGTTTTCCTCGTCATCCAAGACCGCCACCCCGGGCAAGACCCGCCCGCTCATGCACTCTAGCGAAGCCCCGCCTCCAGTGGAAATATGAGTCATCGCTTGGGCCAATCCGGCTTGGGCTACAGCCGCGGCCGTGTCCCCACCACCAATAATGCTCACGGCCCCCTCGCGAGTAGCGTCAGCTAGGGCTTGAGCAGCTTGTTGGGTCCCTTGGGCAAAGGGGGCCATCTCGCACACTCCAAGGGGACCGTTCCACACAATGGTACCGCCCCGGGCGATCTGGTCGGCGTAGCGCTGCCGGGTCTGGGGGCCGATGTCCATGCCCTGCCAACCAAGCGGGATGGCATCGCGGGCTACTACTTGCGCTTGGGCGTCAGCGGCAAAGCGGTCGGCGACTACGCAATCTACAGAAAGCTGGAGATCCAATCCCCCCTTTTCGACTCGGGTCAATAGCTGCCGAGCCGTGTCTAGGCGGTCTTCTTCGAGCAGCGAATCCCCGATCTCCAGCCCCATGGCCTTGAAAAAGGTATAGGACATGCCGCCGCCGATGAGCAGGGCATCCACTCGGTCGAGCAAGTGCTCAATCAGCTCGATCTTGCCCGAGATCTTAGCCCCGCCCAAAATAGCGGTAAACGGCCGCTGCGGACGGCGCAGCGTCTCGTCGAGATAGGCAATTTCCCGCTCCATCAACAGGCCACTGACCCCCGCGCCCATACAGCGCGGCACTCCCTCGGTCGAAGCGTGCGCCCGGTGCGCCGCCCCAAAGGCGTCGTTGACGTACGCATCGCCTAGCCCGGCTAATTGCTGGGCAAAAGTCTGCTCGTTCTGCTCCTCTTCCGGGTGGAAGCGCACGTTCTCTAAGAGGAGAACCTGTCCTGGCTGCAAGGCAGCGGCTTGGGCCGCGACTCCGTCTCCCACGCAGTCTGGGGCCATGCCCACCGCGCGTCCCAACAACTGGCTCAGTCGCTCAGCTACCGGAGCCAGCGATAGCGCGGGTACTCGCTGGCCGCGGGGGCGACCCAAGTGCGACATCAGAATGACGGACGCACCCTGCGCCAACAAGTGCTCGATCGTTGGCAGAGCGGCGCGAATCCGCGTGTCGTCGATGATCTGGCCTTCGTCGTCGTCGAGCGGCACGTTGAAATCCACTCGCACGAGAATCCGCTTGCCAGCTACATCGAGGTCCCTGATGGTGCGCTTGGCCATGTGATCAACCGAAAAATACCGTCGCTAGGTCGTACAGCTCTTGGTCCACTACCTTGAGCTGATTGACCGCCTCGGCGAGCGGGATCGCCACGATTTCATTGCCTTGCAAACTCACCATCTTGCCGAAGTCATCTGCGTGCACCAAGTCGATGGCGGCGATGCCAAAGCGCGTGCCCAAGACGCGGTCGAAGGCCGTGGGCGTCCCCCCGCGCTGCAAATGACCCAGCACAGTAACCCGCGTCTCGTAACTCGTTCCTTCCTCGACCGCGTTGGCGACGAGTTGGCCGATACCGCCCAGCTTGACGTGGCCGAATTCGTCGAGTCCCCCCTCGGAGACCACGTATTCTTTCTCCCCGCCTTCCTCGGAAACCAATTGCGCTCCCTCGGCCACCACCACGATCGAAAAGTCCTTGCCGCGCTCGTGTCGATTGCGGATGATGCCGACGACTTCCTCGATAGTGTATTTCTGCTCGGGAATGAGGATCATATCCGCGCCACCAGCCAAACCAGCGTAGAGAGCAATCCAACCGCTGTGCCGCCCCATGACCTCGATGACCATCACTCGGTTGTGGGATTCGGCCGTGGTGTGAATTCGGTCGATGGCCTCGGTGACGATGTTGACTGCGGTATCAAAACCAAACGTGTAGTCCGTGCCATTCAGGTCGTTGTCAATGGTCTTAGGCACGCCTATGACCGGCACGCCCATGCTCGTCAGCTTGTTGGCTACCCCGAGTGTGTCCTCGCCCCCGATGGCCACCAGCGCGTCTAACTTCATCCGCCGCATCGTCTTCTTCTTTGAACGGGTTGGTGCGCGACGTGCCGAGGATGGTGCCGCCCTTGGGCAAAATGCCGGAAATTTCCTCCAGTCCCAACGGCTCCCAGTCGCACTCTATCATCCCCTTCCAGCCCTTGAGAATGCCGCGAAAGCGATATCGGTATGCAGTAATGCCCTTGCGCACCACAGCGCGAATGACGGCATTGAGACCCGGACAGTCGCCTCCTCCGGTCAATATGCCGATCGTCTTTTCGGCCATAATATTCGGACTCCTTGGCTCGCGGCCAACTTTGAGTACAGCTTGGAGTTTGGGGGATTTCAAAAACGTCTAAATGTAGGAATTTGTTAGAATTAGGTCAATAGATCGCCCGCGCCCGAGCGCGCCAAGACAACGGCCCACAGGCGGTCGCTCTCCACGGCTTGGGCACAATCAGCTATGGTCTCACCGGTCGTCCACACGTCATCTACTATCCCTATCCGAAAACTTGCAGGCAGCGCGGCCACGGACGCAAAGGCACCGCGGATATTGGCGCGGCGTTCCTCTGCCGACAAAAAGGCTTGCTGCCGAGTATTTCTCTGCCGGCGCACGACCCCGTGGCACACGGGCACGCCGAGTGCGGCCCCCAACCCAGCGGCGATTTCCGCGCTCTGATTGAATCCGCGCTCCCGCTGCCGAGCCGGGTGCAAGGGCACGGGCAACAAGCAGTCCAGCGGAGCGAGTTGCTCGGCCAAGCGCTGTCCCATGCGCTCGCCCAGCTCCCTCCCTAGCCGCACTTGGTTGCGAAATTTAAGCGCGTAAATGGCCTGTTGCAGCGCACCGGTGAAAGGCCCCAAGGCGACAATCTTTTCAAAGGCACGTCCTCCATCTTCGACCCGAGAATGTGGACGGCGCGGCACAATCTTCGCCCAGCACGACTCACACAGCAGTTCGGCAGCCTCGATGTCTGCCTCGCAAACCGCGCAGTGCGGCGGATAGGCAAAGTCCAACAGGGCACGGGCCCACGTCTGTAGTGTTTCCATTTTACCCGCTTTTCGTTACCCAGAGACCACGTCACAGGCGCACTGCAGCACGTTGTGTACAACAAAGAAAAAAGCGTGCCAAACCGCTTTTTTGTGGACTTGCCATAATTCACTCCTTTCTCGTATTTCCGATAACTCCGTTACACAACTCACACTCCGAACAAAGGATTGATCATGCCCCTGCTGTACGCGCTTTTCTTTCTCGCCTTGGCCGAGGCCCTTCCCGCCGAGTACAAACTACTCCACGGCCCGGACCCCAAAGACCCCATGGCGGCCCATATCTACCAATTGGACAACGGCCTGACGGTCTATCTGACCGAAAATCGGGAAGAGCCGCGCTTCTACGCCGAAATCGCCATCCGCGCTGGTTCCAAGCACGACCCCCAAGACGCCACCGGCATTGCCCATTATCTGGAGCACATGCTCTTCAAGGGCAGCCAAAAAATCGGCACCCTCGACTACGAAAAGGAGCAGGTCCACCTCGACCGCATCAAGGCGCTCTACGAGCAGCATTTCAGTGAAACCGACCCGGAAAAAAGGGCCGCAATCTACGCCGAGATCAACGCTGAAAACCAACTCGCCGCGGCCTACGCCATTCCCAATGAACTCGACCGCCTCTACACCGCAATGGGCGAGCGCGGCCTCAACGCCCATACCTGGGTCGAGGAAACCGTCTATAAAGTGGAACTGCCGGCCAATCGCCTAGCGCAATGGGCCAAGGTCGAGGCCGAGCGCTTTCACGAGCCGGTCTTTCGCCTCTTCCAAACCGAGTTGGAAACCGTCTATGAGGAAAAAAACCGCTCCCTCGACAACAAGGGCCGCGTCATCCACAAAGCCGTGCAGGAGCAATTCTACAAGGTCCATCCCTATCGCGTCACCACGCTAGGCACAGTAGATCACCTGAAAAATCCCTCGCTAGAGCGCATGTACGAGTTCTACAATACGTACTACGTGGCCAACAACATGGCGATCTTCATCTCCGGCGACATCGACATCGACGAGACCATCCAACTCATCGACCGCGAATTTTCGCTCTGGGAGCGCAAGGAACTGCCCTCATTTCCCGACTACAAAGAGCCTGCAATCAGCGAAGTGGAACGGACCGAGGTTAATTATCCCGGTGAGGAATACGTCCTTTTGGCCTTTCGCACCGCCGAGCGCACGCACGAGGACGCCGAGACGCTGCAAATCCTCGATATGATCCTCGACAACGCCACGGCCGGGCTGATCAACCTCAACCTCAATCAGCAGCAGAAGGTGCGCGAAGCCGGCTCGTACCCTTATCTGCTCAACGACTACGGCGCCCAGTACTTGTGGGGCATCCCCAAACAGGACCAAACCCTTGAGGAAGTCGAGGCCCTGCTCTTGGAGCAGATCGACCTGATCAAAGATGGGCAATTCGAGGATTGGATCATCCCGGCCATTGTCACCGATTTCAAGAAGAGCGTAAAGCAGGGGCAGGAAAACAACAGTTCTCGGGTCAGCTCCATGCGCGATGCATATCTCGGGTTTGAGGAATGGAGCCACGCGGTGCGCGCCTTAGACCGCATGGCCGAGATCGAGAAGCACGACATCGTCGAAGCCGCCAATAAGTACTTCAACGGCGCGTACGTTGCCGGTTACCCCGAGATCGCCAAGCCGCCCATCGACAAAATCGACATCGACGCCTCGCGCCAATCGGCCTTTTTCGCCGAGGTCATGGCTATGCCCTTTGCGGAGGTCGAGCCGGCCTACCTCGTGCCCGAGCGCGACTTTACCATCCGAGAACTCGCGGGCAGCAGCAAGCTCTACTACGCCCGCAACCCGCTCAACGACCTGTTCGAATTTTCTATCGCGATCGACCTCGGCTCCCTAACTGAAAAGCGCCTGCCCGTGGCCCGCGAACTGCTCGACAAGTCGGGTACTCCGCGCTTTACCTCCGAAGAGCTGAAAAAGGAATGGTACAAGTTGGGCACCGACTTTAGGATGAACGTCAGTGACCAAGAGACCACGATTTCCATTGCGGGCCTCGATGAAAATTTCGCTGCGTCGCTGGCCTTATTGTCTGAACTGATGCACGGCCCGACCACCGATGACGCCACGCTCGCCGAGCTTCAGTCCATCATCATCGCTCGGCGCGACGACGCGCTCAAGGATCACCGCACCATTCACGAAGCTCTCTACCGCTATCACCGCTTGGGCGATATGGCGTACTACCGCCGGGTATTGTCCAACGAGTCGGTCCGCGCTCTGGGACGCGAAGAGCTTATCGACCTACTCAGCGGCTTGCTCTCCTATCGCCAGACCCTCAGCTACACCGGGTCGCAATCTATCGAGGACGTACAGGCGATCCTCGACCAGCACTATTCGCTGCCTGAGTCTCCAGTCGAGCCGCCGCCCTATCAGGTCTTGGAGTTTACTCAGCCCGAGAAAACTCAGATCTACTTTTTCGACAAGGAAATGGCCCAAGCTTTAGTGAGGATCGAATACGTGGACGTGCCCTACCAAGCGACGCTTGAGCCAGCAGTCGAGCTGTTCAACGACTACTTCTACGGTGGCATGGCTGGCATCGTATTCCAAGAGATCCGCGAAGCGCGCGCCTTGGCCTACTCAGTGGGTGCCCTCTACTTCAACGGCCGCGACAAAGCCGACTACAACTACATGGTCGGCGGCATGGGCACACAAGCTGACAAGACGCCCGAAGCGGTTGCGGCCTTCGCCGGCCTGCTCGACGACATCCCCTCCTCGCCCGAGCGCTTTGCCGCGGCCCAGCTTTCAGTGCTCAACAAGTACCGCACTGAACGGCTCGGCTTCCGCTCGATCCTGGGGACCGTACGCGGCTGGGAGCGCAAGGGGCTGACCGGCGACCCGCGCGCATGGCGCTTTGAGCAGATCCAAGCCAGCGGCCTCGACAAAGTGCTCGCATTCTACCGCCAACACGTCCAAGGACGCCCCAAGCTGATTTCGATCACCGGCGACAAGAGCAAAATGGACTTAGAGGCTCTAGCAGGGCAGGGCGAGGTCGTCGAACTGGGCTTGGAGGACCTGTTCGCCTTCTGAGTCCTATTGACAAAGCCCCCCCCACCGGCTAGCTTTTAGACAAGTTTTTGGCGGCGTAGCTCAGTTGGTTAGAGCAGTGGAATCATAATCCATAGGTCGGGGGTTCGAGTCCCTTCGCCGCTACCATATTTCCCGCCGCTAACTTTGGCGGTTTGCTGTTTAACACAAGCCCCCGGGGATCGTTTCCCCGGGGGCTTGTCATATCTGGCTTTTTCCAAGCACTTGCGCGGCCCACATTGCAGCGACCGCCTCTGGAGTCTGCTTGGCGCACACTCCGATCTCACCCCGTTATCTCCAACAGCTCAACCTGTCGCCCTTCCTTCCCCGCCAGATCCGCCGCCGCCAAAATCTGAACGCATTCCCTGCCGTCGTACATCGTGATCGGCATCTCCTCCCCGTTGGCCAAGGCGTCGAAGAATTTGCCGAACACGCTGTATCCCGGAGGGACGAAGCTGCGGTGGAATTCTGACAAGGGTTGCCAAGCTTCGGTTTCCCTTGTGTAGAGCATCAGCGTGGCCGGGTCGCCGAAATCCAGCTTGGTGGAAGGATGGTCGCCCCTGACTTGCACCAACGCGCCTTTGTGACCGTAGATTTCGGTGGCTAGGGGAGCCCGAGTTTCCGTCTCGCTCGTATGGAGCGTTACGATTGGACCATTGGCGTAGACCGGGAGTCCTTTGACGCTCGAGACGCCCAAGGAAACGACGCTCTCGGGCATGCCGAACATCCACTGCATCCAGAAAACGGAGTGGGAACCAGCGTGGTAAAGCGAACTGCGGCCTTCCGCATCTGCGTCGAACCACGGATCGCTGGGGTCGTTCTGGATTCTCTGCGCGTCGAAATCTTGGGCGCTGTACTTGTCGTGCCCGTGGCGCCGCCGCACTTGCGTGATGGGGCCGAGCACACCGGAATCGACGATTTCCTTCATGCGCTCATGCGCAGGGGAGAAGCGCAGGTTGTGGACGGGCATGACTTGGACGCCCGCTTTCTCAGCCGCGGCGATCGCTTCGTCCGCCTGCTCGGGGGTGCGGGTGAACGGCTTTTCGACCATGCAGTGTTTGCCCGCTTCGGCAGCGCGGATGATGTGTTCACCGTGGAGCTGGGTTTCCGAGGCAATGCCGACGGCATCGATGTCATCGCAGGCGAGAAGCTCATCTAGGTCGGGGATGAATTCGACGCCGAAGTGATCGGCCGCGGCCTGGCCGCGCTTGGCGTCGGCGTCCCAGATTGCGACGAGATCGACGCTGTCGTGTTTCTGCGCGGCGTTGCAGATGCCGTGCGCGTGACCAAACCAAAAGGAGAGCTGAGCGAATCGGATGTTTGGCATAGTTGCTCCTTGTTTCTATCGGACGCTACTCCGACCTCCTATAACAGGAGAGCGGCTACGGTAATTTGTAGATCATACTCCCAATCGAAGAGGGTAGTGTCAAGGCTTGTCTTCGAGACCTTGTAACTGATACATTCAGACCCATGATCGACGAACTGGCACAGACATACGCGCACTATGTGGCCTTGCGGCGCGAACTCTCGCTGTGGGTCGAGCAGAGCATTCTCCGCGATGGGCCGGACAAAAACCAAGGCGGTGAGGACGAGGCCAATTTCGCGCTGGCCTTCTTTCCTCATTATCTGGTCAGCGGCGACGAGCGGATCGCAGTGCGGTTTCACTCGCTAGCCAACGACCTCAAGGCCTGGGTTAGCGCCGAGTGCCTGCACGGGTACGAGCCCGAGGCCGAGGCCCACCACGGCACCGAGCCCTTTTTGTTGTTTCTGCCCCGCTATCTCGGACTCTTCCCCGACGACACAGAAGCCGCCGCCCTGCTCGACGACGCGGGTCGAGGGTGTGCCCGCTTGGTACGACTGGACGCGCGACGTCTTTTTGAGCTACTGGATCGGCACGCGGACCGTCGGTGGGGCGCACGGCGACCGCGAGTTGGCCGAGCACTTCCGCTTTTTGCACATTGCGCTGGCCGCCTGGCGCGTCACGGGCGAGGCACGCTATTGCGACTGGGCGCTGCGCTATGGGCGCAAGCGGGCCGAGCGGTTGCTGGCGGCGGACAAACGGATGCCCGTGTTGTGGGATCTGGACGGGCGAGGATTGCAGCCAGAGGATTTACAGACCCGCGCAGAGCGGGGGATGGCCGCCAGCAACCACCACATCACCGGCGATCTACTCGCTGGCATCGAAAATCTGCTGGCGTCGGGCGCGATTTACGCGCTGGGCGATCTCTTTTTGCTGGAGGGCGATGATATCTTTCGCCGCGCGGCAAAGAGAATCGTCGAGCCGCTAATCGGCGAATTGCTCGATCCCTACGCCGACCCAGCCGCGGCCGCGCGCTCCTACTATCGCCGCACCTTCGCCGATTCTTCGCTGGACGACGCGATGTGCGCGGTGCTGGCGCGACGACCCGCCGAGCCGGAAGCACCGTGGGCGATGGTCTTTCCCGAGGAGCGGAAGCGTCGCGAGCCGGGGGTGGGCAAACGCAGCGACATGATCTACTGGGGCCATTGGGCGGAAGATGGCTCGGTGCAGCCCTCGCGCGAGCCGAGCACCGCGGCGTTGGCGCTGGGGTATCAATTGACGGGCGAATGGACCATGGCCCGGCGGGCGCTGGGGGCGGCGGCGGCCAAATTCGCAATGGCCCGGCGGGTGTTGCGCGGCGGGCGCGAGCACGCCGATATGGGCGGGGCGATTTGCTCGGTGGCCGCGGGACACGGCCGCAATTGGGGCTGCGGGGCAGTGACGGGTTGCTACGGACCGCTGTTGATGGGTACGTGCGAAGTACAGGGCGCGGTGGTGCCGCTAGTCGAGTGGGCCGAAGGCCATTTGCCCGAGCAGATCCTGGCGCTTTTGCAACCGCCGGTTGGTGGACCGGGCGCAGTGTTGTTTTACAACGGGAGCGAAGAGCAGCAGGTGCTAGGGTGGCGTATAGTAGGGACGGCAGACTGGCAACGCTTTGAGCTAGCACCGGGCGAGGTGCAGGAATACCCACTGGAGACAGAGATTGGCAAAGGCGTGAGATGGGGGACACCATGACCCGACGCGATTCTGTATGGATCCTTTCCTTCCTGATCTCAGGCGTTCTCGGTCTCGCCTGTTATGTCCAGTTCTTCGACCGGGCCTTTCCCGTTGCCTCACTTAACTTTCGCGTAGACCGCGAACAGGCTTATCAAGCTGCCGAAGCATATCTCCACCGCCTCGGCTACGACCTCACCGAATACGAGAGCGCTCAAGTCTTCTCCCATGCCAGCCTGCCCCAGATTTTCCTCGAACGCACTTTGGGCTTGGCCGAGGCCAACCGCCTCGTGCGGGAGTGGGTCTCGGTGTGGTATTGGAACATCCGCTATTTCAAACCGCTGCAGAAGGAAGAACTCCGCGTCCGCATTGATCCCGGCGGGCGCATCGTGGGGTTTACCCACAGCATCCTCGAGTCCGACGAAGGTACCAGCCTCTCAGAAGAGGATGCCCGGCACATCGCCGAGGCCTTCCTCGCCGATGTTCAGGGTTTTTCACTCGACGCCTACGAACCCATCGAGGCCTCCAGCATCGACCGCCCCAAGCGGAGGGACCACACCTTCACCTACCGCAAGCGGGACTTCGTCGTCGGCGATGATGGACACTACCGCCTGCGCGTCACGGTCCAAGGAGACCGGATAGGCAGCTTCGCCGAATACCTCAAGGTCCCCGAAACCTTCTCGCGCGACTACCGCGAGACCCGCGCTCGTGCCGGTCTGCTCACCAAGGTCGCCAGAGGCTTTGCCTTTGCACTGGCCATTGCCATGATCGTCGTCCTAGTGCGCAAGTATCGCCAGCGCACACTCACATGGCGCGTCGCCGTATCCATCGGCATCCTCGTGGGAGCCGCCTCCTTGCTCGGGTCCATCAATGGCTATCCGCTCAGTCTGTTCGGATACGACACCATGCAGTCCTACGTCTCCTTCATTCTCAACTTCATCTTCACTGGTCTCCTCGGCGCCGCTGTCATGGCCCTCATCATCGCCGTGTGCGGCACAGCAGGCGGAGCCGCCGCGCAGGACGTAAGAGACTGGAGCAATCCCTTAGAGCGGGTTTCCCTGCGGCGCTGGCGGTCGGCGAGCTTTGCACGCGTTACCCTTGTCGGTTATGGCCTGGCATTTGCCCACTTGGGTTACGTCACCCTCTTTTACATTCTGGGCAACGACTACCTCGGGGTCTGGTCGCCTGCCGCCATGACCCAATACAGCAATGCCTACAGCACGTACCTGCCTTGGATATATCCCCTGCTGACGGGTCTCGTGGCGGCCACCATGGAGGAGTTCCTCTTTCGACTAGTGGCCATCTCCCTCCTCCTTCGCTGGTTTAAGAAAAGCTGGTTGGCCCTTTTCGTTTCCGCCGCGGTGTGGGCCTTCCTCCACGCCGACTATCCGCAGGAACCGATCTACATCCGAGGCTTGGAACTGACCATCGTGGGAATCCTCCTCGGCATGGTCTTCCTGCGCTTCGGTGTCTGGGCGACCATCATCTCCCACTACGTGTACAACTGCTTTCTCGGCGTCTATCCTATGGTGCTGTCCGACAGCCTCTATTTCAAAATCTCGGGCATCCTCGCTGTCGCCATCATCTCCATCCCGGCCCTGCCCGCCATCTGGAGCGCCGTCCGCGGCCGCTACGAGGACGAGCCCCTTGAACCCACTCCGGAGGCACCAAAGGCCGCACCCCCGCCATCTGCCCTTCCCGCGGAGCCGCCCGAACCTCCGATCGAACGCAAGAGGCCCTCTGACCACCTCATTTCCGGCAAGGGTCTCCTCGTCTTTGGCATCCTCGGTCTGTTGGGCTGGTCCGCATACTTCATTTACGAACCGCGGAATTTCGCTGAATACGCACGCGAGAAGGTCCCCACCCGTGGACAGGCCATCGAGATTGCCGAAGGGATTCGGGGACAGCTCGGACTCGACCTCGAAGGCTATCGTCGCACCACCTCATTCTCGAGCAGTCTCGGTTCCAACCACTTTACACACCTGCTGCGAAAAGTCGATATAGCGCGGGCGGACACGCTCGCGGCGGAGCACACGGGCTCGTGGCGCTGGAGTGTGCGATGGTTCAAGCCTCTCGAAAAAGAGGAACTCACCATTAGCGTCGACGGCCACGGCGACCTCTCCTACATCTCGCATGCCGTGCCCGAGGGCCAAGAGGGTGTAGAGCTCACCATCGAAGCAGCGCAGCAAGTGGCCGAGGCCTTCCTGCGCCAACACCTGAACCGGGATGTAGCCGATACGACGCTCTACAAGCGTCTCGAAGCACGGTCTTTCAAGCGCGAGAACCGGATGGACCACAGCTTTGTGTGGGAACGCATGGACGTCAAAGTGGAAGAGGGCGAGTTCCGCATCGTCGCTTCTGTCCAGGGCGACCGGATCGGCCGTGCGTACAAGACCTACAAGGCACCCGAGGAATTTCTGCGCAAACTGGGAGAGAAGACTGCAAAGAGCACCATTGTCTCCACTCTCCCCACCATCGCTGTCATTGTCACCCTCGTCCTAGCCGTCATTTACCTACTACGCGCCTACCGGAACGGGCTGGTCGAGTGGCGATTGCCCATCTGCATCGGCATCCTCTTTGGCCTGTGTTCCCTACTCGAGGATCTCAACGAACTACCCACATTCTACCAGGGTTATGACACCACTGAGGTTATGGGTGCCTTCCTCCTTGGCGAGCTTGTCGGTGTCGTTATGGGCCTCGTTGCTACGGCCATCCTCACCCTGTTGGTCTGCGCCCTCGGAGATACGCTATACCGCGTGGAGCGTCCCGGAGAGATGCACATCTCCGACTGGATCGATGTGCTCCGCCTGAAGGCGGGCAGCGCGGCACTGTGGTGGCAGGTCGTCTTTCTGGTGGCGTGCTATTCCGGTATCAGAAGAGGCACCGGCGTTCTCTCCACTCACGTACATCTTACCTATCTCACGGACTACCTTTTCGCAGGCGGCGGTGTGCCCGCCAGCGTCAACACCTATCTGCCCGCGCTCGGTGAACTCGTCGACGAATTCAGCGGTATGCTCATAGGCCCCATTGCGATCCTCAGCCTTCTCTTTGTCTGGTGGCGAATCCTGCGCAGGACAAACCTGATGATCCTCGGCGTCTTCGTCGTTCTCATCTTCCGATCCGTCGTCTCGCCAGCCCAAGATTTCTACCACGCAGGCGTACTCCTCGCGCTGAGCAGTCCATTCTGGCTAATCTCGGCTTTCCTCTTCCTGAAGTATATCCGCTTCAACCTGCTCTTTTACGTCGTATTGGGCTGGAGTTCCATCCTGTTCGTGGGCATTCGGTACCTCGAATTCGATGCCCACGTATGGAAGATCAACGGCATCCTGATGATCCTCTTCGGCCTCGTTCCCGTCGTGTTTGCCGTCGTCTCCTCGCTCAGGGAACGAAGCACAACAGAGCCCCGCCTTAATCCTGGCCGCTAGCCGTCATGCGCCTGTACACCTACCTGCTAAAGCTCCAACTGCTCAACGCGCTGGCCTACCGCTTTGAGTATTTGTCCTCCATTGGGCGGAATTTGTTTTTTCTCCTTGGCTCCGTCTTCCTCTGGCGCACCGCGTATCGCGGGATCGACCAAGTCGCCGGTGTTACCGAGGCGCAGATGGTCACCTACGCCGTCGTCGCCGTGCTGATGAATGCATGCTTCACTGTCAGCATCGACAACGAGCTCTTCGCCAAGATCCGCGCAGGTGAGATCGCGCTCGACCTAATCCGGCCGGTGAACCTCGTCTGGTACTGGATGACCGAAGATGTGGGGCGTTCACTGGCGGCCGTCACACAGTTCGCCCTGCCCCTGCTTGTGGCTCCTCCGCTGCCAGCGGGAGTGGGAGCGGGGTTGCTGTTTCTGCCGAGCTGTGCGCTGAGCTTCCTGCTGCTATGGCTGCTGAGTACCCTAGTGGGCATGACGGGCTTTTGGGTCACTGACTTATGGGATGTGAGCACAGTGAAAAACAGCCTCGTCTTTGCCCTGTCGGGACGATTGGTACCAATGTGGCTGTTCCCCGACCTCATCGCCGATGCATCGCGGTGGCTGCCCTTCCAGTACATGTTCCAGGTGCCGCTGGAGATCTACATCGGCCGCGTCTCTGCCACAGAGGTCGTCCACCTCCTCTCCGTACAGGCTCTCTGGGTCGTGGTCTTCGCCCTGCTCGTAGGTCTCGTCTGGACGCGCGCCCAGCGGCGGGTCTTCGTGCAAGGAGGATAGGTAGCCCATGATCGCCGACGTGCGTCATCACTTGTCCGTTGCAGCCCTGTACGGCCGCCTGTCGGCGCAGCGGGCGTTGGAGTATCCGTTTTCGCTGCTGAGCATCTGCCTTGGCTTGGGCTTCAACTACGTCTGGATTGGCGTCGCCCTGAAGGTGCTAGTCGATCGGTTCCAGCCGCTATCGGGATGGACCTTCTCCCAGCTCGCTTTCCTATATGGGCTGAGCCTGATGAGCCGTGGCGTCATGTCCATCCTGTCGTTTCAGTCGCGGCTGATCGATCGCTTTGTCACGCGCGGTGAGTTCGACTTGATGCTTCTCAGACCCCTGGAGGTCACCTTCCACTTCTCCTGCCACCGAATCAATGTGGTCGGCCTCGTGCATCTGGGCATCGGCACGGGCTACTTCCTCTACGGGGCCCGGCTGTCTGGCTTTGTCTGGACGCCGCTGCACGTCGCCGAGGTGCTCCTCGTCATTGCCGGCGGGACCCTGATCTATTGGTCCTACCTCACCCTCATCAGCTCCATCGCGTTCTGGACCATGCGCAGCCAGCCCCTCGTGGACGCCAGCATGGAACTGATGGCGCGCGGCACGTTCTACCCGCTGACCGTGTATCCGTGGCCTCTGCAGGCGCTGCTGACCTTTGTGCTGCCCCTCGGCTTCATCTTCCTCGGCCAGAGCGCGAACACCTCTCTGCCCCTCGATGTGGCCCTGTGGACCCCTGTCGTGGGTATTGCCATGCTCGCGCTGGCGCTGGCTGTCTTTGCCGCCGGCCTTCGCCGCTACGAAAGCGCGGGATCCTAGTGGCACATATAGAGTTAGAGAGGGTTTGCAAGACCTTCCGCGTGACCCGGAAGCAAAAAGGGCTGGCCGGTGCGGTGAAGGGCCTGTTCCGGCCCGACCGACGTGAAGTGCACGCGGTGCGCGACGTGAGCTTTGCGATTGAGCCAGGCGAACTGGTCGGGTTCATCGGCCCCAATGGCGCGGGGAAGTCGACGACTATCAAGATGCTATCCGGCATCCTCTATCCCACGTCCGGGCGTGTCACCGTCGTCGGCCTTTCGCCCCAGAAGCAGCGGCGGGCGGTCGTCCAGCGCATCGGCGCCGTGTTCGGTCAGCGCAGCCAGCTAAACTGGGACCTTCGCCTAGGCGAGTCCTTTGAGCTGTTCAAGCGGATCTACCGCATTGCCGACGACGACTTCGAACGGAGCCTCGCTGAACTCTGTGAGGTCCTCGGCATCGGCGACCTCCTCGACACACCGGTGCGACAGATGTCCCTGGGGCAACGCATGCGCGGGGAATTGGCCGGTGCCATGCTGCACGAGCCGGATATCCTGTTTCTCGACGAGCCTACGATAGGCATGGACATCGAGGTAAAAGCGGCGATTCGGGCCTTCATCCGAGACATTAACCAGCGCCGGCGCACCACCGTGCTGCTCACCACGCACGACCTAGACGATGTGGAGGAACTCTGCGAGCGACTCATCATCATCAACCAAGGACGCATCATCGAAGATGGTCCTCTAGCGGCGCTCATCGACTCGATCACCCCGCACCGCTATCTGATCGTCGAGTGCGATCCCGGCACCGGAAAGCCGCTGGCTGGCTTTGCCCACGCCCACGCAGAGATCCTTGAACGGCGAGACCGTGTCGTCCGCATTCGCTTTGCGAGGAGTCAGGTGTCTGCGTCGGCACTCATCTCGGAGCTGTCGGCCCGCTACCCGGTGCGCGACGTGTCCGTCCAGGAGCCCGACATCGAGGACGTAATTCGCACGGTCTATGGGCGCGACGTGGAGAGCTAGACGCAACTACCCGGGTACCCGTAGGAGGCCGGCATTTGTTGATAGGACAATCCCAAGCATTTATGTTTGGGGCACAGTGAACCGCCCATGATTCCCATAGACCCCCAAGCCCTGTCGGCGCTTGCCGCTCTCCTTGGCCCGCGCCTGAATGAAACCTCTGAGGTGCGCCGCGCCCACGCTGCCGACGCCTCGTACCACGCGCCGCAACCGCCGCAGGCCGTAGCCTTCCCCGCAAGCGTCGAAGAAGTAGCCCAGATCGCTCGGATCTGCACCGCGCACCAAGTGCCGATCATACCCTATGGCACCGGCACGGCCGTCGAAGGCGCGGCCTGTGCGTCGATCTCTCGCGCATGAACCGCATCCTCCGCGTCAGCGCCGCCGACATGGACGCCACGGTCGAAGCTGGCGTCACCCGCCAACAACTCAACGAACACCTCCGGGCACAAGATACCGGCCTGCACTTCCCAGTCGATCCCGGTGCCGACGCCTCCTTGGGCGGCATGGCCGCCACCCGCGCTTCTGGTAGCGCGGCAGTTGGCTATGGCACCATGCGCGACAATGTCTTGGGCCTCAAGGCCGTCTTTGCCGACGGCACCGTCGTCGAAGCGGGCGGGCGGGCGCGCAAATCCTCGGCGGGCTACGACCTGACCGCCCTGCTCGTCGGCACCGAAGGCACGCTGGCCCTTATCACCGAAGTAACCCTGCGCCTAGCCAAGCTGCCAGCAGCCATCTCCGCAGCCGTCTGCCCCTTCGCCGACCTCGACACGGCTGTCGCCGCGGCCATCGATGTCTTGAGCGCGGGAATCCCCGTCGCGCGGCTCGAATTGCTCGACGAAGTACAAATGCGGGCCTGCAACCAATACGCCGGCCTCGATTACGAAGTGGCCCCAACGCTCTTTTTTGAATTCCACGGCTCGGAAAAGGGAGTCGTCGAACAAGCTGAAACCGCTGGCGAGTACGTAGCCCGGCGGGGCGGCGGCCCCTTCCGCTGGGCCACGGCCGAGGGTGAGCGCGACCGCTTGTGGCAAGCGCGCTACGATGCCTATTACGCCTCGCGCGCGCTCCGCCCCGGCTCAGTCGGCTATGTAACCGATGTCTGCGTACCGATCACGGCCCTCGCCCGCTGCATTCACCAGACGAGAACCGCGCTGGCCGACCTCGACTTTCCCGCGCCGCTCTTCGGCCACGTCGGCGACGGCAACTTCCACGTCGTCTGTCTCATCGAACCGGGCAATGCCGAGGAACTGGCACAAGTGCAGAAGCTAGGCGAGCAAATCGTCGAGTGGGCACTCCAAGCCGGGGGAACCTGCACCGGCGAACACGGCATCGGCCTGGGCAAAATCGACGCACTTGAAGCCGAGTGCGGTCCAGGCGTCGAGGTCATGCGCCGCATCAAAAAAGCACTCGACCCAGACAACCTGATGAATCCCGGCAAAGTCCTGCATGGCTTGTAGTCTCCAAACATGAGAGTTTATCTGGACACTTGCAGTATTCAGCGCCCACTTGACGACAAATCGCAACTTCGCAATCGTCTTGAGGCTGAAGCAATTTTGAGTATTCTCGACCTTGTTAGAACCGGTCGCATTGAGCTTATGTCGTCCGATGTGCTTACTTTTGAGATTATGCGCAATCCGCACCCAGTACGTCGGGCGTTTGCCTTGGAAACTATTTTGGCTGCATCAATCTGTGTTCAGCACGCGAAAACTGTAGCAAGGCGCGCCAAAGAGCTACACCAAACGGGGATTGCGGCTTTGGATAGCCTACATCTTGCATCGGCGGAAGCTGGCGAGGCAGACCTTTTCTGCACCTGCGATGATTTATTTTTGCGGAAAGCAAAGCGAGCGGTCAAAGGTAAAACCAAAGCAGTTTCACCATTAGAACTTGCGGAGGAAATAGAAAAATGGCAGTCCCAGCTAGGCCATTAAGCGAAATTAACGAGCAGGCTATTAGGCTCTTAGTGCGGGAAATGGGGCCAGCAGATGCAGTGCGTTTCTGTGGCCAATTCACAACAGGCTATGGTGACTACACTAAAGAGCGCAAGGAGCTTTTTAAGGATTTGACCATCGAAGATATTGAGGCGGCAATTGAAGCGGCCCGGGAAGGGCATAACTCTAACTGAGGGATCATCCTCTCAGCTATATACCACAGTCAACTCACTATCACCATTGGTTAAGGTACGTTATTACGTTATTCGGCCGCTAAGTAGAAAGGCAAGCAATGTCCACTGAGGAAACGAAACAGTGTCCTTACTGTGCCGAGACAATTAAGAAAGATGCAATAATTTGTCGCTTTTGCCGGATGGATCTAACAAACAGCCAACCGATTCGGCAAGACGACAAAGAGAGTACTCAATCTCAGGAAGTCCAAGCTAAAAGTGGTGTTGCCGATGGGGTGCGGCTTGGGTGCGGCATGTTTATTGTCTTGCCCTTGATTATCCTTGGACTTGGATTGCTGCTAATGATGGGACTTGTAAGCTGCTAATGAAAGGACTTGCATTATGAAAATCACCAACGTCGAATTCTTCCACCTCAATCCGCGCCTCTGCGACCGCTATAAAGGCCACGAGGTTCGCTTCTCCGGCATCGACACTCAGACCGTCTTCCGCATAACCCTCGACAACGGCGTCGTCGGCTACGGCGACGAGCGCGGCCACACCTCGCTGTCCGAGGGGCAAATCGCGGGCATAATCGACCAATCGCCGTTCAACTACGTCGCGGGTGCGCTCAGCACCGGCCTGATGGGTGCGCTGTACGACGCTATGGGCAAGGCCATCGAAGAGCCGGCGTACAAGCTGTTGGGCCAAAAGGTCCGCGACCGCGTGCCCGTAGCAGCGTGGACCCGACCCGCAGCCCCCGAGGACTTTGCCAGCGAAATCCAGCGCGCCGCTCAAGAGGGCTACACCATCTTCAAGATGCACTCAGCCGAACAGCACGATGTGGTCGAGCAGACGCGCGCCGCCCAAGAGGTCGCGCCGGATGGCTTTAAGGTCCACTGGGACTTTAACCACAATCGGCCCTCTACCGCCGTGCTGCGCATCGTCGATGAGCTGGAAAAATTTCCGGTCGTCGGCTTCTTGGAAGATCCGCTCTATCCCTACGACATCGAAGGCTGGCGTCTGTTGCGCTCCAAAACTTCCCTGCCGCTCCTGATGCACGTGCCGCAGCTCGGGGGTGGCCCGGAAATTCAGCGGGATGTGGCCGACCTCTACATGATCGGCGAAATGGGCATTGGCCAATCCATCCGCCGGGGCTTGGCGGCCGCCGCCGCTGGCCTTTCGACCGTGGTCCAACTCACCGGCGGCACCCTGTGCAAAGCCATGGCCATGCACTTGGGCGCGGTCATTCCCAATGTCTCGCATTCGACCAACTTAGACGACCAATACGCCGAGGATGCGACCGGCGGCCGTCTCGAAGTGAGTGAAGGCAGCACGCCAGTGCCCGAAGGACCGGGGCTAGGCGTAGAGGTCGATGAGCAGATATTGGCAGAGCTAGCCGCGCGGCCCAAGAGCGAACTGCCGCGCCACGTCGGCATCTTGCACCTGCCCGGCGGCACCACGTACTACACCCCGAGCATCCCGTCGGTTGAGCGGTTGACCGGCTTTGTCGAAGGCAATGTGCGCGGCGTGCGCACCGAGGTCTGGAACGACGACGGGTCCGAGGAATTCGCGCGGATTTACGAACAGGTGCAGAAACAAGGCAAACTCAAGGCTTAGAAAGGAACGCTTCATGCTCGACCAACTCGCCAATATCCGCGACGCCCAAACCGGGCGCGCCTCATCTTGGGACGAAACCGGCCGCAACAGCGACGCCTGGTGGATCGAACCCGGCGAGAGCGCAGTCCTCGCCGACATCAAA
>JAGWBY010000115.1:29114-29794 GCA_021295675.1 Candidatus Latescibacterota bacterium | reverse complement strand
TTGGCTTTGCACGAGGCCCTGCGGCTGGTCTGCGAGGAGACGCTGGAGCGTCGCTTTGCGCGGCATCGGCACTCGTCGCTGGCGCTGCAAGCTGGTATCGAGAAGATGGGACTGGTGCTGGCCGCGCCGCGTCGCATTCGCCTCAACTCGGTGGTGGCAATCCAAGTGCCCGCTGGGGTAGATAGCGCCCGAGTGCGCGCCGATATGTCAAATCGCTTTCACGTCGAAATCTCCGGGGCCTTTGGCCTCGACATCGTGCGCATCGGCCAGATGGGCGAGCAGTGCCGAGCGCCCCACTTGTTCCGCGTGTTGCACGCCTTGGGCGGTGCTCTAGCGCAAGAAGGGGCCAGCGTGAATACCAGCGCAGGAATGGCGGCGCTGGAGTATTATTTGGCGGGCTATGCGGACGATTTGTTTTGAGTAGGGGCGGTTTCAAACCGCCCCCTACTCAGCGTAGATAGATTGATCTAATGGTGTTTCTGGAGAAAGGCTACTAATGAGCGACCAACTAGCATATCCAACCTACGAAAGCCTCGGCGTGCGTTCCCTGATCAACTGTCAGGGGACCTATACCATCATCAGCGGCTCGCTGATCTTGCCGGAGGTGCGGCAGGCTATGGTCGAGGCCTCCAAGCAGTACGTCCACCTCGACGAACTAATGGAGGCCGTTGGAACGCGCA
>JAGWBY010000115.1:6890-29013 GCA_021295675.1 Candidatus Latescibacterota bacterium | reverse complement strand
GAATGAAAAACCAAGTCCTCGTCCAGCCGAGCCACCGCCACGGGTACGATCACGCCGTGCGCATGGTCGGCGTCGAAATAATCGAGGTCGAGACGCTCGCCGACCTAGAGGCGGGGCTGTCGGATCGTACGGCCATGCTGTTGGTGTTTGGCGATGCGGCTGAGCGCGGCCAGATCTCGGTGGCGGATATGGCGGCGGCTGGGCAACGGCACGGCGTACCGACGTTTGTCGATGCCGCGGCCGAGCGGCCGGATGTGCCCAACTGGTATCTGGAGCAGGGAGCCGATGCAGTGGCGTATTCGGGCGGCAAGTGCCTGCGTGGACCACAGGCGTCGGGCTTGGTCCTGGGGCGCAAGGAGTTGTTGCAGGCAGCTTTCCTCAACGGGGCACCGCACCACGCGCTAGGGAGGCCGATGAAGGCGGGCAAGGAAGAAATCATGGGGCTGCTGGCGGCGGTTGCGCGACCACGCGGCCGAGTGGCGGGAGTGGGAGCGGCGGCTCGCGGTCATCGCCGACGCAGTGGAAAAGTTTCCCTCGGTAGCGACGCAAGTCACCCAGCCCGGGCGCTCGAATGTTGCGCCTAACTTGGCGGTGCGCTGGGATCGAGAAAAGCTAGCCATCAGTGGCCACGAGTTGGCGCGCCAACTATCGGCTGGCCAACCGCGAATCGAAGTGCCAGCACACGAAAACGGCTTTGGGATCAATCCCTATATGATGGAGCCTAACGAAGAAGACATTGTGGCGCGGCGGGTGAGCGAGATTTTATCCGCAGTCTGCTGATCGAGTCTTCAGTTGGGCCGTTCACCTCGGCGCAAGGCCACGGACAGCGGCTGAGTCCCGTCCTTATTGGGCTTTGAACTCACTTTGCCGGTGCGGGGATCTACGCTGTGGATCATCACATCCTCGGGCACGTCAAAATCCTTTTCCGGTCGCTCCTCATTTACCGCAATCATAAAATCCGTCCAGATGGGCGCGGCACCGGAGCCGCCGGTGATTTGCACCCCGCGCGTATCCACCAGCTTATGGGTGTGGCGGTCGTCGAACCCCACCCAGACGCTGGCGGTTAAGTCCGGCGTGAAGCCAGTAAACCAAGCGTCGGTATTGTCGTTGGTCGTGCCGGTCTTGCCGGCGGCTGGCCGCGCAAAGCCCAACGCGCGCACTCGGCGACCAGTGCCGCGGTCCACGGTCTGACGCAAAAGGTGGACCATCTGCGCGGCGAGGTCGGGTGCGATGGCTTGGCGAATCTGCGGCTGGCGAGTAAAGATCGGCTGGTCGTCAGCATCGACGATTCGCTCTATCAAGGTCGGCTTTACTTGCAAGCCGTAGTTGGCAAAAATCCCGTACGCCGCGGCCATTTCCAACACGGTAACTTCGGCCACGCCCAAGGCTATGCTCTTGTAGGCTCCTATTGGCCCAGCAAATCCCAAGCGGTGGGCTGTCTCGACGACGTGCTCCGGGCCGACCAACTCGGAGATTTGTATGGCCGTGGAGTTGGCCGAGCGGACTAAGGCCCAGGCCGCGGTCGTCTGCCCCAAGTAGCGGTTGTTGTAGTTGCGCGGTTGCCACTTTTTCTCGTTGTCGATATAGGTGCGCGGCTCGTCGTTAAAGACGGTGATTGGGCTTATTTTGCCCGCTTCCAATGCGGCTAGGTAGGCCATCGGTTTAAAGCCGGAGCCGGGCTGGCGGCGGGCAGTGAGGGCCCGGTTGTAGTAGCTGACGAAGATGTCCCGACCCCCGACCATAGCCAGCACTTTCCCGGTCTGCGATAGGCACACCAACGCCCCTTGGACGTAAGCCGGACGCTCGGCCATCGACGCTTCGGCATAGGGCTTAAAGCCCAGCCGCTCATCTAACTCGACCATGCCCTTGGCCACTGCTTTTTCGGCTGCTTCTTGCATTGCAATGTCCAAGGTGGTATAGACCTTCAGGCTGCCGTAGTGCAGGGCTGTCGCCCCCCACTGCCGATCAATTTCTGCGTTGATGGCTTCGACCCAATAGGGCACTGGGTTGCGCGGCGGGTAGCCGGGGTTGATGAGGTCTTCGGCGCGGAGGGCGGCGTATTCCCGGCGCGTCTCTGGGTCGAGGAAGCCGCTGGCGACCATGCGGTCGAACACGTGTTGCAGCCGCTCGGTGGCCCGTTGGGGGTGCCGTAGGGGGTTGTACGCGGTTGGGGCGTTGATCTGGCCGATGAGCATGGCGGCGCGAGGCAGGCTCAGCGAGTCTGGGGTCGTGTCGAAGAAGGTGACCGCGGCGTCGTGAATGCCGTAGGCGTTGGTGCCGTAGAAGACCTCGTTGAGGTATAGCTCTAGGAGGCGATCTTTGTACGCGGGTTGGCCGGCGGCGTTGGTGTCTGGATACGAGGCGGCAAAGAACGCCTCTAGTTGCAAGGCGAGGAGCGCTTCCGAGAGCTTGCGTTTAAAGGTCTTTTTCGGCGAAAAGAACAGGCGCTTGACGAGCTGTTGGGTCAAGGTGCTGCCGCCGCGGGTGAGGCTGCGCTCTCGCAGGTTGTCGCGGACCGCGCCGACGATGGCCGTCAGGTCGATGCCTCGGTGGTGGTAAAAGTGTGCGTCTTCCGTGGCGATGAGCGCTTGCACGACGTGGGGGCTGATGTCTTCGAGGCGTACCCACTGGCGGCTCTGATTGAAGGTGTAGATGCGCTCGCCAGAAGCCGCGTACATCTCCGTGCCGGGGCGGATGCCTAGCTCGCGAGGATCAGTGGGCAGGCTAGGCAAGTTAGGGGCCATGCGCCAGATGGCGTACCCCACTCCTGCCCCGCCCGCCAAGATGAGGAACACAGTCAGGACCACGCCGATGAGTAGCGCACGTCTCATTGTTCTTCCAATCCAAGGTGTTGTTGCACGGACTGGGTCGGAAGCACGAGCGCTGTGGCCTCTTGGCCCGGCACGAGCGCGTACGCGGCGAATTGGTCTTCGTCTCCAGTGCGGGTTAGGCGCAGTTCAAAGCCGTCGGCACTGTCCCAAGCTGTAAGTAGATGCTTGGTCTCGCCCTGGCGCAGCGAATCGGCCTGCGCTTGCACGACCTCCGTTAGGGCGGCTGTGATGATCGGCCCGGCATCGCTTTGTGCGCGCTCGGGGTCAGGACCCAAAAGCGGCGCTAGGTGCTCGCGCCAGTAGGCCATGTCTTCCTCTTTCATCTTTAGAAAGGTCCAAGCTTCGGGCTCGTCTTTTGCCAATAGGCATTTGTGAAGCTGGTAAAAGAGCGAGCCGTCCTCTAGGGCTATTTGCGCGCCGACGAGTGCGCGGAGATACGAAGCGTCGTCGGGTATGATGGCTTGGGTTAGCAAAGAGCGGCCCTGCTCGTAGATCTGCAGGGAATAGGCGAGCTCGCGTAGGTTCTCTGGACTAAGGAGATCGGGCTGAAGGGCGGTGTCGCGCCGTGCGACTGCAAAGAACGCCGCGTGGGTGCCGTGGTACTGAAGTTGGTAGTGATTTTGCAAGACCGGCAGCGGGGCTTGGCGCGGCTCTAGCGGCACCTCGGCCAGTGAGTCGGATAGGGCCATGCGGGTCTGCCGACTGGCGAGAATGCCCTGCCAAAGCGCGCCTCCTGGCTGGCGTTTGGAGTTTTGCTGCATCAGGTATTGGCCGATGTAGCGGGCCGCGTATTGGGTTTGGTACTCGAGTAAAAAAAGTACGCCAGCCGCGCCCAAAGGCACCAGCGCACACAGGGCGATGCGGACGAGGCCGTAGAGCAAGGATAACATAACGACACAATAAGTTTGGGACGGCTACTTGTCAAAAGTGCTTGCCCATTTTGGGCGGCTAATGGTACTTTTGACAGAGAGGCGATTAATCTATCTGGGGAGGTAGAAAAATATGAAACGCCTAAAATTTGCATGGATTGCCGTCGTCGTTGGGTTGTGGCACTGCGGCGGCGATGGCGAAAAGGGCACCAGTCCCGTCGCGACCATCGATCCGCCGCAGGCACCGAGTGCGCTGGGTGTGGAGCGCATTGGCGACGGCGAGGTATGGCTCAATTGGCAGGCTGTCGAGGGCGAGGACGAGGTGCTTTACGTCGTCTATCGCTCGATCGGAGACGACGCGACCGTGGCTATTGACTCCACGTTTGAGACCCGATACAAGGATCAGGGGCTGCGATACGAACTGGAGTACACCTATCGAGTAACCGCGATAAACGGCGGCGGCGAGAGCGACCCCTCGAATGCCATCAGCGGACAGCCCCTCAACAGCTTGACCCCGCAGGTGCCGACCTCGGTGCGCGCCGTAGCGCACCATCTCGAAGTACTCGGTCGGCTCGACATCACCCTCGACTGGACTGACAATGCGGAGACCGATCTGGCAGGCTATCGGGTCTATCGCTCGACTGAGCAGGGTTTCACTCCGACCCTTGAGCATTTGCTCATGCAGGTGTCGGGGCCGAGCTTCATCGACGCGGAGATTGAGGTCGGCACGGTGTACTACTACCGAATTACGGCGATAGATCTCGGCGGCAAGGAAAGCAATGCCTCCGAGGAAGTAAACGACGTCGCGCTGTCCTCGCCGGTGCCGTTGGTCCCGGTCTCCGGGGAAGAGGCCGCGGCACCGTTGACCTTTACTTGGAATCGCTTGCCCGAGGCGCGCGCATTCCGGGTGATCGTCACCACTTCGCTGACTAGCGGCGAGGTGTCGGACATACCGCTGACTAGCGATACCACGGCCGTATTTACCGGTCGCATTAAGGATGGACGCTTGGTCGCGCTCGAACCTGGGCAAGTGTACTACTGGAAGGTTGTGGCCAGTACGCACGCCGAGGGGATTGAGAATTCAGTGAGTCGGGTTGAGAGCTTTAAGGTGGCTGAGTAGAGATAGGATGGACGCGGATATAGACGCTGGGGCACTGCGCGTTGTCGAGACCTTGCGCCGGGCTGGCTTCCAAGCTCTGCTAGCCGGAGGTTGCGTGCGCGACTTGGCGTTGGGGCGCGTGCCCAAGGACTGGGATGTAGCTACGGACGCCGGGCCAGAAGAGGTTGCTGCGCTCTTTGAGCACACAGTGGCGGTAGGCGCGCAGTTTGGCATCTCGGTGGTGATGCTCGACGAGGGCGACTACGAGGTGGCGCGCTTCCGCCGCGACGGCCCGTACCACGATAGCCGCCGTCCCGCATCCATCGAGCCGGCCGACGCCCGCGCCGACGCCCAGCGCCGCGACTTTACCATCAACGGCTTGTTTTACGACCCAGAAAGCGGTGAACTACTCGATTACGTCGGCGGGCAGCGCGACCTCCACGATAAGGTCACCGCGCGCTTTGCCGAAGACCATCTGCGCCTGTTGCGGGCCGTGCGCTTTGCGGCCCGGCTCGGCTTTACCATCGAACCTGAGACGTGGGACGCGCTCTGTACTCAGGTCGAGTCCATTGCCAGCGTCAGCGCCGAGCGCATCCGCGACGAGCTAACCCTGCTGTTGACTGAGGGAGGGGCTGTGTGTGGCTTGCGCCTTTTGGACCAGTCTGGTCTGCTGCAAGCCGTGCTGCCAGAAGTCGCGGCCATCGCTGAATTCCATCCCGAAGGCGACGTGTGGACCCACGTCCAGCTTCTGTTTGAACACCTCGACGAGCCGTCGGCTGAGTTGGCTTGGAGCGCGTTGCTCCACGACATTGGCAAACCGTCAACTATGGTGCGAGCCGAGCGCATTCGCTTCCACGGCCACGACGCGGTTGGGGCCAAAATGGCGGCTGCGATCTGCGGACGGCTGCGGATGTCCAACGAGGCGCGGAGGGTCATCTGTACACTTGTGGCCGACCACATGCGGATAAGCCACGTGCGCCAGATGCGCCCGAGCACGCTTGTGCGCCTGTTGCGCGAGCCGCACTTTCCCGAGCTACTCCAATTGCATCGCGCCGATTGTCTAGCCAGCCACGGCAAGCTCGACTTGTACGAGTTTTGCCAAGAGCAATTGGCCGCTCTAAAGAAGGAGCATCTGCGCCCGCCGGCTTTGCTTACGGGAAGCGACCTCATTGCCATGGGTTTTACTCCTGGCCCCCTGTTTAGGGAAATTCTCGCTGCGGTCGAAGATGCTCAGTTGGAAGGGAAACTCGACAGCTACAGATCCGCGCTGCGTTTTGTACAGCGCAAGTTCAGCTCTGAGCCCGCTGCCTAGTCAGCGGGTTGTTGGATCTAGTCCAAGCTACTTAATGATCGTGATCGTCGTGAATGCCAGCGGCGCATTCTGCGGTTTTGGCGTCGAGTTGCTCCCGGCTGATTAAACCCCTCGCAATGATCAACTCTTCGAGAGAAGCGACCCAGCGAGTGTAATAGCTCGATGGGTCGTTGTTTTGTTCGGCCGCCGCGATTGTCACTGCTAATTCCGCACTGAACTCGCGCCATTTGTAGAGGTCTTGCTGGTTAAGTGCAACTGCAAGGCCAAAGGCACGTGCTTCCCAAGGGGCCTGAAAGATCAGTTCGCCATTTTCTCGCGGTAGGGCGATTTGTGCTTCCATAGTGGAAATTTGTCGGTCGGCTTGTCGCGTCATCCCAGACTCACTTTACCGGTGCTTCAATCTTAGCCACGCCGATCATCGAGTCGCGCGTGACGAGCGCAACGAGTTGTTCTTCGGTATGGTCTTCCACGCCAGCAGGGCGTTCGGGCAGCACCATGTAGCGGAGGTCCGAGTTGCTGTCCCAGACGCGGATTTCGACCGCATCGGGTAGCTCGAGGTCAAATTCCCGCAAGACCGCTCGCGGCTCCCGCACCACCCGAGAGCGATAGGCGTAGGATTTGTACCAACTCGGCGGCAGGCCGAGTACGGACCAGGGATAACACGAGCAAAGGGTGCAAACGACGACGTGGTGGACACTTGCTGTGTTTTCCAGTACTACGATTTTGCTGCCGTGCGCGTCGCCGAAACCTAGTTCGGCAATAGCCGCGGTGCCGTCTTCGAGTAGCCGTCGTTTGTAGTCAGGGTCGCTCCAGGCGCGGGCAACTACTTTGGTGCCATTGAGCGGGCCTACGTCTTGTTCGTATTGCTGCACTACTTCGTCTATAATCTCGGTTGTCAGCAGTCCCTTTTCGATCAGGAGTGATTCGAGTGCTCTGGTGCGCAGGGCGGCATCCGTCTCGGTTTGGGCAGTTTGTTGAACGTTGTCCATAACAAAAATCCTTTTGTGGTTGGGGATTGGTTTACGCCGGTTCTAGGTAGCTTTCCCACATATCCAAATAGACGGCACTTTTTGCTTCAGCGGCGCTACTCCACAGTTCCGCAGCGTCAAAGCGCACGGCGTACAAGGGTTGTTGACGAGTTGTACACCCTGCGGGTAGTTCGGCGTCTTGTAGGTTGTAGATGCCGTAGAAATTGGTGACTGTGCCGCACTTGTCGCGCGCGTAGCGGGGAAGTCGGGTGTGGCCTGTGGGGTGGATGTTGCGCGACCGCACGCGATCGCCGTGGGAAAATTGTGGCTGGATATCCATTTTCTGTGAGGATGGAGCCGCAGGGCGCGAGCGCTTGAGTTCCGCGCGGACGGCATCGGGGTCGGGATGCACCGGAGTTTCGGCATTGGGCTGGTCCTGGAAAAGTGCCATCCGCGTCTCCAGCTCTTCCGAGGTCAGCACGCCAGCGTCAATCAACCCTTTGATGCGGGAGTACAGCCATTTTTCGTAATAGCTGGACGACAGGTAGTGAGCTGGATCCATATTTTCGATGTTGTTGCGGGAGCCTCCGGGGACCGGTACAGGTGTCGCTACAGTCATGGCAAGTACCCGGCCCTCCCAAGGATGGTGGAATAGAGGTTCGTTTTCCTCGCGTATAATGGGGCCAAATCCGTGCATCCCGCCCATGTCGTGAATGCCGTCCATAGTTGCTCCTGTCTTTACACGACCGTTTAGCTGTCGTGGAAGATTACTAGGTTCCGAATGGAAGAGCGATCCCGCAGCAGGCTACCATTTCCACGCACCGCTGCGGGAGTTCACAATGTAATGTTCACTTGCTAGGTTGCCCAGCGGCAGGCGGTTCAATCTGGTCCAATAACTGTATGACGTCTTTGGGCTGAACCTTATTGCGAAAAAAGAAGACCCCGCCGGGCACGTTTTTAAAATCGTCCTCGCTGACATTGAGGTTGGACGAGACGGCGACGATTAGGTCTCGGCGTTGGGCTTGGCGCAGCTTTTCCAGCTTGCGCCGTAGGTACTCGGGCCGCCAGTAGCCCATGATTTCCAGCAGAGCTATGCGGCCGTCGGGATGGCGAAAGGTAAAGTCCGGGATCATTACAGTCTCTTTGAGGTTGACCACTTCGCTTTCCCGCTCTAGCTGCCATTGGGTTTTGGCCTTGGTGAAACGCGCGGCAAACGTTTCTTCCAATAGCGAGTCGTACAGGGTCTGATCCTTGTAATGCGACACGAGACCCGACTGGTCGTCGAGGACGAACTGCTGGCGGCGGCCGTCTTTGCGCAAAATGTCGGCCTGCATCGACCAGCGGGTACACAGCAATAAGGCCGGGAGGAAAATTGCCATTTGCAGGCCGTATTTCTGCGAGTGGCGGAACATGCTCACTGGGCCGTCTAGCCCGATCTCATAGCCGGCATCGACATCGCCTTCGATGGTGTGGATTAGCCGGTAGAACTTGATGAATTTGAAAAGCTGCTTGTAGCGTACCGGCAGGTTGCGATACACGCTCAGGCGCAAGACTTCGCAGCGGTAGAGCATGGCTTGTGCCAATGCCACGTTGTAGCGCAGCAGCAACTCGTTGGGCGCGGGCGCGGCAAAGGTGGTAAGCTGGTGGTTTTCAGGCAGGTCGGCGTATAGCCCGGCGAGCACGTCTTCGCTGCTGATCTGGTGTTTGAGAGCGACCTGTTCCAGCAGATCTTCGCGCTTGACTGGGTAGATGAGGCTGGTCTCGCGGACGACCGGATGGTGGGCGCGGGCCAGCGTAAAAACAGCATGGCGCAATTCTTCGGGGGGCTGGGGGCTGGCGACGTGGAATTCGCAGTAGTGGTCGCAGAGCAGCTTGGCTAGGCCGCGCTGGATGCGGTAGTCGGTGCGGTCTCCGGCGAGCAAGTCGAGGGCGCGTTGTAGTTCCCGCCGGGTTTTGCCTTGGTGTTCGGTGTGGGTCTCGATGAGTGCTTGGGCTAGGTCGATGAGGGCTGGCCCCTCGACATCGACATAGCGCGGTTCGATGTAGGGGCCGCGCGAGCGGGTCAGCAGGAGGTCCGAGGTCAGCACGGTGCTTACTCGTAGGCTTCGTGGCGGCGGCGGCGGTCGCTGATGCGGTCTTCGACCGTGTTCTTGGACACCACTTCGTAGAGCACGGCTTCTTTGCCTTGGCGACGGCGGAGGATGCGCCCGAGGCGCTGGACGTGCTCGCGGATGGTCCCCGAGCCGGAGAGGACTACCGCGACGTTGGCTGCGGGGATATTGACGCCCTCGTTGAGCACTTTTGAGGCGACGAGGGCGAGGTACTCTCCCTTGTTGAAGGCCTCGAGGATGGCCTTGCGCTCCCGCGTGCGGGTGCGGTGGGTAATGGCTGGGAGATCTGATGGACGGTCTCGTTGTCGTTGGTAAAAATCAACACGCGGTCGCGCGGGTGGGCCTTGAGGATGTCTTCAAGGACGCGGAGCTTGGCGGTCGCGCCGAGGGCGATCTGACGGTGGCGGCGGTAGGCGTGCATGGCGCGTCGGCCGCTGGTGCTTTTGGCCGAGAGCATGACGAAGTGCCGCCAGCCGTCTTGGGTGCCGAGGCGGATGTTCTTGGCGGCGAGGAAGGCCTGGTACTCGTCGCGGGCGGCCTCGTACTGGACGCGCTCCTCGGCGACCATATCTACTTGGCGGCGCTCGACGCGATACTCGGCTAAGTACTCGCCGGACAAGGCGCGGATGCCGCGCTCATAGGCTATGGGGCCGACGAGGGTGTCGAGGAGGACATGGCGGCCATCGGCGCGTTCTGGCGTGGCTGTCAATCCTAGGCGGTAAGGCGCTAGGCACATTTCGGCGGCGTGGCTGTACATTTCGCCGGGCAGGTGGTGTACCTCGTCAAATACTATGAGACCGAAGCGGTTGCCGTAGCGGTCCATTTGCATATAGGCGCTGTCGTAGGTGGCAACGGTCAGGTCGGCTAGCTCGTGGTAGCCGCCACCGAGCAGGCCAACCTCGACGGCAAACGAGCGGGTGAGCAGGTCGTACCACTGGTTCATCAGGTCGATGGTCGGCGCGACGACGAGGGTGCTGCGCTGGACTTCTACCATAGCCATGAGCGCGACTTGTGACTTGCCCGTGCCCGTGGGCAAGACGACCACGCCGCGACAGCCGTGCTGTTGCCACGCGGTGATGCTTTCGGCTTGGTGTGGGTGCGGCTCAGGCGCGGTGTGCAGTTGCAGGGACAGGGTATTGTAGCGCGGGGCCGTATTCTTGAATGCGACTCTGTTTTGTTTGAGGTGTTCGATGCTTTCGCGGTAGAAGTGAGCTTGGGCGCGCCAGTGATCGACGCGCACAGCGTCTGGGCCGACGTAGTCGCGCAGGAGCAGGGTGCCTTCTTCAAAGGTCAGACGCATAGACGCAGATTGATTAGGAGGAAGAGAAATGATACATTGGGGCCAGAGAGCGGGCAAGGCATTATCAACCAAGGAGACATGCGATATGAACACAGCCCAAGTGGGTTTGGCGCGCGCCGGTGCGCGGCAAGCCAACGTATATCAAGCGCTAAATTTGGTGCGCGAGGATGTCGAGCCGAAGCTGGCCGCCCAAGTGATGCTCAAGCCAAACTTCCTGTCCAGCGAAAATCCCCTCGCCTCGACCCACGCCGATGCCATGCGCGGTGCCATCGACTTTCTGCTGAGTACGCCGCAGCCGCCCGAGGAGATTGTCATTGCCGAAGGCGGTAACGAAAAGTATTCGGGCGAGGCGTTTGCCAAAAGAATACTCGGTGCCGATTCGCTTGGTCGATCTGCATCAGGAGACGCGGTGGGAAGAGACCACAATTCACATGGCCGGCGGCGTTGCGGCGACCGTGCGGATGCCGAGTGTGGTGCTCGAATGTCCCTGCACCATTTCGGTGGCCGTGGCCAAGACCCACGACGTGTGCGTGGTGACGTTGGCGCAGAAGAACATGATCATGGGGACGCTGCACAAAGAAGATCGCATTAAGATGCACGGCTATCCTTCGCACGCCGAGCGCGTGTTGCCCAGCGAAGCCGAGGTGCTCAACGTGAACTTGATCCGCCTAGCCCAGTATCTCAAGCCGGACATTGGGATCGTCGATGGTACAGTGGGCTTGCAGGGCAATGGTCCTGGGGGAACTGATGCGGTGCCGATGGATGCGGCCGCGGCATCGGCTGATGTGTTTGCCGTGGATGCGGTGATGGCCAAGGCCATGGGCTTTGAGCCGATGGAACTGGGCCTTTTGCACTACGCCGACACCTTGGGCTACGGCGTGGCCGACTTGGAGCGGATCGAGGTGCGGGGCGTGCCGATTGCCGAGGTTGCCCGCGCCTTCAAACCGCACGAGACGACCGAGCAGCAGATGCAGTGGCGCAACGAGATAGTGGAGCAGTTTTTGCCATGACGCCTCCCAACATCCTCTGGATCTGCACAGATCAGCAGCGCTACGACACGATCGGCGCACTCGGTTATGCCCACGTCGATACGCCGCACGTCGATGGGCTGGTCGCCGAGGGCGTGGCCTTTACGCGCGCCTATTGCCAAAGCCCGATCTGTACGCCGAGCCGCGCGAGTTTTCTCACCGGCCAGTACGCCAGCGCCGTTCACATCAACGGCAATGGCCTCGACAGTTTTCCCGACCACCCGCCGCTGGTCACGCGAACGTTGGCCGAGGCTGGGTACGACTGCGGGCTGATTGGCAAGCTGCACTTGGCCAGCGCCTATGGCCGCATTGAGCCGCGCGTCAATGATGGGTACCGCTATTGGGAATACAGCCACGCGCCCCGCGACGACTGGCCGCAGGGGCACGGCTATGCCGATTGGGTGCGGGAAAAAGGGGAAGTCTTAGGCGAGTTGATGAAACAATATCCCTATGGATTGCCCGCCGAGTTCCACCAGACGACGTGGTGCGGCGAGAAGACCATTGAGTTTATAAGCGAAAAACGCGACGGCCCTTGGCTGGCGAGTGTCAACATTTACGATCCACATCCGCCGTTCAATCCGCCACAGAGCTACCGCGATCTTTTTGACCCTGCGGCCATGCCCGGACCGCTGTTTGCCGACAGCGATTTGGCGCAGCAGGAAAAGCTAGCGGCGATTGATTTCCAGTCCAAGGGACGGCGGCCCGACCAACTCGACATTCGCGATCCCTTGCACAAAGACCGCCCGACGCCTGGGGCCGACGCGCGCGTATTGCAGGCGGCGTACTGCGCGATGATCAAGCAGATCGACGATCAAGTAGGGAGTATGTTGGCCGCGCTCGAAGACACGGGCCAGCGCGACAATACGGTAGTGATTTTTACGTCCGACCACGGGGAAATGCTCGGCGATCACGGCCTAATCCAAAAGGGCTGCCGCTTTTACGAGGGCTTGGTGCGGGTGCCGCTGATTTTCTCTTGGCCGGGACACTTTGAGGCGGGTTTGGTGCGCGACGATCTGGTCGAACTGACCGATAAGGCACCGACGCTTCTGGAGCTAGCCGGGCTGGAGGTGCCGGAGCGGATGACCGGTCGCTCGCTCTTGCCGATTTTGCGCGGCGAGAGCGCGGCATCGCACCGCGAGTTTGTCCGCTGTGAGTATTACGACGCTTTGGACGCGCCCGATGGGACCTTTGCCACCATGTACCGCGACGAGCGCTACAAGTTAGTGCTCTACCACGGGCACGATTTAGGCGAGCTGTACGACTTGCAAGAGGACCCCGGTGAGTTTGAAAACATGTGGGACGAGCCAGAGGCGCAGCCGCTCAAGTTGGCGCTGATGCAAAAGAGCTTCGACGCTTCCTCGGCGCGTGGGGCCGATGTGATGGAGCGGCAGCAGCGGGTGACGCAGCGGCCGATCTGGCGCTTCCGCGAGGCGGACAAAGCGGCTGAAGACGACCAAGTAACGGTCGAGGAGCCGCTGGAGATCCGCGTGGAGGAGACGCCGATCGCAGTGGTTATGCGCACTCCGCGCCACGACTTCGAGTTGGCGGCCGGTTTTTTGTGTACCGAGGGGCTGCTCAAATCGCCGCAGGAGTTGGGCGCGATTTCGTATTGCACGGCTGCGATATCGTCGAGGTCAAGCTGGCCGCTGGCGTGGAGTTTGATCGGCAGCGGCTCCAGCGCAACTTCTACGCCTCGTCGAGCTGTGGGGTCTGCGGCAAGGCCAGCATCGAGGCTATCACCTGCGAGGCTCCCTCGCTAACGGCAGATTTTACCGTGCCGCTGGCCATGCTCTACGACCTTAGCGAACGCATGCGCCAGGCACAGGATGTATTCGAGCAAACAGGCTCGCTACACGCGGCGGCCCTGTTTGATCAGGCGGGCGACTTGCTCGTCCTGCGCGAGGACGTGGGCCGGCACAACGCAGTCGATAAGCTCATCGGCTACTATGCGCTGCGCAACGAGCTGGTGCCAGCGGAAAGCGTAATGATGGTCAGTGGCCGCACTAGCTTTGAGATCGTGCAGAAGGCGCGGATGGCGGGGATTGCGGTGGTCGCCGCCGTGTCTGCGCCGTCGAGCTTGGCGGTGGATTTGGCACGGGAATCGGGGATGACGTTGTTGGGATTTTTGCGCGGGCGGGGGTTCAATGTATATACCGGAGAAAAGCGAATTGTCGTTTAGGAACCTGACGCGAGCGAATGGATTGATTTCTCTCAACGGAGGTAAAACTATCATGTTCCATTGCCATGTATGTGGATCAAACAGCGCCCAACAGAAAAGGGTGAGTGAAGTATTTGTATTGCAAGGGAGGCGGATTTTAGTCGAGGATATTCCGGCTAGCGTGTGCTTGCGCTGTGGGGAAGCAACCTTCAGTCGCCAGACCACTGAGAAGGTTCGTCGCATGGTACACGGATCAGCTAAACCAGTGCGCTCTGAAGAGGTCGATGTGTTTGAGTATGCTTGAGGAGCATCTTAAAATCTACCTCAGAGCGCATCGGGCATCGTCGTTTAATTTTTTCATTAAAGGAGAGGACAATGGCTAAGAAGAAACAGGCTAAAAGGCCGCAACTCAAACTCTGCGCCGCGGCGTGGACGTTGACCAATTACCCGTCCGAAGCCAAGCAGTGGTCCATGGACCGCAAAGTCCGCGCGGCCAAGGACGCTGGTTTTGTCGGCTTCAGTGCCGGGGCCGATCCCGAGATCGCCGAGGCTTGTGCCAAGCACGGGCTACAGCTCGTCGGCGGGGTCGATATAGCCACGGTAGAAGAAGCTGAGCCAAAACTGGCAGCTTTTAAGGATGCTGGTGCCGAACACATCAACATCCAACTCTGCGACCACGATACCGAGATCCGCAAGGCGGTGACGGTGGCGCGGGCAGTGATGAAGGCGGGCAAAGAGCTCAAGCTCAAACCGGCGATTGAGTGGCACCGCGACACGTGTACTGAGACCCCGGAGAAGGGGCTGGCACTGGCGGCGCAGTACGAGAAGCGCTACAAGGAAAAGCTGCGCACGAATTTCGACCACTCGCACCCGGCGATCATCAAACAGCTACGACCGAATAACTTCTGGGAGCGCATCGCCGAGTACCGCCCCGACCTGCTCAAAATGAGCGAGTTGATTCACTTCCGCACCTTTACGGGCAGCCACTGCCAGACTCCGGTCACCAATGGGCGCGGGGTGTTGGACGCGGATTTTATCACTTGGCGCGACAACTTCCTCAAGCATCTGCTCTACAATTGGGTCAAGGGACAGCGCGGTGCCACTGAGCTATGGGCTGTCGTCGAGCTGGGGCCGAGAGGGTCGGGCTATGCGCTCGACTGCTTCCCTGATGTGTGGAAGGACGCGATTGTCGCGCGCGGCGAGATCGAGAAGGCGTTTAAGGGAGCGCTGAGGAAAGCGAAGAAGTAGCGTTTTACTCGGTTCAGAGAGTGATAGGGACATGTTACCGAGTACATGGTCGGAGGGGCAGATTGTCGTACGGGCGGTCGAGGTAGCGCAGACGCCGGCGCTGCATGCTGCGGTTACGGAATGCGTAGATATCGTCGCGCTCGATCCCACTTTTGCCGAGGTGCCCGAAAGCACGGTCGGTGAGCTAGTGGAGCAGTCGGTAGCGGAGGAGGCGCAGGAGCGCGGCTTCCGCATGAGGAGCATCCACGTCGGACCGGCTGAAGAGCTAGCCGGGTACTTTCATCTCATGGAGGATGTGCCCAACGCAGGGGACGCTTGGCTCTCGATCCTCGCAATCCGGCCGCGATTTCGGCGCAGCGGCGTTGGCACGGCACTCATCAAAAGCCTCAAGAGCGTGCTGGCCGCCCAAGGTTTTCGCTTCGCCCTTGCACGCGTCTATCTGGCCAACGTTCCGGCCTTGCAATTTTGGACTCGATTGGGTTTCACCGAGATCGTCCCCCATCGAGGGGACTACATTGGCCACGACTTGGGGAAGCCCTGTATCGTCCTGCGGGCACCGCTCGGCGGGTAGCTGATCCTGCGAGGGCCGGTCTACATTCTCTTCACTTTTTTCAAACCTCTATTACTCTCACGTCCAGTCAGTAATGCTGCACTTTGGCGGCTTCGTGCCCATGGAAACCGGGCGAAGTCTCTGATCTCCGGTTATCTTGCGGCGATGCGTTATTTTTCTCCAGTCTCGGGCATTTATAGGGCGGGTGCACTCGAAAAAGGGAGTTTCCGTGAACGACGCCCAACTGGTAGAGGCGTGCTTGGAGGGAGATCACCGCGCCTACGCGGTCTTGGTCAACCGTTACCGCTATCCCGTCTTCGGGCTATGCCTGAGCTACGTCAAGGATTTCGACGTGGCCGAGGACGCAGCACAGGAGGCGCTGATCGCTGCCTACCTGAAGCTGGAAAGCCTGCCCGAGCCGCAAAAATTCGGCCCGTGGTTGCGGACCATCGCCGCCAATCAGTGCCGGATGTGGCTCCGACGCCAGCGCCGACAGGTCGCCTTCGACGAAGAAATGGCGGTCGTCGATCCCGCCCCGTCGCCAGCGGAGCAAGTGCTTTCGCGTGAGCGCCGGCAGCGGGTTCTGGCCGCGGTCTCCCGACTGAGCCGACCGCAACAACAGGCCGTGGTCCTTTTTTATCTCGAGGGCCTCTCACTCAAGCGGATCGCCGCCTTCCTCGACGTCGCGGTACCTACCGTCGAGCAGCGGCTCTACCGGGCGCGCCGCAACCTAAAAGAGGAGATGACAACTATGGTCAAGGAAAACCTGCAAGAACACCGCCTGCCCGAGGACTTCACGCAGGAAGCTGGCCCGGGGTCAGGACCTGTTGCAGGAGCGCCAGTGGCCCGAAGCCCGCAAAGCCTTCAACCGCATCGTCGCCGCCGTGCCAGACCACCTCGAAGCCCACCGTGGTTTGGCCTTGGCCTTTGACGGCGAGACCCGCGAGGCCCTGCGACAGGACGCGCACTTTAGCGACGGCCGCCTGCTCGACAATACCTTTACCGCCCTGCACAAGGTCTGCGAACTGGGTGCCGACGACCCGGAGATCGCCCGCGCACTCGGCCATCTCTACTCACACTATGGCCGTCACGAAGAAGGCGGCCAATTCCTCGAAAGGGCCGCCGACCGCCTCGACGACTGGCGGCGCAGCGTGCCATTGTACAAAATGGCCATCTCCGTCTACTACCACGCCCACTACACCGGACGCGGCGACCATATGGAAGCCTGCGTGCGCTGCCACCAGCGCGCCCGCCAGCTCGTGCCCGCCGACTGGCCGCCGCGCCGCCGCTTTGCGCTTTGGCAGCCATCCGGGATGAGCATGGCCTACGCGCATGTGGGATTGAGCCAAGAAGTCTTCGACGAGTTGGACGCACTCAATGGAGGAGCACTTCCAATACTACGGCATCTGCTCCAACCAGTACCGGGAAATGGGTCGGTGGGACGAGGTGGAGGAGCATAGTCGAGCCTATGTCGATTGGGCCAAGGTCCTGCCCGCCGCCGATCTGCGCCTCCAGATCCGCCCCTTGGCGCTCACTGAAGAAGGCGACGAAAACGCCGGCGCGCACAACGGCGACGACTTTCGCTGGTGGACAGTGTGCTACGCGCTCGCCGACCGCATCCTGCGGGCGAGGCATGAGACGAGGCTCCCAGCCGAGGACATCCTCACCGAACTCGACTGGGCACTCGATCAGCACCAGAGCGCTGGATCCTATTCCATCGCCGGGCAATCCGCCTGCGAAACCGGCCACTACTCGGAGGCGCTGCGCTACTTGCGCAAGGAAGAGGAATTGGGCAGTCGGCTCGTCAATCGCGGCGACATCTATCTGGCCGCCGCACTCGTCGCGCTGGGGCAGGTGGAGGAGGGGAAGGAGTGGCTGCGCAACATCTACGGCCGACTCGTGGCCAACGGCCAGTGTCGGAGTTGGTTCGGCAAGCTGTCAGCCTTTGACGCAATCCGCGGGGACGCGGATATGGTCGAACTGGTCGATGAATGGGAACGGGCCGAGCGCGTATGGAGAAGTCTATGAATGAAGATCTCTGGAGAATTTTGGATCTCTTAGACGAGGATCTCCTTCAAGGTCTGGAAGGTTTGCTTGTCAAGGCGGAAGGACTGAAGCAAAAGGATTGGCAGGGGTACCCCGATGTTCTGATGAAAGCGGAAATTTCGCTCCGTACCCGGGGATTATGGGAGGAAGCAGGACAGCTTACCGAGGCTGTGTCCGAGCAGCAGGGGGACTGGTTCGGCAAAGTGCAGCTACTCCGACGGGCGATGATTATGTACAACAAGATCGGTAATGACGCGGCGCACGTTCGGTGTCATCGAACGGCTCGACAGCTCATTGCGAAGGATCTCCCTGTGCGCAGACGCATGGCCATTTGGCGGCCGGCCGGAAGTGCGTTGGGCTATCCTGGTGTTGGAGCAGCGACCGAAGCGCTTGAAGAGATAGAGGAGTTGTCCGCCGCCGTTGAGGAATGGTCTGTGTGGGAGCGCTTTCAACTGCACTTGGCCTGTGGCAGAATATACATGGGTATCGGCTCCTGGTCAGAAGCCATTGCACAAGGACGTGTGTTCGTGGATTGGGCAAAGGGTCTGCCCCGTCGCTTTTTGAACGAGCGCGGGGCTTTTTTGTGCCCGCAGGGAAGGACAAAAAACGGCTTCTCCTAACGAGGATGTCAGAAGAAGCCGCTCGATTGCTCGGAGATGGTGAGTCTCCTATATTTACTGCAACCCGAGGACTGGGAGGTATTCTATGGCCGGGTCTTAAGGGTCTAGATGCTACTGCTCGACGATGCGGGCAACGGCTTTCGTGTAGATCAGAATATGACGTATAAGCTCCGCTTCAACGACCTCTTGGGAGGTGCCAAATGCGCCGGATAGGGAGAATGTTCTGGTTTATTCCCTTGATCGTGACTTGGATTAAAAAGCAGAGAATATGGATCACGTATTGGGAACAATTCTTAGAAAGGCGGTCGGCGGTGTCGGGCTTTCTACTTCGTCTTGCCCTGTCCATCGTATTTATATTTGTAGCTACTTTACTTACATGGATGACGCTTGAGCAAATAACCAAATTACAACCTGACGTTACGCAGTAGCTCTCCATCTTGTGGTTTGTCAAAGCCTGTTGACCCAAGATATTGGGGTGAAATTGAGAATTTTCTGGAAGACTGCGTAACATCAGTTACAACCTGAATAATGGGGAATTGTATACTTGGTGCTACTACACTGAGGGGTGGGGTTTTGGGGGCATTAAGTGTATAAGTTCCGATTACACGGGCGTGGAGTTGATTTGCCACAGCCGATAACACCCGGCCCACGCTACGGCGCATTTGTGCCTTGCCCCTTTGGACAACCATCGTCCTGCGGGCATCGCCCGGCGGGTTAGCCGCGCTCTTCAGACGACTCCCCACGTCACTCGTCCCAACTCGCGCGACCGCTCCCGCTCGTACGATGGATCAATGTCGAATTCGCGATCCAGCCACAGCACCTCTTGCTGATCGGGACTCAGCGCATCGAGCAGCTCAGGCGTCAGGTAGTCTCCCCAAGTGAAGCGATGGTTGTCGATTGCGTGGGGATGGAACAGCCAGTGGCTCATGTACCGGCAGGCACTGGTGCGGTTGAGCCACGTTGAGTGAAATAGCTTGGCGTGGCGGACGATTAGCTGGTGGGGTTCGACCTCTAGGGAAATCTCATTGTCGAGTGCGACGTCTTCCCAGCCGTCCTCGGCCTGCGAACCGACAATCCCCCGTTCCTCCCTGAGCCGGGTGGCCGTTTCCTCAAGAGAAGTGGGCGGCCCGGTGTGGCTGCCTGGGACGATGCGCAGACACCCGTTCTCGCGCGACGCCCCGGAGAAGTAGTGCATGAACTCCGCCCACCCCGGACCTCCGTCGATGTGCCATCCCACCGATCGGTTAGGGGCCTGCTCGTTGATGCCGCCGTTGCGCAGATAGATATCGCGGTCCTCGGCCAGTTGGCGACCGAGTTCGATGATTTCGGGGTGCAGGATGATCTTCATGAACGGCAAGGAGTGATCGAGGGCGCACCAGTACGAGTCTTCCACCTGCGGCCGCAGGTAAAAGTGATTCCTCTTGCTACCGTCGGTCGGCCCTGCCGATGGATCCTGGGATGCCTTTTCAACCGCCGCCGTACACTCCTCGGTGAGGCTTTCGGAAAACGGACAGTCGACGATGACGTAGCCTTCAGTGCGGTACTGCGCCAGTTGTGCTTCGCTAAATTTCATGCCGTTTTCCTCGCGCGGTGTAGCGTCAATCCCTATTGCAACCTGCGGTTGGCTGGGGTCCTTAAGGAGTGAGTCTCGATATCCCAGTCGCCGTCGAAGATGGTCACAGCGTCACCGGCGGCTGCTCCCGCGTCGGAGGCGAGATCAATGAGCTTGGCGGCCGAATCCTCGGGTGGCGACAGGTCGGGGCGCGACTTTCGCTCAGCTTCGTCGGCGGAGTGGCCCGCTTTTTCGGCCATCTCGCGGATAGCGCCCAGCTTCATGTTCGTCGCCATTTCTCCCGGCGATACGGCGTGGATGCGGATGTTCAGGGGACGAAGCTGTTCGCGGGCCACTAGGACCAGCCCGCGGACGCCTCCTTTACTCGATCCGTACGGAAGAGAGGCACTGCCGCCTAACACACCGGCACCGGATATGACGAGTAGCACCACGCCTCCACCTGCCTGTTGCATCAGGGGAACGGCGTACTTCAACAGCAGGAAGCTGCCGGTGAGGTTGACGTCGATGACGCGTCGCCAGGACGCTTCGGAATATTCGTCGATGCGCGTCCCCGCATCGACGAGGATGGCTGCTGGATTGATCAGAATGTCGAGGTGGCCGTAGCGTTCGCCGACGGTGTCCATCAAGCAGCGCACGTCTGCGGAGCGACTCAAATCGGTGTGTACAAAATGAGCTGTGCCGCCTTCGCTGGAGATTAGTTGGGCCGTCGCTTGGCCGCCGTCCGCGTCGATGTCGGCGAGGACGAGCTGCGCTCCCTCTCGGGCCGCGCCGATGGCGGTGGCGCGGCCGAGGCCGGTCGCGGCGCCGGTGACGACTGCTACCTTGTTTACAAGTTTCATGCTGGATCCTGAGCGATCGGCCTACTGAGCAGGCCGCATAAAGTGGGCGAAGAAGTCGTTGCCCTTGTCATCGACGACGATAAAGGCCGGGAAGTCCTCGACCTCGATTTGCCAAATAGCTTCCATGCCCAGTTCCGGGTATTCCAAGACCTCGACCTTGCGGATGCAGTCTTGGGCCAGCCGCGCCGCTGGCCCGCCGATGGAGCCGAGGTAGAAGCCGCCGTGCTTTTCGCAGGCTTGGGTGACTTGGCGCGAGCGGTTGCCTTTGGCCAGCATGACCATGCTGCCGCCGGCCGCTTGGAACTCATCGACGTACCCGTCCATGCGTCCGGCCGTCGTCGGCCCGAACGATCCCGACACATAGCCTTCGGGCGTCTTGGCCGGACCGGCGTAGTACACGCACTGGTCCTTGAGATACTGGGGCAGCCCTTCGCCGACGTCGAGCCGTTCCTTGAGCTTGGCGTGGGCAATATCGCGGGCGACGATCATGGGGCCGGTCAGCGAGAGCCGGGTGCTGACCGGATGTTGGCTGAGGGTGGCGCGGATTTCGTCCATCGGTCGGTTGAGGTCGATATCGACGACCGCGCCGCCGAGTTCCTCATCGCCGATTTCGGGCAGGTATTTGACCGGCTCGGTCTCCAAGGCTTCGAGGAAGAGGCCCTCGGCGGTGATCTTGGCGAGGATTTGGCGGTCGGCAGAGCAGGAGACGGCCAGGCCGACCGGGCAAGAGGCTCCGTGCCTTGGCATCCGCACCACCCGCACGTCGTGGCAGAAGTACTTGCCGCCAAACTGCGCCCCAATGCCGATCTCCTGACTCAGCTTGAGCACCTCGGCCTCCATCTCCAAGTCGCGGAAGGTTGGGTCGGCAGGCTGTCGAGGTAGCGGGTGCTGGCGAGCTTGGCTAGCTTGAGGGTGTGCTCGGCCGAGGTGCCGCCGATGACCAAGGCGAGGTGATAGGGCGGACAGGCGGCCGTGCCGATCATGCGCAGCTTGTCGTCGATGAAGGCGCGCAGCCGCTCTGGGGTCAGTAGTGCCCGGGTCTCTTGGAAGAGGAAGCTCTTGTTGGCCGAGCCGCCGCCTTTGGCCATGAACATGAACTTGTAGGCCATGCCCTGATCGGCGAAAATCTCGACTTGGGCCGGAAGGTTGGTGCGGGTGTTTTGCTCCTCGAACATGCTCAGAGGGGCCAGTTGGCTGTAGCGGAGGTTGGTCTCCTGATAGGCTTTGGCGATGCCGGCCGAGATAGCGGCTTCGTCGTCGCCTTCGGTCCACACCTGATGCCCTTTTTTGCCCATGACAATGGCGGTGCCAGTGTCTTGGCACATCGGCAGGACCCAACCGGCGGCGATGTTGGCGTTTTTGAGCATGTCGAGCGCGACAAAGCGGTCGTTGTCCGAGGCTTCTGGATCGTCGAGAATGCGGCGCAGTTGGGCTAGGTGGCCGGGGCGCAACAGGTGGGCCGAGTCGCGGATGGCTTGGTCGGCGAGTAGGGTCAGGCCCTCGGACGCGACCTTGAGGATCGGGCGACCTTCAAATTCGCCAGTGGAGACGTAATCCGTGGTCAGCAGGCG
>JAGWBY010000115.1:0-6646 GCA_021295675.1 Candidatus Latescibacterota bacterium | reverse complement strand
CCTGTACTGGGGCGAGTTGCACAACCACAACGAACTCGGCTATGCCCAGGGCAGTCTCGAGCGCAGCTACGAGATCGCCCGTTCCCACCTCGACTTCTACGCCTTCACCCCGCACGGGCTACACGCCGACGGCGGTGTGCCAGACGGCTACCCCGTAGTGGTCGCCAATTGGGAGCGGATCCGCCGGGCCGCCAGCGAAAGCAATCGGCCGGGCGAGTTTACCTGTTTCCCGGCCTACGAGTGGCACTCCTCGGCTTGGGGACATCTGCACGTGCTCAGCGCCGAGGATATGGAGTCGATGTATTGTGCGCGGAGTTTGGCTGATTTGCAGGACCACTTCAGGAATAGACAGGCCATCTTGGTGCCCCACCACACGGCCTACGAGCGCGGGGTGGACTGGGAGGGCTTTGACGAGGCCTTGTCGCCGGTGGTGGAAATTTTCTCCGAGCACGGCTCGTCGGAGCGCGACAGTGGCCTCTATCCCATGCTGGGGCACAGCGGCGGTCCGGCTGGATATCAGTACACCGTGCAACATGGCTTGGCTCTAGGGAAGCGGTTTGGCCTTGTGGCCGGCACCGACAACCACGACGGCTATCCAGGGGGGTACGGGTTAGGGCTGACGGGGATTTGGGCTGAGGAGAATAGCCGCGCTGCGCTCTTTGACGCCTTGCAGAAGCGGCGCACCACAGCCGTCACCGGAGATCGGATCGAGGTGTGTTTTCGCGCTGGAGAGGCTTGGATGGGCGAGGTGGTGAGTGGGCCAGCAGAGCGCAGGCTGGACTACCGAGTCGAGGGTTGGGACGCGCTCAAAAGCGTGGAAGTTGTACGCGACAATTTGCCGGTGCACATAGAGGTGCCCGACTACAGCGCGCCGCGGACCGGACAGCCGCAGCCCTATCGCCTGCGCTTTGAGTGGGGCTGGGGGCCGATGAAGGGATACCAAGTCTATGACTGGCAGGGGCAACTGCGGGTTGCGGGGGGACGGCTTTTGCAGGTAGTGCCCTGCTTTAGCTCTGATCCCTTTGACGAGGTGCGGCGCAAGCGCGTCCTCGAATGGGGTGAGGAAAGGTGCGCTTGGCAGTCTCACACCTCGCGGGGTTCTGTCTTCACCACTCGCAATGGCTCCACCGCGCCAAGGGCTAATGACGCCCTGTGCGTGGAGGTGGAGGGGACCGAAGAGACGCGGGTCGAACTCGAATTCGACTGCCGCACCAGCAAGAGCCTGTTGGCCACGGCCACCGACTGGTCGCTTACGGGCAAACTCGGCGGTTCCCGGGCTAGCTTCAGCATTGGCGAGCTTTTGCAGGGACGCCAGGGCTGGCGCGTAGATGGGCTACCCACTTGGATTGTGGCTCACCGGGCCTTGCCCGAGGCGCTCTACGCCCTAAAAGGCCACTTCATCGACCGGAGCGAGATGTCGGCCTATTACTATCTGCGCGTCACCCAAGAGAACGGCCAGTTGGCTTGGGGCAGTCCCATCTGGTTTGAGGAATGACGAGAACGGAGATACTGACTAGGACCGCGCACCACGGAGTCGTAGAAGAAGGGCATGAGAAAAGGCGATGACAAGGATAATAGACTCGTCTAAATCGAGCGTTAAGTAAGTGCCGATGCGTCTAGAGTTTTGGCTAATTATCGGGTTGCTGGCAGCCTGCGATAGCGGCGAAAAGCCGGCACCGTCAGGGAATCGCGCCAGCATAAGTCGGGAAAGCGCCGAGGGGTTCCGGTTGCTGCAGCAGGGCCGAGCTAGGGAAGCGCTGGCCCTTTTGCAGCGGGCTGCCGAGAAGGATTCGGCAAGCATGGAAGTCCACTACAATATGGGCGTGGCGCATACGCATCTGAAAGAGTACGCCAAGGCCATTGCGGCCTTTGGGTGCGCCGTGGAGTTGGCACCGGAAAATCCAGACGCGCATTTTGCCTTGGGGATTGCCTTGGGGGTTGAACACCGCCAGCGCGACGCAGCCAAACACTTTGCGCGGGCGGCGGCCTTGGCACCGGACCGGGCCGAATACCATTTCCGCCTCGGGGAGGCCCGCCAAGCCCTAGGTGAGGTCGAGGAGGCACTCGCGGCTTTTGCTGCGGCAATCCGCGCAGATTCGACGCACGTGGATGCTCATTTCTTGCGCGCTGGGCTGCTAGCCTCAAGCAACCGCCCGGGGGAAGCCGAGCAAGGATATAGACGGGCGAGTGAGTTAGACAGCCGACGCGCCGATATCCTGTGGGAACTGGGCCAAGTCTATATGCAGCAGGGCCAATACCCGCAGGCCGCTGAGGTGCTCAGAAGCGCCCTCGAACTCGAACCGCGCAATACCCAGGCACTCTATCTGTTGGGCCAAGTGTATTTGCTTAGCGGCCAGCCGGACAAACGAGCAGAAATCTTGAGCACCTTTCAGCGCCTGAGCGCGGCCCAGCGGCATTTCAAGCAAGGCGCGTTATACGCCGAGCGCGGAGCCATAGACGAGGCGCGACAGGCTCTACAGGAAGCGCTGGTGCTCGATCCAGACCATTCCAAGGCCCAGGAAAAATTGGCACAGCTAAGTAAAGAGCGATGAAGGCGCGCATTTTGTTCTTTCTTTTGGTGGCTTGCGCACCTCCAGAGGAGCAGCCGCTCGATTCGGAGCCTACGGCGTCTGAACAGTCCCACTTTGTCGAGGTGGGCGCGGATATTGGCCTGACGAAAGTCCACACGGGCGGCAGTGCGGAAAAAGGCTATATCGCAGAGGCCAAAGGAGGGGGCGCGGCTTGGTTAGATTTTGACAGCGACGGCGATTTGGATCTCTACTGGGTGAATGGAGCTGCGCTGGACGATATGCAAGGCGGCGGCAATGCGCTCTACCGCAACGATGGGGCAAGCGGCTTTGTCGATGTGGCTAGTTCCGTGGGCGCAAAGGGACGGGGCTGGGGCATGGGTGCTGTCAGTGCTGACTACGACAACGATGGAGACGCGGATCTCTACGTCACCAACCTGCGTGCGAATATACTCTACCGCAATGACGGCGATGCGGGTTTTGCCGAAGTAGGAGGCGAGGCTGGGGCGGCTGGGGACACTTGGAGTACGGGCGCGGCATTTGGGGACTACGACTGGGATGGAGATGTCGATCTATACGTGGCTGGCTACGCCGAGTTCGAACCTGGGGAAATTCCTCGGTTGGGCAGTCAGTGGAAAGGAGTTGATGTGTTCGTCGGGCCGCTGGGATTGGTGCCGGAGGCCGACTCATTCTACCGCAACGAGGGCGGCTCCTTTATGGAAGTCACCGAGGAGACCGGTCTGGCGCATCCCGAGCCGGGCTACGGTTTTGGGGTGCTCTTCGTCGATGTAGAAGACGATGGCGACGTCGATCTGTACGTGGCCAATGACTCCACCCCCAATTTTCTGTGGCGCAACGAGGGAGATGGCACCTTCGCCGAGGTGGGGTTGCAAGCTCAGGTGGCGTATGGGGCGATGGGACACTCGCAGGCTGGCATGGGGGTGGCTTGGGGTGATTACGACGGGGACGCCCGTCCCGATATTTTCGCGACGCACTTTGAGGACGATTATAATACGCTCTACCGCAATGAGGGGGCGGGCCTATTTACCGATGTGTCCGTCGCGGCGGGTCTGGGCAGGACCAGCTTTCACTTGGTGGGTTTTGGCACTGGATTTTTCGACCGCGACAACGACGGCGACCTAGACCTGCTGGTGGCCAACGGCCACGTCTATCCCCAGATAGCGCGCGCGGGTAGCGGTACCTCGTACGTCCAGCCCAATCAGCTCCTCGACAATCGCGGCGGCCGCTTTGAGTTGTTATTGCCTAGCGACGGCCACAGCTTGGGTGCGGCCAAGGTGAGTCGGGGGAGTGCGATTGCCGACTACGACAACGACGGCGATCTGGACCTGCTCGTCACCAATCTCGACGATCGTCCGACGCTTTTGCGCAATGACGTGGGCAATAGGCAAAACTGGCTGGGGGTTGCATTGGTCGGCAAAAAGAGCAATCGGGGTGGGATTGGTGCCCGCCTGCGCTTGGCGGCTGGCGGCAAAGTGCAAGTCCGCGATATTACCAGCGGCAGCAGTTTTCTCTCTGGTGAGGATCCCCGGGCCCACTTTGGTTTGGGTCAGATTGAGAGGGTGGATTCGCTACAGGTGCGCTGGCCGAGCGGGACCGTGCAGGTGTTGAGGAACCTGCGGATCAACCAGTATTTGGTCGTGGAAGAGGACGGGCGCGAAGCGGGGAGGCGCTGATAACGGCAGCAACCGTGGCGACAAAAATCCCGCTTTTAGCGCATTTGTCCGAGGTGTCTAGATCGTCGAGGATATGACACTCCTCAGATCGCGACTCCTTCGAGCCACGGCAAATCCACCTCAATGCCAAAGCCGGGCGCGTCGCTGGGCACGAGATAGCCGTCTTGGATGGCTGGCGTGCCGGGCAACAGGGTCATTTCGTGGAGCGGGACTCCGGGTGGCGACACGCTTTCCGAGCGCTCGCCCCAGACGATGGCGGGCATGGCAAAAGAAAGGTGCTGGCCATAGGGGTAGTTCATGCCGCCGTGGGTGATGACTGAGACGCCCGCGGCCTCGGCGAGGTGGCAGATTTTGACTCCAGCCGTTATGCCCCCGACCCACAGCACGTCTGGTTGCAGGATATCGACGAAGCGGCCGTCGAGCGCTTGGGCAAAGGTGCGCGGCAAGTACCAGTGCTCGCCCGAGGCGAGGGTTTGCCACGGGAGCCGCTGGCGCACTTGGGCGTAGCCAGCCCAATCGTCGGCGGGCAGATAGTCTTCGATCCACTTCAAGCGATAGGGACGCAGCATCTCGGCGAGGCGGACCAGGTGCTCCACGTCCTGCGACAGCCAGCAGTCGAGGCATAGCTCGATGTCGTCGCCGATGAGCTGGCGCGTGGTGGCCACGAGTTCTTCGATTTTCACGAGGCCGTCGAGGCCGTCGGCTGCGCCCCACGGGGTGAAGAGCTTGGTCGCCTTAAAGGTTCAAACCCAGAAGCATAGCAGAAAATTTTGTCCTTTTGCGGGCCGCCGAGCAGTTCGTACACGGGTTTTTGCAGCAGTTTGCCCTTGAGGTCCCACAGCGCGGTATCCACGGCGCTGATGGCGTAGCTGGCCAGCCCTTGGCCGCCAAAGGGCGCGGTGGAGCGCACCATGACGTCCCACAGCTTTTCCGTGGCCATGCAGTTTTCGCCGGCGAGCAGCGAGGCGAAGTGATCGTTGATGATGGGCAATACGGGCGGCGAGTGGGCGGTCAGCCCGAGGCCCCAGGTGCCGTTCTCGGCCGTGATCACGCAGGCGATGCGGTGCCACGGTGGGGAGCCGGTGCGGTCGGCGCGGAAGCGGTCGTAGCGGTCGAGCGGCCGGTGTAGGGAATGGTCGGGCCGTTGGGCGGGGCGCGGGGTTGTCTTCTGCGGGGGCTTGAGTGCGATTTGCGCGGCGCGGATTTCCTTGATTTTCACGGGAAGTTGGGAAAAGCGGTTGGGCGTGAAGAGCGTTTGCAGGGTTTGGGCGATGCTAGCGCGGGTTACTTGTCGGCCCGCGTCGTGGAGGTCTTGGTATTTTTCGCTTAGGACGTTGGCGAGGATGTCGCGGAAGCGCTGCCACTTGGGGATCAGGTTTTCCAGCACGCGGGCGTCTGAGTTAAAGGGGATGAAGCGGTCGCCGGTCATCTCCAACCGCATTCGCAGGTCCTGTTCGACTAAGCCCGGATGGTAGTTAAACCACCAGTGGCCAATGACCATGATGTTGTCGTTGTGGCAGGAGAGGACGCTGGCGTCATATTGGTTGGCGTTGTGGAGCGGTGTGATGAAGAAGGCGTTGTCGGGATGGCGGCGCACCAACTGCTGATAGGGATACATGTCGGCTAGGCCCACGCCGTCGCCGGCGTCGCGCCACTCGGGTTTGAGTTGGCGGATGGGGCCGGGCATCATAAAGAAGGGCAAGTTGAGTTCGCGCAGGGCTGGCAGCACGGCGTTGTGGAGAACGGCACCTTCTAGTCCGCTGAGGTCGTGGACTTGGCAGTGGGGTGGGAACGAGCACGCGCCGTACGCGACGCCGTGCAGTTTGTCGTACCAGTCGGCGAGGAAGCGGCGGATTGCATGGGCGGTGGCGGGTTGGCTGGGGTCGTTGCCAACCTCGTAGCCCCAGGCGTTGAGTTTCACGGCCGCGCGCGGGTAGTGCAAGACGAGTTCGTCGAGGCGGTAGCCGGACAGATAGCACTCGTCCCATTCGCCGCTTTCGTAATAGGCGCGCTCTTGGTCGTTGAATACGTCTTGGGTGCCGAGCTCCATGCAGCGGCGTTGGATTTCTTCCGGGGCGGTGTCCGCGTAGAACTGGCGTGCTTCGTCGAGGGTATCGGCGTTGGGGTCGAGGCCGAGGGCTTCTAGGGCGACGACCACGCCGCGACAGCCTTCGTCGAATGGATCAGAAGCCGCGTCGGTAAACAGCTTCTGCCAAGTAAAGTCGCCTTGTTTTTCTAGGCTCCAGGAGTAGAAAGTAGCCGGGTCAACATGGCCGGCGGCGAAGAGCTTGCGGCGCACGTAGTGATAGGCGAGTTGCTGGTCGATGCCGTACAGGCAGAGTTGGGGGCCGGCTTGGGGGCCGAGGAGATGGGTGTGCCAGTCGTCGACGATTAGCCGTTGGGCTGAGGTTTCTTCGGCGACGA
>JAGWBY010000114.1 GCA_021295675.1 Candidatus Latescibacterota bacterium | reverse complement strand
GGCTGCGCCCCGGTCCCGACACCCCACACCTTCCCTTGCTGTCATTCCCGACCCCGATCGGGAATCCAGTGTCGTTGTTTCTTCCGCACGAAGGGAAAAGAAAAGACCTGGATCCCTCCCCGACATTACTAATCGGGGATCCAGTTTATATGGTCGAGGATGACAGACGAAGACAGAAAAACGCGCGATCTCATCGCGCCATGACCTGGCGCCTGCGGGCGTGGCGACGCCGCAGTCCCGAATTCAATATGGGGGCGAGGACTGTCTGAGCGAAGCGAGTTCCGCAGCCCTCACAATCGGGAGGCCACGCACGGGCGCCAATGGTTTTGGGTCCTTTTGCCGAAACAAAAGGGCCTCGTCGTGCGGGGGCGACACCCCGCATTTCCCCGGAACCTCGTCGTGTGGGGGCGAAACCCCGCATGAAAAAGAAAACAACCCTGGATCCCCGATCAAGCCGGGGATGACACAAAAGAAAAAATGTCGAGAATGACAGGAGAGAGTCTTAAAACTGCCGGACCCAGCGCATTTCCACGAGGTTGCGTTTGAAGTCGAACAGTTGCGCGTTGGATTCGCGGACTTGGTTGGAGAACGCGACCTGGGGGCTGAACCCGAACACCGTGATCGCCCGGTTGAGGAGCGTGGCCGACAGGATGCGGGTCTGGTCCCGGCGGGCGGAGCCATCAGGCCTGAACGGAACAGGCCACCCCGCCTCGTAATTCGTCCACCGGAACTCGGCGCTCGCGCCCACGGTAAAACCCCACGGCAAGGCCACGTTCGTGCCCACCCGCGTCCAGTACCCGGCGCTGTTCCAGCGGTTCGCCACCGCCTCCTGCTGCTGATACCCCACCAGGGCGTTGACCTGCACGGTCGGGAAGAGCACGTAGTTCGTGCCCAGGGAGAACACCATAAGCGGCCCCTCCAGGAACTTCAGCTGCTGGTATTTGCGGTCGCTCCACATGGCCCGGCCGCTCAGCCGCAGGCCTGCGAAGACCCGGTGCTCCACTTCCAGGCGCGTGCCGTAATCGTAGTTGAAGCTGGAGCCGCCGAACCAACGCTGGCTGGCGGTGGCCAACAGGCTTATTTCGGTCGCCGGGGTGATCAGCCACCGCGGCCCCACGAAGCCGCCGATGAACGTCTGGTCGAATTGGCTCCCTTTGTACTCACGGTGGTTGACATTGATGCCCGTGCGCAGGCGCCAGCGTTCGGCCAGCGGATACTGGTATTCACCGCCGCCCCAGCCCACGATGCCGATACCGGAACTGACGCGGCCCTGCGCACCCCGGCTGAACGGCAGGCTCTGGCCGTTAACGTTGATATAGATGACGTCCGCGTCAGACGCGGCGTTGATATTGGTATCCGGGGCAATGGAGAACCCGAAATACCCTTGCCAGCGGCGCCGCGCGCGCATGACGGTCAGAAACCGGTTGATGTTGGCCACCAGGGCCTCGGGCGGCTTCCCGACCAGGGCCCGTTCGAAATGCTCGCGAGCCAACTGGTCATTCTCCTTCAGATAAAAGGCCAGGGCCAGTTCCAAACGCACGCGCACGAGTCCCGGCTGGCGGATCAGGATGGACCGGAAGGCCGCAATGGCCTCGTCCAGGAGCGCGAGCCGTATCTCGTCCTCGAGCCCGGTTGTCTGGGACCCCCGGCTGGCGGCCAGGCCCAGGAGAAATCGCACGTCCGTCTGGTCCGGATGGTCCGTAGCCAGCGGCCGCAGGATCGCCAACGCCTCGGCAAAACGGTTGCGTTCGAGCAGTCTCCGCGCGGCATTGACGCGCGGATCGGAGGACAGGTGGGTCCGCCTGGCGGGACCCTCAGGTTCGAGCTTTACCGGCGCGCCGGACGTGCCCTTCGACGGCCCTCTCCCCTGGCCCTCTTCACCCCCGCTCCCCTGGAAGGAGAGGGCTGGGGTGAGGGGGGCCGACCGACCAGCCGCGGACGGGCGATAATATTGCACGCCCGCGCAGTCCCGGCACGCTTCCGGCGGCGCCTCCGGTGTGAAAGCAGACGGGGTTTCCGCTTGAGGATCAGGATCGCCGGACGCGGCCAGGGTCGGCGGGGCATGGAAGAGGAACAGGACGATGAGTGCGGAAAGAACTGTTGTCATGGCAAAAAAGAAGGGCAGCCGTTAGCTGCCCTTCTTTTGTCTTAAGTAGAATACGGTCCGCTACGCGGGCCGATGCTGTGGCTTGGTGACTTACCGCGTCGCGCCGAACGCGCCGATCACGTTCCCGTCGTCGAACCCGGCAGTGAATTCGCCGGCAACGCCGGTCGGGTCTGTCTCAGCACCACCTGTTGGGTTGCCGAAGAACCCGCCGTTCCATGTTCCACCACCCGTTGTGGTACCGTCGAAGACGTTAGTGTGGGCAGCGTGAGCAGTAATGGGAGCCACTCCTGTGTTCGGATCAACAGTCCCCCGCGTAGGAGTAGAAAATCGGGCTTGGCCCAAAGAAACACTCCAGTTCCCATTGATGTCATCCGCACTCGCACTGCTGAAGTTATCCACTGTGCCACTGATGCTGAACGCATCTTCATCTGCTATGTCGTCCGTCATACTAAAATTCGCCGTTAGGGTAGCGTCCGCCGTGAACTGGCCGGAACCGGTCGAAATCTTATTGTCACCCGTACCCGACGTCGTGACAAACATACCGGTAGCCTTGCCTGTATAAGTCGCCGAGCCCTCAAGCGCAGCAACATTTGCAACTGTAAAGGCGTCGGCGCCATCAAAAAAGGTCGCGATCCCATAGGTTGTCTCGTCGTCTCCCTCAGTGGCTACTAGCCAATACCCGAACTGCAGGTAGTCCCCGTCCGGTATTACGCCTTGAACTTCAATATCAGCAATCGTCTGGTCCATCCCTATTGTTGGGGTGAAGTTCCATTCGCCTCTGATGGCAGTAATTTCACCGTCCATGTCGGTGATCACTTCGCAACCGCCCGCCTGGGCACATGTAAACATCCCTGAAGTATCATTGAACATTCCAGGTGTCTCTTCGTCTTCAGCAAAAGCGAAGGTTTGCCTATCTCCTGTCGGGAAAGCAGGTACGTCGATTAAATTCAATAGTACTTCAAGTTCGTTCACGTCCGTGGTGCCTGAGTCATCTGAAGTCACGAGAGTCACCAATCCGGTCGTATTATCGGCATCACTCGTCCCGGTGCCAGGCCTGCTGGTACCATCATACCAGGTAAGCCACGCTTCGGGGCCCAATGGGTCGACATCGTTATAGACCGTGACCGTTTCCACTACATTGTTTACCGTGCGTGAATGGGTGCTGCCCTGCCAGCCATCTATAGTGGGAGGACTATCCCCCTCCATAAACGGGACGACAGAACCGGTAGGGGTGAGATCGCCGTTAGCATCTGTTATTGAGACTGTGGCCTCGCCGGCGGCACTGGTCAACGTCGGTGTGACGATTGTCGGCCGCGCTGCGTCGTCGGCGCCGATTGCCGTGGCGATTGCCGCTGCCGTTGCGTCTTCAGTTGGGGTGGGAGGTTGTATGGGCACGCAATCACCGGCCGTATTCCGTTGCTCACCCGCCGGGCAATCCTCAGGCATTGCCATCCCACCTCCCCCATTGCCACCGCACCCGGCCAAGGCCAAGGCAGCAATTACGATTGCATACAAGAAGAATCGTTTCATGTCCATGTTGTCTTATCTCCTTTGATTGATAAGTTATAGAGAGTAGGTCGAGTATACTATTCGCGTGTTTCGCACGATTCTACGTTCGGCGGGTGGGTAAGTCAAGCCTTCCTCTCCTGTAAAATCCTTTTTTGAATGATTGCTGATTGGAAAGAAATAGAACGATACAAGATCAAAAAGACTGTTTGGGATTGTACGAATAGCCGGTGGGTAAGTCAACCCTTTTGTGTTTCTTTTTTCGTTATTTCTTTTTTGATTGTGTGAGGCATGCGGGACTGTTTTTGTGCGTATTCACGACAAAGAACGCGCCATGAGATCGCGCGGGTACGAAGACAAAAAGAAACGACACTGGATTCCCGATCAGAGCCTGTCCTTGACGTTTGTAATCGAGGATCGGGAATGACGGACAGGAGCTTACTTGCTTCGTTGCCCGAGAAAGTCCTCAACCTTTTCCACAAATTCCTCGGCTTCGGCCAGCGCACGGCCCGCCGTCTGTTCATCGAGGTACGACAATGCTTCATAGTCTCCGGCTTCGCGGTCGTCCTTCAGGTTTGCCAGGAACTTTCCCCATTTTTTCTCGAACTTGCCGGTCTTGACCAACACCAAGCTGAACAGCGTCAGCAGACCCCGGTGGGTCTCCGCCTGGTGCCCTTCCGCCAGCAACACGGCTTGTGCCGCGTGAAAGGCCGCATAGTAGGCTCGTGAGACCACGTCATCCCATTCGTGCTGCTTGACCAGTTCCCGCGCCACGCGGAGCTTCGCGCGCGCCTTCGCCAGATAGCCGGCGATGTGCTCTTGCTGCACCTTATCCAAGGGGCACCCCTTCGGCCTTGACCCGTTGCATGAAGGACGTCTGCAACTGCGTCAACCGTTCAAACTCTGCTTCGGGGAAAATTTTCAGGGAAATTAGCCTGCCATGGGCGAGCAACACGTCCATCACGCCCTCGTATAAGCCGTCGAGAAGATGGTCGTCTTTCCGGGGCACGACGATGAGCAGGTCGTAATCCGAATCCGTGCGGTCATCACCCCGTGCGCGTGACCCGAACAGGATCACCCGCGTGATGTGCTTCCGTAGCGGGGTGATCTTTTCGAGGAATTCCTGGAGGACCGGATCATGCATCATGGCGGCTCCGCACACGCGGTTTCGGGACGGCACCCCTTCGGCGTCGCTTCCTTCGACTTCGCTCAGGGCAGGCGCGGACCGCCCCCTCCGGTCCATCTTCTCCCAAGCGGTCGCCTTGCCGCAAGTGCCTGGGGGGGGATTGGCGTAGCGTAATCCAACAATTCTGCCGGGTTACGCTGGGATTGTCGGATTACGCTCTGCTAATCCGACCTACCTCGACCTACGGTCTCAGGCAGGCGCGAATGTCTTCCCGGTTCAAGTGCGGATAGTCCGCCAGAATATCTTTCTCGCTCACGTCGGATGCGAGCAACTCAAGGATGAATTCCACGGATATGCGAGTCCCTTCGATGATGGGTTTCCCCCCGAGTATTCTCGGATTGACGGTAATTCGTTCCATCCTCGGTCTCCTTCCATCACATGTGGTGGTTGTGCCCAGTGTCCGGCACCTGGCTTCTCAGATGATACCGCCAGCGCGGGCGAGCCGCAACGCGGCTAATGGTGAAGGTCTTGCGGGGTGTCGCCACGCCCGCAGGCGCCGGGATGTGGCATTTGCATTTCTTGTCATCCCCGGCTCGATCGGGGATCCAGGGTTGTTGCTTTTTCCTTTGTTCGTGAAG